>JBFWKS010000175.1:0-8652 GCA_050252545.1 Solirubrobacteraceae bacterium
TTGAAGACGGATAGCACGCGATCCCAGTCCGAGGCACGGTAGTAGAGGCCGAAGAACCCGTCGGAGCAGCGCAGGACGAGCGGCCCCGATCGCTCGCCGCGGACGAGCTCGTTGCCGGCCTGCACGTACACGCGGCCCTTCCACTCGATGTACGCTGCGACCTCGAGGCGGCTGACACGCACGGTCTGCTCAGCGGGTCCGTTCCCCAGTTCGATCCCGGCCAGCGCGATCTGCGCCCCGGTGAACGCCGCCCAGCCCGTCGCGTCGTCGATCTGGTGTCCGCCGAGGGCGACCGGCTCGCGCGAGGGGTCCCCGATCAGGTCCAGAAGTCCGCTGGAGGCTTGTGCGACAAGGGCGCCCCCTCCCCACGCAGCCTGCGGTCCGGTCTCCCCGAAGTCGCTGATGTGCACGGTGATCGTTGCGGGAGCGGCCGTCTCCCCGTGCGGCACGATCGCGACATCGATTCGGACCGGGGTGGCGCTCAACGGACGCTTCGCATTGTCGAGGTAGGCGCGCAGCGCTGCGTCCTCGTCGCCAAGGTGCGGCTGGCGAGCGAGGAGCACCGTGGCACCGAGGTCGGCGAAATGCTTGCCGCAGAACGCCGCTGCGAGGTCGTCGCCATACTCCACCACGGTCAGATCGCTCAAGGGCGCGGTGACCGTCGGTGCGGTCGAGGACGTCCGGGGGGTCATGTCGACCACCTCGGCACAGACGAGCCGGGCTTCTCGGCAGGCCGGTCCCATCGCAAGGGGATCCCCTCGATGCGGATCGGGTGGGCGAGCCGCCGGGTTGCTTTGCCCCCCATGTCGAAGGTGCCGGGTTCGAACTCCTCCTCCGCCCAGGGCAGCGTGAAGTCCGGTCCCGTGGAAAGCGTCGCGTCGCTCAGGAGGAACGAGGTCCTGGCGAGGGAGAGCCGGGTGACGGATCCGCGGCCGTCACGGACGCGGCGGCCGAGGCCGAGGATCGCGGCCGCCGCCACCTGGTAGGCCGTGCTGAAGTCGAGCGCCTCGACCGGGAGGTGGCGCGGACGGCTGGCGTCGACGACGTGGCCGAGGGCGTTGAGCGGCAGGCGTGCGTCGGGGTCCTCGAGCGCCCACTCCGAAACCCGATGCGCGATGCCGGTGGAGTACTGCACCATCGTGTCGAAGCCGCGGCGGTTCCTCCACGACCCGGTCCAGCCGTAGGCGTTCATCGCCACGTCGACGAGTCCGGGACGCAGGGCGGCGCGCTCCTCCGCGCCGAGGCCGACCCGCTCCAGGACATCGGCACGGTGGCTCGTGATGAGGACGTCGGCAGAAGCGATCAGCTGCCTCAGGACCTGCAGGCCATCGTCCGTCTTGTAGTCGAGCGTCGCCCACCGCTTGCCGATCGCGAGATCGTTGATCCCCCAGACCTTGAACTCGTCGCCGTCGGGATGGTCGATGCGGAGCACCTCGGCCCCGAGGGAGGCGAGGAACCTGGTGGCGACCGGGCCGGCGACGATGCGCGTCATGTCGAGGACGCGGACGCCGAGGAGCGGCCTGCCGGCCGGGGGGCGCCAGGTGTCGTTGCCCTCCGACGTCGGGACGACGGACGCCAGCGGCTCGTTCCGCACCGCCCGCCCGACGGGATGCTCCAGCCACTCCGACAGGGAGCGGGCGATCGACCCAGCGGCGCCGGCGGCGGCCAGACGCTCCTCGGCCTCCTCTCCAGGCAGGGCCGCGACGGCGCGGGCGATGCCCTCGAAGTCGTCGTCGCAGTCCAGGGCGGTGAGCAGGCGCTTCCGGAGCGACGGGAAAGTCGCCTGGACCCGGAGCCAGCGGCGGTCGGAGGTCTGGAACTCCGCCATCCACTTCGAGTGGACGCCGTGCTTGCCGGGCGCCCCGAAGGGACGGCTCGGCGCGATCGGGAAGTCGAACCAGATCGCGGCCTGACGGCGAACGACGACGACGGGCGGAGCCGGCTGATGGTCCTGCGCGAGGAGCTCGGTGACGGCGGCCCCGCAAGCGGCGAACGAGGCGGCCGCGAGGTCGACGACCGGAAACGGCGAGGCGAGCACCCCGTTGCCGACGAACGTCGTGTCGGCCAGGGTGTCGCTCGCGCCGCCGAGACCGGTGAGCATCTCGTCCGCGAGCGCTCGGGTCGACGTCAGCTCGTCGGTGCTGGTCTGTTCGGTAGCCACGGGCCTTACCTCCCTCGATACTGCGGGGGCCGTTTCTTGGCGAAGGCGGCGCGGCCCTCGAGCCGGTCCTCCGTGTCGCGCAGCGCGCCCCAGAGGAGCTGCTCGTACTCGAGCCCCTGGGCAAGCGTCTGGTCCTGGGCGGCGTAGAGGGCTCGCTTGCCGGCGCGAACGGCCAGCGGCGCGTTCCCCGCAACAGCCTCAGCGATCTCGAGCGCGCGGCTCAGGAGCTCGTCGGCGGGCACGAGCTCCGAGACGAGGCCGAACCGCAGGGCGGTCTCCGCGTCGAAGACCTCGCCGGTCAGCAGCCACCGCTGGGCGACGCCGATCGGGACGCGGCGGGCGAGGCGCTGCGTCCCGCCTGCGCCGGGGAGCGAGCCGATGCGGGTCTCGGTCAGGCCGAATCGGGCGGTCGTCGCGGCGATCTGGATGTCGGTCGCGAGGACGAGCTCGAAGCCGCCGCCGACCGCGATGCCGTTGACGGCGGCGATGACCGGCTTGACGAACTCGTGCGGCGGCGTCACCGACGTGACGGTGGCCTCGCGGTTGAGGTGCGTCTGGGCGAAGGTCCGCGGTGGCGGAGGGGTCTTCTTGAGGTCGGCTCCGGCGCAGAACGCACGCTCGCCGGCCCCGGTCAGGACGACAACCCGCACGTCATCGTCCTCCGTGGCCCGGCTCCAGGCAGCGCGCAAGGCGGCAGCCAGCGGCGGATCGATCGCGTTCATCGCCTGAGGGCGGTCGAGCGTCAGCACGAGCGTCGCGCCGCGCTGCTCGACGAGGAGGCCATCTGCGCTCACGAGGCACCTCCGGCGGTGGCGGGCGTCGGCGTCATGTCGCGCTCCTCTCCGCAGGTGATGTGGACGGGCGGCGCGCGGGCATGGCGAAGAGGCTCTTGCCGCCGCACGAGTAGAGGATCTGCCCGGTGATGGCCTTCGCGCGGTCATCGACGAGGAAACGCACGAGGTGCGCGACGTCGTCGGTGGTACCGACCTCGCCGCTGGGCTGCGCGGCGAGGACGTTGTCGTAGACGGTCTTGGGCACCTTGCGCAGCATCGGGCTGTCGATGAGCCCGGGCGCGACACAGTTGACGGTGATGCCCTTCGCCGAGAGCTCGACGGCGAGGGCGCGGGTCAGGCTCACGACGCCGCCCTTGCTCGCGGCGTAGGCGGCCTGCCCCCACCACCCCAGCCAAGCACGGGAGGCGATGTTGACGATGCGGCCGTGCCCGTCCATGACGGCGGCCGCGGCGCGGCAGCCGTTGAAGACGCCTCCGAGGTTGATCCCGATCACGCGATCGAAGAGCTCGGGCTGGAGCTTGCGCAGGGAGGCGTCGCCTTCGATCCCGGCGTTGTTGACCATGACGTCGAGACCGCCGTACGTCTCGACGGTCCGCTCCACGAGCTGGTCGACCTCGGTGACCTTGCTGACGTCGGCCTGGATCGCGGTGACCACCCCACCGTCGGCCTCGATCTGGTGAGCCGCGCGCTCGGCGGCCTCCAGGGAGATGTCGCCTACGACGACGCGCGCGCCGTCGTTCGCGAGTCGCTGTGCGATGGCGAGCCCGATGCCGCTGGCGGCGCCGGTGACGATGGCCGTCCTGGCGAGCGGTGGGGAAGAGGGGGGTGGCATGGAGTGTCCTCGAGGATCAGGCGGTCAGGGAGCTCAGGACGCTGAGCCCGCCCGAGACGTGCAGGACCTGGCCGGTGAAGTAGCCGGAGCGCTCGTCGGCCGCGAACGCGATCGCGAACGCGACGTCGTCGTCTCCGATGGGCCCTGTCAACGGCGGGGGCGGTGCCGCCCACGGGTCCTCTTTCGGTGCGTCGGTCGAGGGCCCGGGCGGGCAGACGAGGTTGACGGTGATGCCCTGCGGGCCGAGCTCGAGCGCGAGGCTCCGCGTGAGGCCGACGAGCTCGGCGCTCGCCGCCGCGCCGTCCACGCGGCCGGGCCACCCGAGCCAGTCGCGGCTGCCGACGAGCACGACCCGACCGAGCCCGGTCGAAGCGAGGCCCTCCTGATGCCGGCGGACGATGTCCAGGACGTCGGAAGCCCCAGACGACGTGACGACGAGGACCTGCAGCGGTCCGGCGGCGGCCTCGTTGCTGCTCGCGATGGCGAAGCCGTTGCGGGTGAGCTCGGTGGCCGTGGCCGCAGCCAACGGTCCGTCGCCGACGACGAGTGCACGTGCAGACACGCGAGACCTCAGTTCGCGAGCACGTGCACGCCGCACGCGCCGTTGTCGACTCCGGCGATGCCGCCGCCGGTGACGTGCGTCACCGCGACCTCGGCGTTGGCCAGCTGACGATCGCCCGCGATGCCGGTCAGCTGCTCGTAGGCCTCGACCATCTGCGCGACACCGGTCGCGCCGACCGGATGCCCCCGGGAGATGAGGCCGCCGCTCGAGTTGACCGCCACGGATCCGCCCGGCAACGGTCCCCCGTCGGCCAGGAACTTGGCGCCGTCGCCGGGGGCGCAGAACCCGAGGGTCTCGTAGTAGAGGAGCTCGGCGATCGTGAACGCGTCGTGCACCTCCGCGAGATCGACGTCCCACGCGGTGATGCCGGCGTCGTCGTAGGCCTGGGCGACGGCCCGGACGGTGATGTCGGGCACCAGCATGTTGCGCGGACCGTTCGAGTACTCGCCCGACAGCACCACGGACGCCCTGATGACGATGGGCGGGGACGTGAGGCTCGCGGCGTACTCGGGCGAGCACACGAGGACCGCCGCCGCGCCGTCGCTGTTGGACGAGCACTGCAACAGCGTGAGCGGGTCGCAGATCATCGGCGACGCCAGAACGTCGTCCAGGGTCACTTCGCTCTGGAAGCGCGCAATCGGGTTGTGGGCTCCCGCCCGGCGGTTCTTGACGGTGACCTGCGCCATGTCCTCCGCGGAGGCGCCGTGCTCCCAGAGATACCGGCTGGCCCGCATCGCGTAGACGGCGGGCATGACCGACCCCTGCGCGGCCTCGACGTCCGTCAGGTCCAGGGGCAGCGTTCCGCCGCCGAGCGCGGAGAGTTGCTCGACGCCCACGGCGATGACGGCCCGCGCCTGACCCGCGATGACGAGCTGGGTGGCCACGTGCACGGCGGTCGCGCCCGTGGCACAGGCATTCTCGACGTTGATGACGGGGATGCCGGTCATGTCCAGGCGCTTCAGGATCCGCTGGCCCACGAGCGACCCGCCGAGGGCTGTTCCGGTGACGGCGACGTCGATGTCGTCGCGATCCGCGCCGGTCTGCTCCAGCAGGCCCCGGACGGCTCGGGCGCCGAGGACGGCGATGTTCTCGCCCTCCTTCACGAACGGGACCGCGAAGGCCCCCGCTAGCAGTGCTTTGGTCATGCGCGTGCGCGGTCCTCGACGACGGTGGCGGTCAGGACCGGGACAGGTCCGACGGCAGCCGTCTGCGCGACGGTGACGGGTGTGTCCGGAGCCATCGGGCCATCCCCGCAGGCGTAGCGCGCCATCACGCGCAGCTTCCCACCGAGGTCGATGAACGCCAGGCCGTAGGGGAGCTCGACGCCCTTCGGGCCTCGCCGAACGGCGGTGGCGGCGTAGACGACGCCAGCGCCGTCGTACTGCTCGTGCGCGATGGCGTCACTGAGGCACCGGGGACAGAAGACGGGCCGCGGGACCGTCAGCTCGCCGCACTTCTCGCACCGTCCGACCGGCACGCCCTGGTGGTACTCGATCTGCTCTTGCTCGTTCATGGCCACGCTTTCTCGGGTGCCAGCCGTCTTTGGGGAAGGGAATGGGACACCGAGGCCCCGGCTGGGGCCTTCGGTACTCGGTGATCGGAGGCCGGTCCGGGTCAGGCCGTGGGTGCGTGCCCGAGCCAGACGGCCTTGCGCTGCGTGTAGTCGCGGACCATGTCGGGGCCCAACTCGCGGCCGGTGCCGCTGAGCTTGTAGCCGCCGAACGGGACGTTGATCCCGAACGCCCGCCAGGTGTTGACCCACACGACTCCGGTCTGGAGCCGCTTCGACACGCGCGCCACCCGGTCGACGTCCTGCGACCAGAGCCCGGACACCAGGCCGAGCTCGGACTCATTCGCGATGGCGACCGCTTCCTCCTCGTCCTCGAACGGGATGACGGAACCGACCGGACCGAAGATCTCCTCGCAGCGGACGCGCGAGGAACGCTCGGGGGTGGCGTAGATCGTCGGCTCGACGAACAGTCCGGTCTCGCCACCGCCGAGCTCCGGCCCCGATCGACCACCGTGCAGCAGCGTCGTGCCCGCCTCGTCGTCGGCGACCCGGAGGTACCCCGTGACCTTCTCATAGTGGGCTGGCGAGGCGAGCGGACCGATCTGCGTGCCGGGATCCAACGGATCCCCGACGACGACGTGGTCGAGCGCCTTCCTCAGGCCGCCGACGACCTCGTCGTACACGTCGCGGTGCACGAGGATCCGCGATCCGGCGTTGCACGCCTGGCCGGTGCCGGCGATCAGCCCGGCCACGAGGCTGGGCACCGCGCGTGCGAGGTCGCCTTCAGGGAAGACGATCTGAGGTCCCTTGCCGCCCAGCTCAAGGGTAGTGGGGAGCACGCGCTCCGCTGCGGTCTTGGCGATCTGGATGCCGGCCGTCGTCGACCCGGTGAAGGCCACCTTGTCGATGTCGGGGTGCCCGACCAGGGCGGCCCCGGTCGCCGCGGCGCCGGTCACCACGTTGATGACGCCCGCGGGAACCCCCGCCTCGTGGGCCAGCTGCGCAAGCCGGAGCGTCGAGACCGGGGTGACCTCCGACGGCTTGACGACGATGGTATTGCCGGCCGCGATCGCGGGGAAGAGCTTCCAGGCCAGGAGCAGGAGGGGGTTGTTCCACGGGGCGATCGCGGCGACCACCCCGAGCGGCTCGGGCCGAGTCCAGGCGTCGTGGCCCGGCAGGGTCGGCTGGAGGACGGCGCCGTGATCGTCGATGGCGAGCTGACCCACGTAGTCGGCCAGCGCGGGGAGCAGCGAGGTCACCCCGGTCATCTCGACGATCGTCTTGCCGTTCTCGTGCACCTGCAGGCGCGCGAGCTCCGCCACGTTCTCGCGGATCAGGTTCGCGAACACCCGCAGCGTCTCGGTCCGGGCCGCGACCGGGGTGGCGGCCCAGCCCGGGAAGGCAGCGCGTGCCGCCCTGACCGCCCGGTCGACGTCGCCGGCCGTCGCAACGGGCACGACTCCCCAGGCGACCTCCTCGTACGGATCGACGCACTGGAAGACGTCCGACCCCTCCGAGGGCACGGATACACCGTCAATGAACAGCTCGTAGGAGGTGTCGGGAGCGATCTCGGGGAAGCGCTCCGACACGGTGCTCGGGACGGTGCTCATCGCTTCACGCGCACCGGGAGCTCAAACAGCTGGTTGATCCAAGTGCTGTTGCCGCGACGGGCGAGGCCTGCCGCCTCGAGGTCGACATCGCGCTTGTAGAGCTGCTCGAGCAGGATGGTGCCCTCGAGCTTCGCGAGGACGTTGCCGACGCAGCGGTGCGGGCCAGACCCGAAGGTGAGGGTCTTGGTCTCGCTGCGGCTCGGGTCGAAGCGGTGCGGGTCGCTGAAGACCTCGGGATCGCGGTTGGCCGCGACGAACTGCATCTGGATCACGTCGCCCTTCTTGACCCGCGTCCCGGCGACCTCGAAGTCGGGGGTCGCGATGCGCGCCATGTTCATGGCGGGCGTGATGTGGCGCAGGAACTCGTCGAGGAGACGACCCGAGTTTCCGGCCGCCACGGCCTCGCGGGAGATCCGGTGGATCTCCTCGTCGTGGGAGATCATCTGCATCATCTGGCCGATGAGGGTGTGTGTGGTCTCGTAGCCGGCGACCATCACGAGGAAGATGAAGAAGGTGAACTCCTCCTGGGTGATCTCGCCTCGCTCGGCGTACTGCGCCATGACGGTGGTGACGTCGTCCTGCGGGACCTTCAGCTTCTCCTGCTGCAGCTCTCCGATGTAGGCGAACATCTCCTGAGCGATCACCAGCATGCGGGTGCCGGCGTCGTCGTGCTGGGCGCAGTGGAAGATGTCGTCGACCCAGTTGACGATGTTCTCACGCTTCTCGAAGGGGACGCCGAGAACCTTGGCGACCACGCGGGACGGTACGTACTTGGCGACCTTCTCGACCCAGTCGAACTCGTCCTCGACGAGGGCGTCGTCGAGGACCTCGTCGACGACGTCGCGGATCCAGCCGTCGAACTGCTTGACCACGCGCGGGCCGAAGGAGGCCGCGACGGCGCGTCGGACGCGGCTGTGGACCGGAGCGTCCATGCGCATGAGGAGCGCGCCCCACATTGCGGTCTCCTCTGGTGGCTCGGAGACGCCCGGGACTGGGAAGTTGAAGCCGTGCTGGACGGTGATGTCCGCGCCGCGCTTCTCGACGTCGACGATGTCAGCGAAACGCGTGGCCATCCAGAAGCCACCGTTGAACGTGCCGTAGTCAGAGGGCTGCCAGTAGAGGCCAGGCTGCGCGCGCACGCGGTCGAACGCCTCGTGCGGGTCTGCGTAGGCGAAGGTCGCCG
>JBFWKS010000176.1:0-8641 GCA_050252545.1 Solirubrobacteraceae bacterium
GCTCTTCCGATCTGGAGCCGTCCGGCGACGTCGTCCCCGGACGCCCGGTCCTCGTCGACCGCCCGCTGCAGCGCCTCGGCCCGGGCGCGCACCGTCCGCACCGCCTCGCCGAGCAGCGCGGCGACCTGCTCGCCGACGGGCAGCACCGCCCGGTCGGCCTCGAGTGCCCGCCGGAGCCCACCGACGCGCCGCTCGCGCTCCGCCCGCTCGCGGGCGAGCCGCTCGGCGGTGCGGCGCTCGGCCTGCAGCTCGCCGAGGATCTGCGCGCGCCGGACGGCGGTCGGTCCGTCGTCGGGGGCGGCGCGGCGACGGGTGACGCCGCGAGTAGCCTCGCGGACCGACTCCTGCGCGTCGGACTGCACGCGGCGGGCCTCGCGGACGCGCTGCTCGCCCGTGTCGCGGGCGGCGTCGGCCGCGGCGATCTCGTCCTTGAGCCCCTCGACCGCGGCGATCGCGTCGTGCTCGGCGCGGACCGCGGCGTCGCTCTCCTCGATCAGCCGGTCACGGCGGTTGCGCTCGGCGAGCACGCGCTCCGCACCGCCCTGCGGCGTGCGCTGCAGCTCGCCGGTCCCGACCCGCCAGACGTGGCCCTCGGGCGTGACGAGCGTGCCGGTGAAGGTCAGCGGGACCGCGTCGGGCAGCTCGTCGACGAGCCACGTTCCCGCGAGCAGCCGCCGTGCGACGTCGATCGCCGGAGCGTCGCCGTGGACGCGCGGCGCCAGCGCGGTCGCTCCGTCGACGGGCGCGTCGTCGTCGGGCGGGGACGTCGAGGTGGCGTCGGGCAGCAGCACCCGGGCGCCGTCGCGACCGCCCCCGCGCAGCAGCTCGCGTCCGGCGGGCAGGTCGTCGGCGAGCGCCGCACCGAGGCGACCGTCGAGGGCGGCGGCGACGGCCAGCTCGCAGCCGTCGTCGACGCGCAGTCCGTCGGCGAGCGACACCGTCCGCGACCCCTTGGGGCCGGTGCCGACCCCGCCGGCGTGGCTGCGCAGGAACTGGTTGGCGGCGGCGAGCTGGGCACCGACCGCGGCGGCGGAGCGGCGCGCCTGCTCCGCGGCCTGCTCGCGCTCGCGGCGACGGGCCCGGACCTGCTGGGCGGCCGACTCGGCCTCCGCGGCCTCGGCGGCGACGCGCTCCGCCTCCGCGGTCGCCTCGACGAGCTTCGCCTCGGCGGTCACGACCGCGGCCGAGAGCACCTCGAGCTCGCGCTCGAGGTTCGACTGACGCTCGCGGTCGAGCGCCTCCAGCTCCGTCTCCAGGGTCGTGATCCGGTCGGTGCCGGCGTCGTCCGGAGCGTCGGCGCGGGCCTGCTCGGCGAGCTCCTCCAGCTGCCCCGCGCGTTGCGCGATCCGGTCGGCGAGGCTCTGGCGGCGGTCGTCGACGCGCTCGCGGCGCAGCTCGATCCGCTCGGCGGATGCCGTGGCCCGCCGCGCGCGCGACGCGAGCCGGTCGCGGTGCTGCGCCTGCTGGGCCAGCGCCTCCTCCGCCTGGCGACGCTCCGCGACGACCCCGTCGAGCTCGGTCTGGAGCTCATCGCGCTCGGCCTTCGCGGCCGTCGTCTCGACGTCGGCCGCGGCGAGCCGGGCGCGACGGTCGCGCAGCGCGTCGCGGACGAGCTCCCAGCGGGCCTCGACGGTCTGGCGCTCGAGGCGGGCGTGGAGCTCGGCGGCCTCCGCCTGGCGCTTGAGCGGGCCCAGCTGCTTGCGGGCCTCCTGCTCCACGAGCAGCGCCTGGTCGAGGTTCTCGCGGGTGCGCTCGAGCTTGAGCTGGGCGCGACGGCGACGCTTGCGGTGCTTGCCCAGCCCGGCGGCCTCCTCGATGAGCAGCCGGCGGTCCTTGGGCTTGGAGGTGACGATCGCCTCGACGCGGCCCTGCGACACCACCGAGTGGGCCTCCTTGCCCAGGCCGGTGTCGGACAGGACCTCCTGGACGTCGGTGAGCCGGCAGCGGGCGCCGTTGAGGCGGTACTCGCCGTCGCCGCTGCGGTCCAGGCGGCGGACGACGGAGATCTCGCCGACGGGCAGGTCGACGGTGCCGTCGGAGTTGTCGAGGACGAGCTCGACCTCGGCGGCGTTGCGGGCCTGCACGCCACGGCCGCCGCCGAAGATGATGTCCTGCATCGTCTGGCCGCGGACCGCGAGCGGACGCTGCTCGCCCAGCGCCCACAGCACGGCGTCGGTGACGTTGCTCTTGCCCGACCCGTTGGGGCCGACGACGACCGACACGCCCGGAGCGAACTCCAGGCGGGTGCGATCGGGGAACGACTTGAACCCCTTGAGCGTGAGCGACTTCAGGTGCATGGAGATCCGGGCCGGCGCGGCCGGGCGGTCGTCCGAGGATGGTCGTGCGCCGGGCGGACCGGGCCGACCGCGACCCGCGAGCCTACCGGGATGTGGTGTCAGACCCCGAGTGCGGTGAGCGCCTCGCGCGCCGCTTCCTGCTCGGCGAGCTTCTTGGACCGACCACGACCGGATCCGACGGTGTCGCCCTCGACGGTGGCCTCGACGACGAACGTCCGGTCGTGCGGCTCACCGAGCTCGTCGACCACGCGGTAGACGACGGTCCGTCCCTGCGCGAAGAGGTGCTCCTGCAGGCGGCTCTTGTGGTCGCCGGGCTTGTCGATCGCCTCACCGAGCTGGGCACCGAACGCTTCGATGACGGCCGGCGCGGTCCGCTCGTACCCGAACTCCAGGTACGCCGCGCCGATGACCGCCTCGCACATCTCGGCGAGCGCCCGCTCGGTCCGCACGACGTGGGCGACCTGTCCCTGCGCCTTCGGCGGCGCCAGCTCGTGCGCGAGCTGCGGCAGGCCGAGCGCCTCGGCGACCGCACGGCACTGGCCGTGCCCGACCGTGCCTGCACGGGCGACGGTCAGCCGCCCGGCACCGAAGCGATCCTCCTCGAGCGTGCGGTACAGGTGGGTGGCGACCGCAAGGCCGAGCACGCCGTCCCCGACGAACGCCAGCCGCTCGTAGCTCTCGGCGCGGCGGGTCGCCCACGACGCGTGCGTGACCGTGCGGCGCCGGACCGACGGGGGAACGGCGTCGAGGAGCTCGCGCAGCAGGCCGGTGGCGGTCCGCTCGGTCACGTGGTGGTCGGCAGGTGCCGCACCACGAGGTCGACGGCGTCGCCGACCGTGACGATCCGGACGGCCTCCTCGTCGGGCAGCGTGATCCCGTGGGTGTCCTTCAGTTCCTGACCGAGGATCATGAGGTCCATCGAGTCCGCCCCGAGGTCGTCGCGCAGCCGGGTGGCGTCGGAGATGTCGGCGGGGTCGACCTCCAGCTCGTCGGCCAGGTGGCGGCGGACGATGTCGAGCACCTCGTCGCGAGTCATACCCGCAGACGGTACCGGGGAGCGCATCCGCGTCGCCGGGCCACGCTCACCGCGTGGCGATGTCGACGTCCTGGGGCGGTGCGGGCCGGGCCGCCATCGGCGAGCGGCGCAGCGCGCCGGCGGCCTCGAGGTCCCGGTGCACGACGTCGGTCAGGTCGGCGTCGGCGCCGCGGGCCGCACGGACGATCGCCTGCTCGAACCCGACCCGGGTGAACCGGCCGTGTGGCACGACGCCCAGGGCACGCAGGCCCAGCATGTACGCGCCGCCCGGTCCCTCCGGGTCGATCTCGTCGCGGAACCGGCCGAGCGCCGGCTTGAGCAGCAGCCCGCCGAGGGTGGCGATCGGGTTCGACCGGGCGGCCTTGCGGATCTCTCCGACGACGGTCTGCGACACGCCCTCGATGAGCTTGAGCGTGATGTTGCCGGTGAACCCGTCGGTGACGACGACGTCGGCGACACCGACGGTCAGGTCGGTCCCTTCGACGTTGCCGACGAACTCGATCCCGTCGCCGTCGGCGAGTCGGTCCCGGAGCAGCGCGTGGGCGGCGACGACGTCCGGGGTGCCCTTCGACGACTCCTCGCCGTTGGACAGCAGGGCGACCTGCGGCCGCTCGACGCCGAGCACGGTGCGCGCGAGCGCGGCGCCCATGAACGCGAACTGGACGAGGTGGTCGGGCCGCGACTCGACGTTGGCGCCGACGTCGACGAGCGTCACCGGACGGCCCGGGATCGGCAGCGGCAGCGCGAGCGCGGGACGGTGGATGCCCTTGGCGCGGCGGACGTGGAGCAGCCCGGCGGCCAGCGCCGGACCGGTCGCGCCCGCGACGACGAACGCATCGGCGTCGCCCTTGGCGACCGCGCGTGCGACCTGGACGATCGACGCGTCGGGGGTGCTCTGGACCGCGGCGGCCGGATCGGGCGCCTTGGCGATCGAGATCGGCGCGTCGACGACCTCGATGCCGGCGACGCCCGCCACGACGGGTGACAGCTCGGCGGCCGGCCCGTAGAGCCGGATCCGGATCCCCTTCGCGGCGGCGAGGACGGCACCGTGGGCGACCTCGGCCGGGCCGAGGTCCGCTCCGGTCGTGTCGACGGCGACGGTGCTGCTCATGGGTGGGGTACGGCGTCGGACCGCGCGGACGGCGCGGGACGCCGTGACGCGATCAGATGTCGAGCGCGGAGCTCTTCGGGGTCACGACGACGCGGCCGTCGTAGTAGCCACAGGTGCCGCAGACACGGTGCGGAATGCGGGGAGAATGGCACTGCGGGCACTCGTTGACCGTCGGCCGAGCGGCCTTGTGCTGCGCACGGCGCTTGGCGGTGCGGGCGTGCGACTGCTTCTGCTTGGGGACGGCCATAAGGAGGGGAATGGTAGGGAATCGTCCGGCGCGAGGTCAGCCGCCGTCGACGAGGCGGCCCTCGTCGTCGAACCGCAGCCCGTCCAGCGCGTTCCAGCGGGGGTCCCGGACGCCCTCGTGGCGGTGCTCGGGGTCGGCGTTGAGGTCGGCCCCGCACTCCGGGCAGAGCCCGCGACAGTCCTCGCGGCAGAGCACCCGCGCGGGGAGCGCCAGGACGAGTCCGTCGTTGGCCCAGCGGACGACGTCGAGCGTGTCGCCGTCGACGTAGGGGCTGTCGAGCTGGGCGTCGCCGGAGCGCTCGTCGAGCTCGCGCGAGTCGACGTCGACCGCCGCGCTCGTCGGCTGCAGGCAGCGCATGCAGGGGCCGCTGATCGTGGCGTCGAATCGCAGCCGCATCGACCAGCCACCCCCGAGCATCCGCGCCACGTCCAGGCGGGCGGGCTCGGCGGTCAACGCGGTGTCGTAGCGGTCCTCGCTGAGGGTCAGTGCCTCGAGGCTCAACGGGACCGCCATGCGCCGGCCCTCCCCCGACCCCATCCGCAGCGCGGTCAGGTCGATGTGCCCCTCGTCGTCGAACGGCGGGTCGATCGTCTCGGTCATCGGGACCCCTCTCGGGAGGAACGGGGCAGGTCGTAGGCGTAGCGCGGTCGCAGGCGCAGGAGGTCGGGCACGGTCACCAGACGGTACCCACGTGCGCGGAGTCCACGGATGATCGTGGGCAGTGCGGCGAGTCCCGGCTCGCGCGGGCCGCCGCCGTCGTGCATCAGGACGATCCCTCCCCGACCAGCCGCCAGCGCCCGCGACGCGATCGTGGCGGCCCCCGGCCCCTGCCAGTCGTTCGTGTCGATCGACCAGAGGACGTCGTGCATCCCGGCGGATCGGACCTCGGCGTCGAGCGCACCACTGGTGGCCCCGCCCGGCGGACGGAACACGCACGGCTGGACGCCGCTCGCCGCGCGGATGATGGCGTTCGTGCGGCCGAGCTGCCCGCGTCCGCCGCCGGCGAGGTTGGCGTGGTCGTAGGAGTGGTTGCCGACGGCGTGGCCCTCGCGGACCATCCGCCGCAGCAGCGACTCGCGTCCGTGGACCTGGCTGCCGAGCACGAAGAACGTGCCGACCGCGTCATGCTCACGCAGCACGTCGAGCCACCGCGAGGTGATCGTCGCGGGCCCGTCGTCGAAGGTCAGCGCGACCTCCTTCACCGCCGGCCCGTGGGTGACGCGGGTCGCCCCACGGGGCACGCAGCCGATCGGTACCGGGCGGCGGGTCCCGTAGGTGGCCGGGCGCCGCTTGGGCCCGGGCAGGCGGTCGGCGCACGCCCCGACGCGGGAGCAGCTCGCACCGCCACGCCAGGCCGACGAGACCGTCCAGCGAACGGTGCCGTAGCGGCGGCCCAGCTCGGCGACCGGTCCGACGACCTGCAGCGTGCGGGAGTCGGGCCGCGTGATCCGGGCCCGGATCGTCCGCCAGCCCTTGGGGATCCCGTCGCGCCCGACGACCGTGCCGCGCAGCCGCAGCCGGCGTCCCTTGGCCGACACGCACGCTCGGTGGGCCTCGCCGCCGTCCCGGCGATGCGTGCTCAGGCAGATCCGCCGGCCGCGGCCGGCTCTGAGGCTCGCCGTCGGCCAGCCCTTGGCGGTGACGATCCTCCACCGCAGATCGGTGCCGTCCTGCACGACACCGACCCGGCGCAACGCGAGTGGCCCGCCGACGGCCCTGCCGGTCCGCTCGACCCTGGGCGACGGGTCGTCGGACCGCTCGGTCGCCCCGGCCGTCGGCGCCGTCGCCAGGCTCGCGACCGTCATCGTCGTCGCGACGAGGGCGGGCGCCCATCTACCGATCGCCCTGCGTCGAGCTGACCGGTCCGGCTGTGCATGCATCGTGGGTCCTTCGTCGCCGTCCACCCGGACCCTCGTCGCCGTCGGGCCGGCCGCGCGGGATCAGCCGGCGTCCCGCAGCTCGCGCTTGAGCACCTTGCCGGTGGCGTTGCGCGGCAGCTCGTCCATGAAGTGGATCGTGCGCGGGACCTTGTAGCCGGCGAGGTTCTCCCGGACGTGGGTCTTGATGGCGTCCTCGTCGAGGGTGGCGCCGTCGTCGAGGACCGCGAACGCCTCGAGCCGCTGGCCGAACTTCGCGTCGTCGACGCCGACGACCGATACCTCGGTGACGCCGTCGAGGTCCGCGATCAGGTCCTCGACCTCGCGGGGGAAGACGTTCTCCCCGCCCGAGACGATCATGTCGTCGTCGCGGCCGTCGACGTGCAGGCGCCCGTCCGCATCGAAGTGGCCGACGTCACCGGACGACAGCAACCCGTCGATGACGTCCTTGCCGCCCCCGCCGGTGTAGCCGTCGAACTTCATGTCGTTGCCGACGAAGATCCGGCCTATCCCCCCGGAGGCGGTGATGTCGCGGCCCTGCTCGTCGTAGATCCGCACGATCGTCCCGCGCGGCGGCTTGCCCGCGGTGCCGGGTGCGGCGCGCAGATCGTCGGGCGTGGCGATCGTCGCCCAGCCGACCTCGGTCGAGCCGTAGAGGTTGTAGACGACGTCGCCCAGCCGGTCCATCGTGCGGACGGCGAGCTCGCCGGGCAACGCCGATCCCGACAGGGCGACGACGCGCAGCGACGAGAGGTCGTGGCGGTCGAGCACCTCGTCCGGCAGCTCCATGACCCGCTGCAGCATCACCGGCACGACCGGCAGCACCTGGGCGCGGTGCTCGGCGATCGCGGCGATGGTCGCCTCGGGGTCGAACCGGCGGCGCAGGACGAGGGTCGACCCGAGCGCGAACGCCATCGAGAAGTGCAGGTAGCCCCACGAGTGGAACATCGGCGCGGCGAGCATCGTGCGCTCCTCCGACCGCAGCGGCATCCGCGACAGGATCTGGGCGACCGGGTCGAGCGACCGGGGTTGCTGGCGGGCGGCCCCCTTCGGGGTGCCGGTGGTGCCCGACGTGAGGATGACCATGCGGCCCCGCTCCGACGGGTACGGCAGGTCGTCGCCCCGGCCCGCGGCGATGAGCTCCTCGGCGGACCTGATGTCCGCGGGCGCCGCGGCGGTCGTGGCGGGATCGGCCCACTCGACCCGGGTGAGGCTCATGGCGCCGGGGCCGACGAGGTCGCGGAACTCCTCGTCGTAGACGACCGCGACCGGCCTCTCGCGCGCCAGCACGTCCGCGATCTGCGGCGCGCTGAACATCGTGTTGAGCAGCAGCTGGTGCGCGCCGAGCTTGCTGGCCGCGACGAGGGTCTCGATGAAGCCGCGGTGGTTGCGGCACATGATCGCGACCGCGTCGCCCGCCCCGACGCCGAGGTCGCGCAGCTGCGCCGCCAGCGCGTTGGAGCGCTCGTGCACCTCGCGGTAGGTGAGCGGCCCGGTCTCGTCGATGAGCGCCAGCGCGTCCGGCCGGCGCAGCGCGTTCATCGTGTAGCCCAGGGCCGGGGTGGGTCCGAGCCCGCGCAGGGCGAGCAGGATCCGTGGCAGCACCGCCGGGTTGATCGGGCCGATGATCCCGGCCCGTGCGAGCTCGCGTGCGAGGAACGCCTTGCCCCCCGCCGCGCTGGTCACCGTGCCGAGGAGCCCCATGCGGCGATCCTACCGCCGGTACGCTCCCGGGCCGTGCGACGCTCCGTCGCGCGCCGGGACGTCGTCGCATCGCCTGCGGTCGCGACCCGTTCTCGGACGGCCCGCGATCCGCCGCGATCAGCGCTCGGCGCCCTCGAGCTCCGCGTCGTCCTTGCCCTGGAGCCGTTCACGACCACGGCGGACCGCGGCGATGAACTTCATGAGGTTGACCTCGAGCGTGTTGAGGATCTCGTCGGCGTAGTCCTCGGCGCCGAGGCGGATCTCGCGCTCGCGGGCCTTGGCCTCGTCGACGATGTCGTCCGCCTCGCGCTCGGCGAGCTTGACGACCTCCTGCGAGGACACGTGCGCGACCTGCTGCTCCTTGCCCTC
>JBFWKS010000177.1:0-8636 GCA_050252545.1 Solirubrobacteraceae bacterium
GGTGTTGGAGGCGCGGTTCCCGACCGGCGACCTGGGACTGACCCGCACCGGCATCGCCCACCACCGTGTTCGGCCCGGCGCGCGGCAGCCGTTCCGGCACCGGCACGCCAACGCCGAGGAGGTGTTTGTCGTGCTGTCCGGCGGCGGCGACGCGACCCTCGACGGCGAGACCGTGCCGTTGGCCGTCGGGGAGGCGCTGCGCGTCGGCCCGGGGGTGCTGCGGGACTTCGGTGCCGGTCCCTCCGGCATCGAGCTCCTCGCGGTCGGCCCCCTGCACCCCAAGGACGGCGCGATCGTGACCGACGAAGGCTGAGGCAGGCCCAACGTCGCTATCGCGGCAGGCCCGTGATCCGCAGGATCCGGTCGTCGCCGTCGCGCACGTCTCCGCGGCCGTCGCGGTTGGACGTCGCCACCCACAGCGAGCCGTCCGGCGCGGCGGTGACGGCCCGGAGGCGGCCGAACCGTCCGCGGAAGAGCGCGCGCGGCGTGCCGGCCCGGGTACCGCGCAGCGGCACCTGCCACAGCCGCTCGCCGCGCAGCGCCGCCACGTAGAGCCGGGTGCCGAGCACCGCGATCCCACTCGGCGACGCCTCCGCGGTGGACCAGGTCACCTTGGGGTTGACGAACCGCCCGTCCTGCGTGTCACCCCGGCCTTCCACGTCGGGCCAGCCGTAGTTGCCGCCCTTGCGGACGAGGTTGATCTCGTCGCGCTCGTTCTGCCCGAACTCGGACGCCCACAGCCGGCCGCGCCGGTCGAACGCCAGCCCCTGCACGTTGCGGTGCCCGAGCGACCAGATCGGCGATCCGCTGATCGGGTTGCCGGACGGGATCCGCCCGTCGGCGGCGATCCGCAGGATCTTGCCGTTGCGCGACGAGCGGTCCTGCGCCAGGTCGGTGTCGCCGGCATCACCGGTGCCGATGTACAGGCGCTTGTCGGGGCCGAACGCGATCCGGCCGCCGTCGTGGATCGGCGCGGCTTCGAGCCCGGTCAGGATCGGCCGTACCTTGCCGCCGAGGCGGAACCGCACCACCCGGTTGTCGCGGCGGGTCGTGAGGTACGCGTACACCCACCGGTCGCGACGGTAGGTCGGCGACACCGCCAGCCCGTGCAGGCCGCTCTCGCCCACCTGCGACACGCCGGGGACCCGCATGACCGTCCGCTTGCGGTGGGTGCGCTCGGAGATCCGCACGATCCGGCCGCCGCGCTCGCTCACCAGCGCGTCACCGTCGGGCAGGAAGGCGATGCTCCAGGGCGTGTCCAGCCCGGTGACGATCGTGCGGACCCTGGGCGTCGCCGCGGCGGTGGTCGTGTCCGGGGTGACCGACAGCGTGCCGTCACCGTCGGTGGCCACGCCGACCTGCGGCGGGCCCGGCAGCCGGTCGCCGTCGTCGCCCGACGCCCCGCCACACGCCACCAGCGGGATCAGGCCCGCAACGACGGTCAACGCGATGCGGCGGCGCATGTCCCCAGCCTGACCGATGGGGCGGCGGCGCGCCAGGTCCTCTTCCCCGAGGCGCCCGGGAGCGCCGTCGCCCACCGCGAACCGCGGCGGTCACCCACCCGGCGACGACCGCGCTGGTCGCCCTACTTGCGGCGCTTGCGACGCTTGTTGCTCGTGCCGGCCTTCGGCTTGGGGGCGGGCTCGTTCGCCGCGTCGGTCTCGGCCTGCTTGCGGTGACGCTCGCGCTCGGCGGCCTCGAGCTGCTCCGCGCGCGTCGGCCACGGCACGGCGTGCCCGGTCTCCCACGCCGGCGGCCGGGCGGTGGGGCCGGTCCGCAGCAGGAAGATGGCCAGGGCGATGAGCCAGAACGCCTGGAGGAAGCCCTGGCTGTCGGCCTGGAAGAGGATCGGCAGGATGACGACCGCGATCCCCATGATCCCCATGAACCGGGTGATGAGGCCGACGCTCATGGCGGTGATCGCGGCAACCGCCACGCTCACGCTGAAGAACAGGTTGCCGAGCGTGACCGGGATCTGGAGTCCCGGCGCGTCGCGCAGCGTCGCGAAGACGTCGTTCGCGGCACCGTTGGTCTGCTGGGCGGCGGGGAGGTCGACGAAGTTGCCGAACTCCAGGCCGTAGTAGACCTGCGCCACGATGTTGGCGACCCCGTAGAAGACCCCGCCGACGAGCGGCAGCCACAGCAACCAGGCGGGGAACGCCGGCCGGCGGCGCCACCCGGCCCGCAGCAGGAAGTAGATCGCAGGTGCCGCGATCAGCACGCCCAGCGACGGCAGGATCTCGGTCACCGCCAGGCCGACCATGTTGTCGCCACGGAAGATCGCGAACTCCGCGGTCAACCCGTGGAGCCCGGCTCCGACGTCACCGGCGGCGTATCGATCGAGAGCCTGGAAGCTCGAGATCGTCGTCGACACGTCGTCGGGCTGGTCCTGCAGGACCATGATCCGGACGATCGTGCCCAGCAGCGGCAGGATCCCGGCGAACAGCGCCGCGAACCCGGCGGTGCGGAGCCAGCGGCGCTCGAACGCCACCGTCTCCTCGGGATCCCGGGGCTCCGGCTGCTTGCGGACGGGGCGCGCTTCGGCCTTGCTCATCGAACGGTCCGATCGACGGGTCGGGTACGGCGGATCACCCCGACGCGCGGGGCATGACGGGTGACCGCGGACTCGGCAGCCGCGCCGATCCGACCCAGACGCTCGACGCTGCCGACGACCAGATCGAGGACCGGCGATGTCAGGCGGAGGGTCGTCTCCAGCCGGTTGCGCCAGACGCGCTGGCGGTTGCTGAGGCGGGCCACCGCGGGGAGTCTACGGTCCCTCCCCGTCGTTCGGTCCCGCGGTGCGGTCGCCCCGGCCCCGCCCGTCACCGGTCGACGACCGCCGCGCCGATACGGTGCTCGCCGTGACCGCGTGCCCGCCCTCGCCCGTTCCGCCCGCCGCCGCGAGCGGGTGCCCGGCGTGTGGCGCGTCGCTGCTCACCTGGCGCACGGTCGCCACGAGCGACCCGTCGCTGCCCGGACGGTTCGAGCTGCTGCGCTGCTCGGAGTGCGGAACGGCCGTCACCGGCGGACCGCCACCCGCGTGGGACGACGCCCACGACGGGGGCAGCTACGCGACCCGCCGTCCGCGCGGATCCGGTATCGCCGCCCCGCTGCTGCGCGCGTTCGACCGTCAGCGCCTGCGGATCGTCGCGCGTCGCGCACCGGCCGTGCCGCAGCGCAGCGCGACGGGCGCGGCGGTCCTGCTCGACATCGGCGCGGGCCGCGGCCGGTTCGTCGCGACCGCCCGCGACGCCGGCTGGGACGCCCGCGGCCTGGAGCCGGCTGCTCGCGGGGTCGACGCCGCCCGCGACGTCTACGGCGTGGCACTCACGCGCGCGACGATCGATGACGCCGACGTCGAGCCGGCGAGCGTCGACGCCGCGACGCTGTGGCACGTCCTGGAGCACGTCGACCATCCGGTCGCGACGCTCCGCCGGGTCGGCGGGTGGTTGCGACCGGGCGGGGTGCTCGTCGTCGGGGTGCCCAACCGCCGCTCGTGGCAGGCCCGGATCGGCGGGGAGCGGTGGTTCCACGCCGACGTGCCCCGTCACCGCACGCACTTCACGCCCGCGGGTCTGCGCCGTGCCGTCGCGGCCGCGGGCCTGGAGACGGTCGCCGTGCACCAGGTGCTGCTGGAGCACAACCCGTTCGGCATGTGGCAGTCGGCCGTCAACCGTGTGAGCGGCACGACGTCGCACCTCTACTACGTGCTCAAGCGGTCCGAGCGCCCGCGCCCCGCCGCGCTGCTCGTGACGGTGCTCGCGCTGCCGCTGGTGCCGGTCGCGATGGTGGTCGAGGCGATCGGCGGCCTCGTCGGCCGGGGCGGCACCATGGCGCTCGTGGCGCGTCGGCCCGTCTCCGGAACGTCCGACGCGCCGTCGCACCACTGAGTGGTTGGGGTCCCGGGCGGCCAATCGCTACGATCGGCCCATGGAAGGCTTTGGCGGACTGTTCGGCGACCCCGACGACCTGCAGCGCAAGATGATGGAGTTCGCCGAGCAGATGCAGGGCCAGCAGAAGCTGGCCTGGGCGGACAACGCGATCGGTCTGGCGGTCCAGATGACGGTCGCGGCCATCGGCCGCGTCAACCTGCAGGGGGACGCCGAGGCGCAGGCCAAGCAGATCCGCCAGGTGATGGCCGTCGTCTTCCCCGAGGCCGTCACCCTGGTGCGCGAGGCGCGCCAGGGCCTGGGCTAGGCCGCGACCCGGCCGCCGTCGCGGGGCGGGTCGGCTCCCGGCCGGGGCGGACCCGCCGTCACCCTGCGATACGCGTCGTCACCTCGCGGTGCGCGGCGTCACCCCGCCGGGCCCTGCCGTCACCCTGCGGTGCGCGGGACGTCCGGCCCGGGGCGCGGTCCGCCCTCGTCGCCGTCCGGTGGGCCGTCCTCGGTCTCGCGGTGCTCCTTGCCGGCGGCGATCGCCTCCCTGAAGGAGCGGAACCCGAAGATCTTGAACAGCGCGAGGAAGCCGATCGCCAGGCAGGTCACGGCGATCGCCAGCTGCTGACCGACGGAGTAGGCGGCGACGGCGGCGCTGCCGCCGAACACCTTGACCATGAACGCCTGCTGCACGCCGGCGCCGCCCGGGGTGAACGGCATGAGCGCGGCGACGGCGTTGATGCCGTGGACGAGCAGCACGTTGCGCACCGACCCGCCGACGCCGAACGCCTCGAGCAGGAACCAGAACGCAGCCAGGCGCAGGAGGTACCCGGCGAAGAGCACGAGCCAGACCTCGCGGAAGAACCGCCGGCGGTCGCGCAGGATCACGAGCCCCTGCCGGACCCGGATCCAGAACCGTCGCGCGCGGTCCGACAGCGCCGCGAACGCGAAGAGCGACCCGAAGGCCAGGAGCGTCACGACGAAGAACGTCGCGGGCAGGTTGGCGAAGACGAACGACAGGTCGAACGCGCCGAGGTTGGCGAAGTCCGGAGGCTTGGGGAACACCCCCTGCGTGAACGCGAAGATGAGGATCGGGATGGCGATCGTCAGGTCGAAGACCGCCTCGACGAACATCGTCGCGGTGATCGCCGGGTACGTCGATCGCGGCACCGACGACTTGACGAGGAAGACCTTCATCACGTCGCCACCGCGGGCGGGGATGACGTTGTTGAACCCGTAGGCGGCGATGTACGCGCCCCAGATCCGCCGCCACTGGACCGTCACGGTCGGGTACGCCGCGCGGATGACGTTGAAGTAGCCGCGGGAGCGGATCGTCAGATAGCCGATGAAGCAGCTCAGCCCGATGACGAGCGAGACGAAGTCGACCTGGGCCAGGCTCGCGAAGAAGTCCCCGACCGCATCGAAGAACTCGGAGACCCCCGCCAGCGGCGTCACGACGCCGGCCGACGCGGGCGGAGAGGTGGCCACCGGCACCGGGCAAGGGTAGATCAGGATCCGTACCTGGGGTGACCCGCCCGGGCGCGAGCGCGAACGCCACCCGCCGACGAGCACGAACGTCCGGCCGGGGGATCGCCCCGACGCGTGCCGACCGAACGGCGTCGACCGGCGTCCGACGTCCAGCGGGCCCCCCTCCGGGCGTCCGGCGCCACCGACCGCCGAACGACCGCCAACGCGCCAGGTCCGCTCCGGTGTGCTCTACCCTTCCTCGCACGACGGGGCCGCATCCACGCCCTCGACCACCCCGTCCACACCATGCCGGAGAACAGCTACGCCTACCCCGCCGCCCCCTCCGCCGCGCGTGCGTCGTACGGGGCCCTGCTCAGCCAGACGATGTTCCTGGTCGCCGTGGCGATCGGGTTCCTCGTCCTCGGGTCCTACGTCGGTGGTGGCGCCGGCGATGCCGAGCCGCTCGCCCAGGGCACCGCCACGGGATGCACGATCGCCGCGTTCGTGGTCCTGCTGGCCCAGAACTTCGTCCCGGCGCTGCGTCGTGGCGGCCTGGGCATGGCGATCCTCTTCGGCGTCGCACTGCTCATCGGCCTGGGCCTCGGCCCCGCGCTGTCCTACTACGCGAGCGTCGATCCGGACGCCGTCACGAAGGCCGCCGGCACGACCGCCCTGGTCGTCGTCGCCGCCGGCGCCGGCGGCACCCTGGTCGCCAAGGACCTGGCGAGCTGGATGAAGCCGGTCTCGATCGTGCTGCTCGTCGCGGTCGCGATCAGTTGGGGCACGCTGATCTTCGGTGGCGTCGGCGGCGTCGGCGGCGACGTCCTGAGCCTCGCGATCGGCGGCGCCTCGGCGGTTGCGATCGTCGTCTACTTCAACGTGCTGCGCCGCCACGCGTCGGAGCACGACGTGATCTGGATCGCGACCGGCATCTTCGTCGGCATCGTGAACATCTTCATCTCGCTGCTGAACCTCTTCGGCGACTAGGACCAGCGGGCCGTCAGGCCCGCGGCGGCGCCAGGCCCAACCGCGCCCAGAGCGCGGGATCCTCGAGCGTACGGTGCACGTGGTGCGCCTCGTCCAGCACGACACCCGGCTGGGCGGTGACGCCCAGCACGGTCATCCCGGCCGCGCGGCCCGCGGCGACGCCGGTCGGGCTGTCCTCGATGGCGACGCAGCCCCGCGGCGCGACGCCGAGCGCGGCCGCGGCGGCGAGGAACGGGTCGGGCGCCGGCTTGGCCGCCGCGACGTCCTCGGCGCTCACGAGGACGCCGAACGTGTCGCCGTGTCCGGCGCGCCGCAGCGCCTTGAGCGCGAACGCCCGGCCGGCGTTGGTGGCCATCGCGATCGGGATGTCGGCGTGGCGCAGCCCGTCGACGAGCGCGTCGGCCCCGGGCATCACCGGAACGTCGCGATCGATCTCGGCGTAGACGAGCTCGACGAGCTCGGCCATCAGCGCGCCGCCGTCCCCGGGCTGGCCGAGGAAGCGCTCCAGGTGGAGCGCCGCCATCTCGAAGCTCGACCCGAGCAGCCCATGACGGTGCTCCTCCCCGAACACGCGCCCGCGCCGGGCGAAGAGCGTCTGCTCCGCCCGCGTCCAGGCGCCGTCGGTCTCCAGGAACGTGCCGTCGTTGTCGAAGATCACCGCGGCAGGCCGCGGCCCCCCGGTCACGACGCGGCGCGCACCAGCGTCTCGGCGCCCGCCTCGATCCGCCACGGCGTCTTCGGCTCGTACAGGTTGCCGAGCCCCTCGTCGTGACGCAGGCGGAACCGCAGCGGCTCCATGCCCTCACCGGTGACGGTGACGGTCGCCTCGTGACCGTCGACCTCGGCCTCGTAGTCCAGGTCCTTGACGCCGGCGAGGTCCAGGATGTCCTCGCCGTCCTCGGTGAGGCGCGAGCGCTCCATGCCCAGGCGGCACCCGGCCGCCGCATCGGCGGCGTTCTCCGCCCCGGCACCGGCGACGGCCTTCTGGCCCTCGGCCGTCAGGTAGTCGCATGCCCGCTGTCCGTTGCCGGTGCCGACGGCCTGCGAGAGGAAGTCGCGGACGGCCGTGTCTGGCGCGTCCTTCTCGAAGTCGCCGCAGCCGGCCGCGCCGAGCGCGAGCAGCGACGCCGTGACGAGGGAGTACATCCGGATCGAACGCATCGTGCGGTGATTCTGACGTGCGCGGCGCGCGGCCGCATCCTGACCCGCGTCGGCGTCGCCGGAACGCCGGTCCGGCAGCCGGTTCGGACGCCACCCGACGTCGGCGCCGACGCCCCTCGAGGGCAGCGGGCCGGCCGTAGGCGCCAGGAGGTCGTTCGGTCAGATGCCCTGGCCGGGGCGGTCCGCCTCGGTCGCGCGTGCGGCGAGCGCGATCCCCTGCGACATCCGCACGACGTGGTCGACGAAGCGGTCGTCGCCGACGTCGAGCGTGCCCTCCAGGCGACGGGTGAGGAGCTCGTCGACCGCGCCGACGACCGACACGGCGACCAGGCCGACCTCGTCGGCGGGCACGCGCTCGCCCGACCCGACGAACTGGCCGATCCGTTCGACGACGAGTGCCTCGAACGATCGCAGGATCGCCCGTCGCCGACGCTGGAGCGGCGCGCTTCCGAGCCCCTCGAGCATTGCGGCCCGACCCTTGCGTGGATCGTCGAGCAACACCCGCAGCAGGGCGGCCACGACCGCCCGCATCCGTGCCTCCTCCCCCGCTTCCGCGTTCGCGACGATCGCGGCGAGCACCGCCCGCTCCGTCTCGTCGGCGATCTCGTCGATGAGCGCCACGTACAGCGCGTCCCGGTCGCGGAAGCTCTCGTAGAAGTACCGCTCGGTGAGCCCGGCGTGGCTGCAGATCGCGGTCATCGTCGCCGCCGTCCACCCCTCGGTCCCGATCAGGTCCAGCGCCGCGTCCAGGAGCCGGCGACGGCGAGCGGCGCGGCGCTCCTCCGCGCTCTGCCCCTTGAAGGTCCGGCCCACGCTCGCCACGGGATCATCGTGACACCCCCGGGTCCGGCGCGGGAATCCCCCGGTCCGGCACCGCTCGGCGACCGTCCAGGCGGCGCGGACGATCCACGACCGCGCCCGGGCCGTGGCAGGCACCCGATCCGCGACCGGAGGCAGGATCCGTGGGTCGGCCGCCGGGGGCGCTTGGCGATCGTTCGCGTCGTGCGAACGATCGCCAACGGGCCCCTGGGGAGGGCCGACGCCCGGCGCCGGGCGTCGGGCGCGCGTCCTCCGGGCAGAACTTGACATGGCGGGCTGGCAGGTGGGATCGTGGGCGTGTGGGGTGCCGCCCGGCTCGACCGA
>JBFWKS010000178.1:0-8540 GCA_050252545.1 Solirubrobacteraceae bacterium
GGCCCGGCCGTTCGGCAGGAGCGACCACCCGGCACCGCCCTCGTGCCGGCTTCCCCTGTCGTAGGATGCGTCGGAGCTTGTGGCGCGCACTGCTGGGGGGGGTTGCGGCGTTCGTCGTCGTGGCCGTCCTCGCCCTCGTCCTGATCGGCGGTGACGACGGCCCGTCGGGCCCGCGGACACCGCAGCTCACCGGTAGCGGTCCCCTGGACTACGACCGGGCGGTACCGCTGAAGGTCAAGGACGGCAAGCTCGAGGACCTGGGTTCCAAGGCGCCGGCGATCCGCGCCCGCGAGATCTCCTACGACGGCGCCGACGGCGAGCGGGTCCCCGCGCTGCTCGGGGTGCCGAAGGTCGGGTCGGCGCCGTTCCCGTGCGTCGTCTTCCAGGGCGGGTTCGGCCTGTCGAAGGAGGACGCCATCGCGTACGGCGATGCGTTCGCCCAGCTCGGCATGGCGACCTTCACCATCGACCCGCGCAACGCCGGCAAGACGCGCTCCAAGCGCCGCGGAACCGAAAGGCGCACCGTTCGCGACCCGCAGCGGATCGCCGACTCGCTGCAGCGCACCACGGTCGACCTGCGCCGCGGGCTCGACGTGCTGCAGACGCGGTCGGAGTGCCTGCCCGACCGGTTCGGGGCGATCGGCATCAGCCAGGGCGGCCTGTACTCGGCGCTGCTGGCCGGGTCCGACCCGCGCATCCGGGCGACGATCCTCGTCGTGACCGGCGGCGACTGGCGGACCATCCTGTCCGGGGGTGGCGGGTTCCTGCTGCCCGACATCCATCAGTCCAAGCGCCGGCTGGAGGATGCGATCCGCATCCTCGATCCGTTCGATCCGGCCCGCTGGGTCGCCCGGATCCCGCCGCGGGCGATCATGCTCATCAACGGCCGGTTCGATCCGCTGACGACCGTCGCCGCCGCGGACAAGCTCCGCGATGCCGCCGGCCCGACCGCCAGCAGCGTCCGCTACGACGGCGGCCACGATCCGCTGGACCCCAAGGTCACCGCCCCCGAGACGACGGCGAAGATCATCGCGAAGATGACCGACTTCCTCGAGCGTCGCCTGATCGCCGACGACGGCGAATGAGCGGGGCCGGTCGGCGGGCCTCCCGGCGGGAACCGGTCAGTCGCGCGGCGGACGCCAGGCCCAGACCATGCCGACACCGTCGTGCTCGTCGAACGGCTCGCCGACGGTGTAGCCGGCGGCCGAGAGCGCCCGCACGACCTCGACCGAGGCGTCCGGCCCCGGCGCCGACTGCCAGTGGAACTCCAGCACGATCGCCCGGGCCGGCAGGTCGGCCATCCGCGGATCGTCGAGGATCGCCCACTCGGCCCCCTCGATATCAAGCTTGAGCACGTCGACGTCGCGCAGCAGATCGAACGCGTCGACGACCCGGACGCGGTGGGTCGGCGGCGGTCCCCCGGCGGCCTTCTCGACCCAGGGCCACAGGTCGGTGGTCTCGAACTCGTCCCGCACGACGTGCGACAGGATCGAGAAACCGGTCATCTCGATCTCGCCCTCCGCCGTTCCGGCGGCGACCTGCTCGATCCGGACGCGATCGCCCAGGCCGTTGCGGGTGATCATCCGTCGCAGCAGCGCGGCGTTGTCGGGGTTGGGCTCGACCGCGACGATCGACGCATCAGGCCACGCATCGAGCAACTCCAGCGTCGTGGTGCCGATGTGGGCGCCCAGGTCGGCGACCCGTGGAGGACGACCCAGGCCCGCCAGGGCCGCCCTGACCTCGGGCGGCGGTGCGTAGGCGTGGCGCTCCAGCACCTCATGGACCACCCACGCGTCCGACATCGGATGGCGCAACACGATCGTTCGTCCCGATCCCCGCAACGTGTAGGCGCGAACGCCGCGGCGCCACAGCAGCTCGTTGAGTGCGAACCGCACCCGCTCGCGCACGCGGTCGGACGCGAGGACCATCGCCACGCGCATCCGCAGCTCGACCTCGCCCCCCTCCAGCGGTGCCGACAAGGTCCGGACGACGAGTCGACGGGCGATCCGACCCACGGTCGGTCGGGATGACGGGGCGGCGGACATGCGGCGAACCGTACCGGGCCGCACGGCACTCCATGGGGTGAGCCGGTGGCCGGTCACCCGACACCCGGCGTGCGGCCGGTCGCGGGCTCACCCGTGGTGGCCGCCGACGACCCTATGATCGGCGGCGATGCGCTTGGCGATCGTGACGACCGGTACCCGCGGCGACGTGTCCCCGATGGTTCACCTGGCCGGTGCCCTGGCGGCACGGGGGCACGACGTGCGCGTGGCGACGCACGACCGGTTCCGCAGCGATGTCGAGCACGCCGGTCTGACGTTCCGCCCCATCCCCGGCGACCCGCAGGAGATGTTCGCCGCCCACGGCGAGGCGCTGGGTGACGTGCGCCGTTCACGCCCGATCGCCCACGCCCGGCTGATGCGCGAGGGATTCGGGTCGCTGCTGCAGCACGCCGGACCCGAGGTGTACGCCGGAGCCATCGCGGATCGAGATGCCGTGGTGTTCAGCCTCACCGCGATCCCGGCCCACGCCGCGGCGACCGAGGCCGGACTGCCCGCAGTGGCGATCTCCCCCACCCCGCTGCACCCCACCAAGGCGTTCTCGCACCCGGTGCTCGGTGCCGGGCTGCGGCTCGGCCCGATCGGCAATCCGGTGTCGTCGTTGCTGGCCCAGCGGGTGCTGGCCGAGCCGTTCTCCGAGCCTCTGCGTCCGCGCACCCGTCGCGCCCACGGGCTGCCGTCCGTCCCGTGGCCGTGGCGGCGTGGCTCCTCCGCCTGGCCGCCTGTCCCCCTGGTGCACACGTTCAGCCCGCACCTGTTGCCCCGGCCACGCGACTGGCCGGCGCACCTCGAGGTCACGGGGTGGCTGACCACTCCCCCGGACGACGGCACAACCCTCCCCGCCGACCTGGAGGCGTTCGTCGACGCCGGACCGCCTCCCGTGTACGTCGGGTTCGGCAGCATGAGCGCCGACCCGGCGCGCATGACGCGGCTGGTGCTCGACGCCACACGGCGCGCCGGGCGCCGTGTCGTCCTGGGCACCGGATGGGGCGGGTTGGACGCCGACGCGGACGGCGACGACGTCTTCGCCGTCGGCGAGGTCGACCACCGCCTGCTGCTGCCCCGCACCGCCGGGGTCGTGCACCACGGCGGTGCCGGCACCGTCGCGGCCGGTGTGCGTGCCGGGGTGCCGACGATCGTCGTGCCGTTCGTGTTCGACCAGCGGTTCTGGGGCACCGTGCTCGTCCGCCGGGGCGTCGGGCTGGGGCCCCTGCCGCAGGCGACGCTCACCGCCGACCGGCTGGTCGCAGCACTCCGGCGGCTGGACGACCCCGAGTTGCAGCGTCGTGCCGCCGCACTCGGCGACCTCGTCCGCAGCGAGGACGGCCTGACGCGTACCGCGACGGCCGTGATGCGCCACCTCGAGAGCTGACGCGGACCGGCGCCGCGAGGTCCGGACCATGCCGGGCGGCGCCTCGCGGCGGCCCCTGCGCCGCCCGGCGGATCCCGATCGTCGGCACACCGGCGTGGGCCGACACCCGCAGCGGGCGATCAGACGGAGCCGGGCACCTCGGCCCGCGCGAGGTGATGGATGATCAGGTGCCGCGAGCGCCGGAACCCCGGAAGCTCCATGTCGGCGGGCAGGTCTCCCCCGTCCTCCAGCGCGATCGAGTCGATCCGGGCCAGTCGTGGCTCGTCAAGCGCGCGCAGGACGTCGAACTCCATGCCCTCGATGTCGAGCTTGAGCAGGTCGATCGTCCCCCAGCGCTCCAGGCACTCGTCGACGAGCCCCAGGATCGAGCGGCAGGGCACCTCGACCGTGCCCTCGAGGTCCAGACCGATGCCGCCGTACCGGCCCGTCGGCTCGGTCCCAAAGGACACCGTCCCGTCGAAGGTGCTGACCGCGGTCGGGCTCAGGGTGTACCGATCCTCGAACCCGGAAAGCGTGCTGCGCAGGGCGTCGAGGTTGTCGGCGACGGGCTCGACGCAGAGCACCTCGGCATCCGCACGGGCGGTGAGGGCCCACAACGCGACGATCCCCATGTTGGCACCGCAGTCGAGCACCGTCCGCGGCGCCGTGCGGCCCGGGATGTCGTAGTCCCCCCGCGCAAAGACCTCGTGCACGGTGACCATGTCGTGCCAGCTCCGGCAGGTGACGCGCTGGACGCCGAGCGGCGTTCGGACCTCGGCGGTCCACGGGTAACTCCCTCGCGCGGTGACGTAGCGCCCGAGGGCACGCGCGGGCTCCACGTAGGCCCTGCGGCCGCCGGTCAGGCCGTGCCGGTGGGCCGGGTCGGTGACCGTGCGTAGGATCCGCGCCGGAGGCCGGCCGAGCACGGTCAGCGCCATGAGCGGCCAGTCGTCGTCAGGTGCCGCCGTCGCGGCCCGGTCGCGTGCATCGGGATTCCGTCTTGCCGGGTTGGGCGCGAGCGGTGACCGCCCGCCGTGCCGGCGAGTCTACCGCCGGGAGGATGGAGCTCACGACGAATTCCGCCGCCGCGTCCCCGATGGCAGTCACGGCGTCGCCGCTCAGGGCCCACCGGCCGTCGAGACGAGATCGCCCGCGCGCGATAGCGCTGCCCGACCCGCGCGTCAGGGCCGCCGCGCGGTGACGAACAGCGAGTTCTCGCGTCCCGCCCATCGCGCGAGCGGATAGAGCGGCAGGTGCAGCAGCTCGAACGCGATCCGGATCGCCTTGCCGCGCCGGTCGCGCCCGATGGTGTCCAGCGATAGGCTCGTCCAGCGGTAGTACCACCACGGGGTCGCGTACGTGCGGACCCGCACGTCGACGAAGCCCGCCGCCTCCAGCACGCCGGTGATCGTCCGCGGTGAGAAGTCGTACAGGTGGACCGGCAGCTCCGGGTACTCCCACACCCCGGTCCGGCCGGCGAGCAGCCGTCGCGAGGCCCGCGGATACCAGCCCTCGACGTTGGGCATCGACGCGGCGATGTGGCCACCGGGCCGGAGCAGGTCACGGGCGACGCCGATCTCGTGCCGCGGGTCGCGCAGATGCTCGAGCACGTCCCAGAACGTGACCAGGTCGAACGACGTGCCCTCCAACGCGGGCACCGCGTCGTCGAGGGTGCCGGTGTGGACGTCGAACCCGCGCTCACGGGCGGCGGCGGCGGTCGTCTCGCCGATCTCCACCCCGGTGGCCTGGGCGCCGTACTGGCCGACGACCTCCAACCACGACCCGTCGGAGCAGCCGACGTCGAGCACCCGGCCCGACGCGGGCACACCGTGGTCACGGATCCGCAGGAGCTGCTCGCGGGCCCGCTGGACGGTGAGCTCGCGGATGTTGCCGGCCAGCTCCTCGGTCCAGGCCGGGTCGTGGTAGTACGTGGCGTCGAGCGTCTCGTCGGACGGCTGGGGGTGCTGGTAGACCAGACGGCACCGCGGGCAGCGCACCATCCGATGGCCGTCGCGGGCGAACAACGTCCCGCTCGGCGGGTCCTCGCCGCAGACGATGCAGCGTCCGGGTCCAGGGTCGAGATCGGTCATGCGCGTCCGCGTTCGGTCATCGGCGTCCGGGATCGATCATGAGCGTCCGGGCACACCGTAGGCCTTGGCCCACAACAGCGCGATCTTCGTCTTGCCGTCGGTGGTGGCCGCGATCGCACCGTCCAGGTCGTCGAGTGGCCAGCGGACGACCTCGATCCGCTCGTCCTCGCCGCTGTCGTTCCACTCCGTGCGCAGATCCCAGGCGGCGAACAGGTGGACGGTCTCGTCGAGGATCCCGACCGACGGGTTGTACGTCGTCATCGGCTGCCAGGAGTCGGCGGCGTGGCCGATCTCCTCGGTCAGCTCGCGACGGGCGCAGTCGACCGGGTCCTCCCCTGGCTTGTCCAGGCGCCCGGCGGGGATCTCCAGGCTGTCGGGCTCGCCGATCGCCTCGCGCGGTTGGCGGGTGAGCCACAGGTCGGTGCCGTCGTGCACCAGCACGCCGACCGCCCCGGTCGTGCGGACGATCTCGCGCCGGACCTCGTTGCCGTCGGCGAACCGGAAGGTGTCCTCGACCAGGTGGACGATCCGCCCGTCGTAGAGGACCTCGCCACCGGTCCGCTCGAACCGGCGGTCCTCGGGCGTGCTCACCGGACGCCGGACCCGGCGGAGGCGCCGTTGGTGGACGTCCCGGCCGCGGACTCGGCGCCCGTGTCGCCCGGGGCGCCATCGGTCGCCTCCTCGCCCCGCCGGTCCAGCGCGCGGCGGTGGGCGGCGTCGACGAACCCGCGGAAGATCGGCGAGGGCCGCTCGGGCCGGCTCTTGAACTCCGGGTGGGCCTGCATCGCGACGAAGAACGGATGGGCGGGGATCTCGATCGCCTCGACCAGCCGACCGTCGGGCGAGGTGCCACCGACGACGAGGCCCGCCGTCTCGAGCTTGCGGCGCAACGTGATCGACACCTCGTAGCGGTGGCGGTGGCGCTCGTAGACGGTCTCCTCACCGTAGAGCTCGCGGATCCGGGTGCCGGGCTGCAGCGTCACCGGATCGGCGCCCAGGCGCATCGTGCCACCCAGGTCGCGGACCTCCTTCTGCTCCGGCAGCAGGTCGATCACCGGCCACTCCGTCTCGGGATCGAACTCGGTGGAGTTGGCGCCCGGCATGCCCGCGACGTGGCGGGCGAAGTCGGCCACCGCCATCTGCATGCCCAGGCAGATGCCCAGGAACGGGATGCCGCGCTCCCGCGCGACCTTGCAGGCCAGGATCTTGCCCTCGATCCCGCGACCGCCGAACCCGCCGGGCACGAGGATCCCGTCGAGGCCCGACAGCCGGTCCACCGCGACCTGCTCGTTCTCCAGGTGCTCGCTGTCGACCCAGTCGATCTCGACCCGGGCGCCGTCGCGCACCCCGGCGTGCTTGAGCGCCTCGGCCACCGACTTGTACGCGTCCTCGAGCTTGACGTACTTGCCGACGAGGCCGATCCGGACCGGGCTGCGGGCGGCACGCGTCAGGCGCACGACCTGCTCCCAGTCGCTGATGTCGGCCGGCGGCGCCTCCAGGCCGAAGTGCTCCAGCACCCGCTGGTCCACCGACTCCTCGCGGTACCAGAGCGGGATCTCGTAGACGTCACCGACGTCCTTGCCCGAGATGACCATGTCGTCCGGCAGCGCCGTCGACCGCGCGATCTTCGAGCGGATGTCGCGGCTGAGGACCGCCTCGGACCGGCAGATGAGCATGTCGGGCTGCAGGCCGATGCGGCGCAGCTCGTTCACCGAGTGCTGGGTGGGCTTGGTCTTCAGCTCGCCGGCGTGCTTGATGTAGGGCACCAGCGTCAGATGCACGTACATGCAGTTGCGCCGGCCGACGTCGGCGGGGAACTGGCGGATCGCCTCGAGGAACGGCAGCGACTCGATGTCGCCGACCGTGCCGCCGATCTCGATGATCGCGACGTCGACGTCGCGCGTCTCGGCCACGAGCTTGATGCGGTGCTTGATCTCGTTGGTGATGTGGGGCACCACCTGCACCGTGCCGCCGAGGTAGTCGCCACGCCGCTCGCGACGGATGACCGTGTCGTAGATGCCACCCGTGGTGACGTTGGACGCCTTGGAGGTGTTCGTGTTGGTGAACCGCTCGTAGTGGCCCAGATCGAGGTCGGTCTCGGCCCCGTCCTCGGTGACGAACACCTCGCCGTGCTGGTACGGCGACATCGTGCCCGGGTCGACGTTGATGTACGGGTCGAGCTTCTGCAGACCGACGGTGAGGCCCCGACCGACGAGCAGGCGGCCGATCGAGGCGGCGGCGATGCCCTTGCCCAGGGACGAGACGACGCCCCCGGTGACGAACACGAACTTGGTCGGACTGCTGTCGGGCACGGAGCGAACCTCACCGGGGTCGGGACGACGGGCGTCGACCGAGGCCCCGCGGGGCGGATTCCGGGTCGGCGAACCACGACCAAGGTACCGGGGTGGGCCGACGGATCCCGTGACGCCACTCCGTCGGGCGGCCGGGGCGACCGGTCGGGCGGCCCGGGTCGGGGTCGGGCCCGTCGTGCGGGCCCGTCGTGCGGGCCCGTCCTCCTCCGGACCGGGTCCGTCGACCTGCGACGATGGAGACCCGAGGGCGCGTCGAGCACGGCGCGTCCGCAGAGGCACCCGGGGAGCCCGGTGCCCGGCGCGAGCCGCCCGGCCCGGTCCCCACGACCGAGGAGCGCGACGTGTCCGACCAGACCACCCCCGACACCACCACCAAGCCCGACGAGCAGTGGCAGCAGGAGCTCACGCCCGAGCAGTACGCCGTGTTGCGCCAGTGCGGGACCGAGCCGGCGTTCACCGGCAAGTACTGGGACACCAAGGACGACGGCACGTATCGCTGCGCGGCCTGCGGGGCGGAGCTCTTCGCCAGCGACACGAAGTTCGACTCCGGCACCGGCTGGCCGAGCTTCACCGACCCGGTCGTGGCCGACGCCGTCACCCTCGTCGAGGACCGCTCGCACGGCATGGTCCGCGTCGAGTGCAAGTGCGCTCGCTGCGGCGGCCACCTGGGACACGTCTTCCCCGACGGGCCCGGCCCCGGCGGTCAGCGCTGGTGCATCAACTCGGC
>JBFWKS010000179.1:0-8519 GCA_050252545.1 Solirubrobacteraceae bacterium
GCACGGCGACGGCACCGTCGACGTCGCCGGAGCGCGCCTGACGAGCACCGCTACGACCTTCGCCCCGACCGACGTCGGCCAGGCGATCACCGTCGGCGGCGTCACGACGACGATCGTCTCCGTCGAGAACGACCACGAGGTGACGCTCGCCGCGGTGCTGCCGGATGCGACCGGCGTGGCCATCGAGTACCGGCCCAGCATCCTCGACGGCGTCGTCGCGACGATCACGACCCTCACGACGAACCAGCGGACGTTCGGCCCGTCCGACGTCGGCCGGGCGATCACCGTCGGCGGCGTCGCCACGACGATCGCCGCGATCGTCTCGGAGCGGACGGTCAAGCTCGCCGCGACCATCGCCCCGGTCGGCCCGGTCGCCTTCACCTACGACGACATCGCGTACGGCGACGGGGTCGTCGCGGCCGCCACCGTCCTGCGCTCCGCGTCGACCGGCTTCGTCCGCGAGGACGCCGGCGGCGAGATCCGGATCGGCGGCACCACGACGACGATCCTCGCCCGCACCGCCGCCGACGAGGTCGTCCTCGCCGACGACCTCGCCCCGGGGACCGGGATCGCCTTCCGGTACGACCCGGCGTTCTCCTACCGCCTCTCCGAGGAGGAGGAGCGGTTCCTCGCCGCGGGCGTCAAGGTCTGGACCCCCGAGCAGCTGCAGAACCTCCTCGGCGCCGGACTGCTCAAGCCGGTGACGAGCACGCTGGCGCTCATGGGCGACACCGTCATCTCGGCACGCAACGTGACGCTCATCGCCGAGGGCCTCAACGGCTCGGTCGGCCGCAGCGCCGGCGAGGAGCTCATCGTCCTCGACGGGGCACCGTTCTCGCCGGAGGAGAACGTCATCCTCGGCTCGGCAGAGCGCGCCGACCTGCAGTACGTCGGCGGATTCGGCACCTCCGGACAGGTCGACATCGACGCCGGCGCCGGCACGATCCGCCGCAGCAACGGCGCCTCCTGGCAGGGCATCGCCGCCGGCGACGTCATCCGGGTCATGGGCGTCACCGCCGGCGCACCGAGCGGTGCCGCGACGTACACCGTCGCGGCGGTCGTCGGCGACACGATCACGCTCACCGGTGCCCCGCAGCTCGTCACCCAGCTCGGCGTCGAGGTGTCGGTGACCGCGCTCGTCGACCCGACGATCACCCTCACCGCGTCGTTCCGCGCCGCCGACGGCACGACCGGCGCGATGATCGTCGACGAGTCCGGCACCGGCTGGGGCGCACTCGCGGTCGGCGACACGATCGCGGTCCTGGGCAACACCCCCAACGCGACCGGATCGGCCGGCAGCAGCGGCGTGTCGTACTACACGATCGCCCAGATCGTCGGCAACGCCATCGTGCTCGCCGACGGTGACGACCTGACGACCACCGGGCCGACGACCGGCATCCGCATCCGCCCGATCGTCGTCGACCCGACGTTCGTCGCCGTCGACGACGAGACGGCGATCGTCGGTGCGACGTTCGTCAACCGCGGGGTCGGACCGGCGGGCCGGCTCGGCGACCGGATCGTGTCGGCGGACTTCGACTTCGGGGCGGCCGGGTTCGTCGCAGGGGACCTCATCCGGATCTCCGGCACCGGCCTCAACGACACCGCCGCGTTCACGCCGTACACGATCGTCGCCGTCGACGGCCGCACGCTGACGCTCGCGCAGAACGCGATCCTCATCGACCAGATGTACGCCGGTGAGCTGCGGATCACCCGCGGCCGCGCCCCGGTGCTGACCCACATCGCGGTCGCGAAGGTCAAGCCGATGTTCATCGAGGCGCTCGGCACCCTGGACGCCAAGGCGGGCGGCAACGTCCTGATCGCCTCGCCGCTGGACCTCAACGTCGGCACCGTCGACGCGCCCGGCCGCGTCCATCTCAAGACCAAGGGCTCGATCTACAACGCCTCTGCAGGCAGCACCCCGCCGGTCGGCTGCGGTGCCGCGGGCGTGCGCGTCAACGCCTGCACCGGCGACCTCGTGCTCGAGGCCGGCAGCGGCCGGATCGGCAGCGTCGTCGCGCCGTTCTACACCGACTTCGTCGACGGGGCGGTCGACGGCACGCTGACCGCCCGTGCGCAGGACGACGTCCACATCCACAACCGGCGCACCGACGGCCTGGCCGGCGACCTGCGGATCGAGTCGGTCTACAGCGAGCGCGGAACGATTCACCTGGAGGCCGACGGGTCGATCCTCGACGCGCTCGGCACGGCGTTCACGAAGCTCTACGCGCCGGTGATCGAGCTGCACGCCGACGGCACGATCGGCGCGTCGGGCAACGCGCTGGAGATCCTCACCACCGGCGGGGGCACCGTCGACGCCCGCGCCGCCGGCAGCATCTGGATCACCGCCACGAACCTCGCCGGAAACGCCGCTCCTCTCGACCTGCGGCGGGTCATGTCGAGCACCGGCGACGTGACGCTGCAGGCCGCGTCGATCCGCCACGTCGGCGCCGACGACACCGTGTTCGCGACCGCGCCGCCGGTGCCCGTGGCCCTCCACGACGTCGCCGTGATCGGCAACTCGATCACGCTCATCGCCACCCTCGGCGCGATCGGTGAGCCCGGCAACGAGCTGCAGATCCAGACCCGGTACTCGACGCCCGGCGCGGGCACGCTGACATCGGCCAGCACGCTCGACAACACGTACGTCGTCCAGCCGTTCGGCGACCTGTACCTCGCCAAGGTGTCGACCACCGGCACGACGAGCATCGCGTTCATCTCCGCGCTCGACGGCGCGATCCTCAACGGCCTGCCGACCGGCTCGCTCGATGCGAACGTCACCTCCGGCAAGGCGAAGCTCTTCGCCAAGGGTGACATCGGCCGGGCGTTCCGGCCGCTGACGACCGGCTCCGGGCTGGGCAACGCGATCCCCGGCACGCTCCAGGGCACGTCGACCACCGGGGGCGTCTGGATCGTCAACGTCGGCCCCGTCGACATCAACTGCGTCGCGCTCGGTGCATGCACCGACGTCGACGGCATCAGCGCCGCCGGTGCCGTCGACATCCAGACGCTCAACGGGCTCGGCGCGACGAACAGCCTGATCACGCTGCTGCGCAACGTGCTCGCCGGCGGCCCGGTCTCGATCGGGTCCGGCATCGAGGCCGGCAACGACAACGACGTCCACATCACCGCCGGCCGCAGCGTCAGGTCGCTCAACGGCGCCGTCACGATCGAGGCCGGCGGCAACGTCGTCCTCGGGGCCGGCGCCTTCGTGCTCGGCCAGGGCGGCACCGACGGGCCCGGCGACGTCACGATCATCGCGGGCCTCGACGGCCAGGGCGGATCGATCCGCTCCACGAGCGCCAACGTCACCGCCGCGACCGGGGCGATCCTCGCCCGGGCCGACGGCGGGCACGCCGTCCTCGAGGCCGGCAGCTCCTGGACCGCCCGCACGGACGTCTCGGTCACCGCGGGCCTGAGCGTCCACGCCGTCGACGGCACCGCCCTCACGGCGCTCGACGGCGACCTCACCCTCATCGCCCAGAACGGCGACCTCGTCGTCGGCGACACCGTCGTCCTGCGCGCCGGTCGGGACCTCACCGGCACCGCCACCGGCCTCGTCGACCTGCGCTCGCACGTCGACGCCGCCGCGGTGCGCGACATCACGATCACGGCCGGGGGAGACCTCGTCGCCGTCGAGAACGTCGGCCTCGTCGGCGGGCGCGACATCACGATCACCGTCGGTGGCGACGCGACCCTGCTGCAGTTCGTCACCTTCGACGCCGGCCGGGACCTGCGCCTGGACGTCGGCGGCGACCTGACGGCCGGGCTGCGCACCACCCTCACCGCCGGCCAGGACCTGGGCCTCCACGCCGACGGCGACGTCGTCCTGCTCGAGTGGGTCACCGCCACCGCGGGCCGCGACCTCGAGATCACCGGCGGTGGCCGCGTCGAGATCGGCAAGGACGCGGACGTCTCCGCCGCGCGCCACCTCGCGATCGGCGCCGGCACCGACATCCTGCTCAGCCGCGCCACGACGATCACCGCGACGCTCGGCGACGTGTCGCTCACCGCCACCAGCGGATCGATCGTCGCCATCGACCGGGTGACCGTGTCCGCCGGCCGGGTCCTGACGGCCTCCGCCGGCCAGACGATCCAGCTCCGCGACGACGCCACGATCGCGGCGCAGCGCGACCTGACGCTGCGGACCGTCGACGGCGACGTCCTGATCGGTGTCGGGTCGACCCCCGCCACGGTGCGGGCGTTCTCCGGCCGGATCCTCATCCAGTCCGGCCGGCACGTCCACACGTGGCCGACGGCGCTGCTCATCGCGGCCGAGCAGGTGTCGATCTACGGCGACGCGCTCGACCAGACGACGACCGGCGCGATCATCACGCTCGAGGGCTCGATCGCCGCGCCGCTCATCCTCGTCTTCGGCAACAGCCACGACGACGTCTTCCTGCTCGACCACGTGGCGCTTGGCGGCCGCACCCGGCTCTACGGCTCCAGCACGCCCACCCCCGAGTCCTCGACCGACCCGCAGGCGTCGGACGCCGACCGCAACCGGTTCGCCCCCGAGGGCGACGGCGACGACGTCTTCATCGTCAACCGGCTGCCGACGATGCAGGGCGTCGCCTCCGGCAACACCGTGACGATCGACGGACAGTCCGGCTCGAACACCGTCACGATCCAGACCTCCGGCAGCCAGTCGCAGATCGATGCCGACTACGTCATCAACGTGCTCGGCACCGGCGCGCCCGACACCGGCGTGCAGACGCTGAACATCTACGGCGTCGACAACCACCAGAGCGGCACGAACCCGCTCACCGGCCTGCCGTACCCGGTCAACGACATCTTCCTGCTGCGCAGCGCGACGACGATCCCGTTCGAGTCGCACGCCCGCCCCGACATCTACCGCGGCACCGGCGACGACACCGGCGACGCGGTGTCGGCCGACCCGTACTCCGCGGGCCCGGCGTTCGTCGCCCTGCTGCACGCGTCGATCGAGGAGGTCGCGCCCGACCCGACCCTCGGCGTCGTCACCGCGACCGCCGTCGCGGTGGAGCGGATCAACTACGACAGCTCGACCAGCCGGCTCAACGTCTACGCCCCCGGCGGCAACGCGTACTTCGCCGTCGACGACAACAGCGCGATCACGACGCTCGACGGCGGCACCGGCGACACGACCTTCCAGATCGGCCAGATCTACGGCCTGAAGCGCAACGGCGAGCCCGGCCAGGGGAACGTCGCCCCGGCCGACGTCTTCGACTTCGCCACCGTCGCGACGACCCGCGGCTGGCTCAGCCGCGGCAACAGCAGGCCGCTGGTCGCCCAGGGCGGACGCAACAACACGTACACCGTCTACTCCAACCACGCCGAGCTCTCGCTCCAGGGTGGCCTGGGCGACAACCTCTTCGTCATCCAAGGCTTCGCGCTGGCCGAGGTCGACGCCGACGGCGATCTCGTCCTGCCCGAGGGCTGCTCGGCGATCCAGCCGCCCGGATGCCTGCCGACGCCGCGCCTGACGAGCGGGTTCTCGACCGCCGCCGACACGAAGGTCCGGACCGGTGGCGGCAGCAACCAGGTCGTCTACAACATGACCGCGCCGGTCGCGGTCGAGGGCGGAGCCGGCTTCAACAAGCTCGCGATCCGCGGCACCGAGTACGCCGACCACATCGTCGTCACCGACCGTGGCGTCTTCGGTGTCGGCACCGGCGTGAGCTACCGCAACATCCAGCTCATCGAGGTCAACGGCCTGGAGGGCGACGACACCATCGACGTGCTCTCGACCGCGCCCGGCGTGGTGGTGCGCCTGATCGGTGGCCTCGGATCCGATCAGTTCAACGTCGGTGGCGACGTCAACGGCGCGGTGTACGCCCAGGACACCCGCGGGTCCAGCGCCGCGATCAACCACCGGATCATCTCCAGCGACCGCGACTACACCGCGGTCCCGACGCACGGCATCAACCTCAACGTCGCGCAGGCCGCCGTCGGCGCGGTGGTCATCGAGGAGGGACCGTTCGGGACGACGGTCGCCGAGACCACGGACGGCGCGCCGATCGGCACGACGGCGTCGTACACCGTGCGGTTGGCCCAGGCACCGCGACCGGGCGAGAAGGTGTACGTCACCGTGTCCGCGCAGGGCACGACGCTCGTCGAGCAGGCCGGCCTCGACGGCGGCGGGATCGGCGACTCGATCCTCGTGGCCCGCGGGATCGCCCCGGCCCGCGGCACGACGACCACCGACTCCGACTTCTACGACCACGTCCACGTCAACGGCAGCCCCGCCGACGTCAAGCGCCGCTCGCTCGTGCTCGTCTTCGACGAGACGAACTGGGCCGTCGGGCAGGCGGTCACGGTCGGCGCGGTCAACGACGAGCGCGCGAACCCCGACCGGCGCTACGTCATCGGGGCGTCGGTGCTCAGCGGCGACCCGTTCTTCGACAACGCGACCGTCTCCAACGTCACCGTCCTGAAGCGCGACGTCGAGCAGGTGGCGATCGTCACCACGCAGCTCGCTGGCGACGGCGCCACGCCCGACGACCGCACGACGGTGCTCGCCGGGCCAGCACCGCACGGCATCACCGACCGCTACGCGCTGAGCCTCGGCCGCGTCCCGACCGCACCGGTGACGGTCGCGATCACGCTCTCGGCCGCGACCGCGTCGCTGGCGAGCACCGACCCGCGGTTCCAGGTGATCCAGGCCCCGACGGGCACGACGCCCGGGCGCTACGCGGTGACGTTCACGCCGTCCGACGCCACGACGCCGGTCCTCGTCGACGTCCGTGGGGTCGGCCTGGGCGTCGTCCTCGACACGCACGAGGTCGCGATCCAGCACGCGATCGCGCCGTCGTCGGCCAGCGAGTACCTGCCGACCACGACGACCGCCGGAGCACCGCAGGTCACCGTCTACGCGACCGTCGTCGGCGACAAGGCCCCCGGCCTGCTGCTCGAGAAGCCCGACCGGATGGTCGTCACCCGCTGTGGCATGAACGGCAACCAGACCGACTGCAGCGTCCCCGGGCCCGGCGCGAGCTACACCGCGCGCCTCACGACCGCGCCCGAGGCAGGGCACCCCGTCAAGGTCATCCTCGACGGTGACGGACAGACCGACATCGACGTCGCCGCGAGCGGCGGTCGGATCGCGCTCGAGGCGATCGGCACGGCCGGCGCGGGCCTCTGGACCGGCAGCGTGGTGTACGACGCCGCCGCGGGGACCCTCCGACGGGCCGACGGGTCGAGCTGGCTCGACGACGGGTTCCTCGAGGGCCAGCTGCTGCAGCTCAACGGCACCGGGCCGCTGCTGAAGATCCAGCAGCTGCTCGGCAGCGACCCGACCCGCGTCGACGTCCTGCGCGTCACGACAGCCGGGGTCCTGCCCTGGACGGGGTCCGGGACGACGAGTGCGTCGGTCGTCCGCTGGGCGGCGACGGTGACCTTCACCGCCGCCGACTGGTGGATCCCGGTCGTCGTGCCGGTCGTCGCCGACCCGTACTACGACGTGCCCGTCGGGACCCTGAGCACCGTGACGTTCGCCAAGCGGCCGCACCTGCTCAACGGCATCCGCGGCCCGGTCGAGATCGTCGGGGGCCCGCAGGTCGGCGATCGCACCTTCGCTCCGGCGGTGATGCTCCCGACCGAGCAGAACGGCCCGCTGTTCGGCATTCGCGAGCAGCCGACGGAGGCCGACCAGGTCGACGTCCTGAACATCTACGACGACGGCGCCCAGGGCGACCAGGGCGGCACGATGTACGCCACCGGCCTCAGCGGGTTCGGCATGGGCGGCGACCTGCGGTTCACCCGCACGGCGTTCGGCGAGCCGACGACGTTCGCCGGGGGCATCAGCTGGGGCCGCTACGCCGTCGACGCGGATGGCAACCCGTTGCGCAACGCGGGCCTCACCACCGTCGACGTCGTCAACCTCATGCTCGGCCAGGGCAACGACCGGCTCGTCGTCGCCGGGACGCCGACGCCCGGACCGGACGTCGAGCTCGACGGGACCACGGGCGTGCCGTCCGCGCACGGCGGGCTGACCGTGATCCACGGTGGTGGCGCCGCCAAGTTGGAGTCGGTCTGCACGACCTCGTGCGGGTTCGCCACGACCGCCAACACGATCACCCGCCGCGACGGCCTGTCGTGGGCGAGCCTGCAGTTCTCCGTCGGGCACGAGCTGCTCGTCAACGGCGTGCCCCACGGCCGGATCACGGCCATCGACGGCACCCGGCTGACGTTCACCGGCAAGCCGCTCGCGGTCAACCCGGACTTCCGCGGCACGGTCGCGGTGTACGGGCCGAAGGTCGCCAGCCGCGCCGCCTATGCGTTCCTGTCGCTGTGGCTCGTGGGCAACGTCGTCAACCGCGCCGACCTCAAGGCCTGGACGGCGCTCGGCTACCGCGTCGGGCAGCAGATCACCGTCGACGGCGTCGTGCTCGGCACGATCGCCTCGCTCGTCGGCAGCACCATGACCTATCACGGCGCCGCGCAGCCGCTCGGCACCCGCACGGTGAACATCGCCGTGTACGACCCGGCCGACGCGGTCGCCGTCGGGGGCAACGTCATCACGGTGCTCGGCGGTGGCGGTG
>JBFWKS010000180.1:0-8500 GCA_050252545.1 Solirubrobacteraceae bacterium
CCCGCCTCGACGATGCCCGAGGCGATCGTCGCCGCCACCTCCAGTGACAGGAACGCCCCGACGAAGTTCAGGATCGCCGCGATCAGCACCGCCAGCCGAGGCGGCAGGGCGCGGGTGGAGATCGACGTGGCCACGACGTTGGCCGTGTCGTGGAACCCGTTGGTGTAGTCGAACGCCAGCGCCGTGACGACGACCAGAACGAGGAGGAGCAGGCCGGCGTCCATGGTCAGCCGTGCGGAGGAAAGGACATGGGGACCGGGTCAGCGGTTCTTGATGACGATGCCCTCGAGGATGTTGGCGACGCGCTCGCACGCGTCGATCGCCTCCTCCAGGTGCTCGTAGATGTCCTTCCAGCGGATCACGACCATCGGGTCGATCCCGCCGTCGAACAGGGCGGCGATCGCCTCCCGGGACACCCGGTCACCGTCGTTCTCCAGGCGGTTGACCTCGACCGTGAAGTGGCGGATGTCGCCGAAGTCTCGGAGGCGCGGCATCGCCTGGGCCAGCGACTGGGTGGCCTCGAGCAGGATCTCGCACAGCCGGTGGGACTGGTCCATCGGGGCCTCGACCCGGTAGAGGACCAGCAGGTCGGCGACCTCGTCCACGTAGTCGACGATGTCGTCCAGCGCCGACGCGAGCTCGAGGATGTCCTCGCGCTCCAGCGGCGTGACGAACGTCTGGTTGAGGTGGTGGATGATGTCGTGCGTGATCCGGTCGGTGTCGCTCTCGATCGCGCGGATCTCGCGGGCCAGCTCGGGCTCGTCGGGAAACTCCCTGAGGAACCGCCGGAGCAGTTCGGATGCGCGGACCGCGTTGCCCACGGATGCTTCGAAGAGCTCGAAGTAGCGGGTGTCGCGGCCGGAGAGGATCTGCGTGATCCGGGCCATGGACCCGGGCATGTAATCACCATGTGAAAGCCCGGGCGTTGCCGTCGGACGATCCGCCCGCCGTGCGAACATCCGTTCGTGGCGATGGGTGAGGGACGACTACGGCGGCTGGGGGAGCCCCTGCCGGCCGACGTGCGGGCAGGGAGCGACGGTCGCCCCCGGACCGTGGACGGCCATGCGGTCGATGCCGTCGTCGCCACCTGGCTCCTCGAGGACCGCTGGTGGACCGAGGCGCCGCTGCGGCGGCGGATGTGGGAGGTGATCACCGTGCGCGGTCGCGTGACGGTCGTCTACCGCGATCTCGTCGAAGGACGGTGGTGGCGGGCGCGCTGAGCGGATGACGGCACGCGCGGTGGGATCGCGGTCCCGGGGACCGTGCCGGTAGGGCCGTCCGGTTCGGCGCGGTCCGGTCGGCGTGGTCCGGAGCGCGGCCGCCGGCCGACCCGCCGCGAAGACGGTGCGGGTTCGGCACCGGATCGGGGCGGTTCCCCCCTCGTTCCGCCACGGGCCCGGGCCCGACGATCGCGGTGTGCTCCCACCGCATCCGTCTCCGTCCCGTCGCGTCCCGCGCCATGCCGGGGCGGCCTCGTTCCTCGACGGCCTGCGTTCCCGGTCGTTCCCGTCCTGGCCGAACGTGTCGGAAGGGCCTGGCGTCACCCGGTCCGACGCCGGCCAGGCGAGCGTCGAGCACGTCGGCCTGATGGTCGTCGTCGCCCTGTTGATCGTCGTCGGCGGGGCGATGGTGTGGGCCCCGTCGATCGGCAACGCCGTGCACTCGGGGATCCGTCAGGCGCTCTGCGTGGCCGGGGGCGATCGCTGTGCCGACTTCCACGTCCAGCGGCCCTGCCTGGTGCGCAGTCGCGAGGACTCCAGCTCCGACGGCGTCCGGGTCCTCGCGTTCCGGATCGGCAAGGACCAGATGATCCTGCGCGAGGAGCACTCGGACGGCACCGTCAGCGTCACCCGGCACAACGGCGTGGAGGGTGGGGTGGGCCTCTCGCTCGGCGGGTCGCTGACGCTCGGGCGCCGTCGCAACGGCAAGGGCGGGATCGACGTGTCGGCCGAGGCGCAGGTCGAGGGCCGGCTCCTCGCCGGCCGCGGCAACCGGTGGGATGCGCCCGACGGGGCGACCGCCGACCGGCTCATCCGGCGGCTGGTCGAGCTCGAGTCGTTCGACGAGATGCACCGCGTGATCAAGGGCGAGCGCGAGCTCGGCGTCCGCGACCCCGACGTCGAGATCGTGACGATCGGGGTGACCGGGTCGATCAGCGGCGAGGTCTCCGGGCCGCTGGAGATCAGTGCTCCCGGCAGCGGGTTCTTCGGCCTGGAGGGCAAGGGCACCCGCGACCGGCGGACCGGCAACTACACCGTGTCGCTGGGGCTCTCCGGCGACGTCGCCGCGGCGCTCGACGGTCCGATCGGCCTGCAGCTCGACGGTGAGATCCAGGGCGACGGCGTGGCCGAGATCGTCATGGACCGCGACCTCCGGCCGCTGGAGCTGCGGTTCGCGGGGGCGGTCGGTACCCGTGCCGGCACCCGCCGCCGAGAGGCGCAGGTCCGGCTCGACGTCACCCGGCCGGAGCTCCGCGAGCGGGTGAAGGCGCTGCTCGGGGCGGTCGCCGGGGTGCGTCCGCGTGCGGCGGTCGCCGCCGCCGGCGAGCTCGGTCGGTGGGCCGGACGCGAGGGCTGGATCGACCTGCGCGAGTACCGCACCGACACCGTCGAGGACGGGACCGACGCCGACCTGGGCCTCGGCCTGCGGTTGGGCCTGACCGACACCGAGCGCCACGAGACCTGGGAGATGACCGGGGCCCGGACCCGCCCGCCCGGCGGGGTCTGGGAGACCCGGCCGGACTGCCCGCGGGTGGTGTAGGCGCGGGCGGGGTGGGCCGGAGTCGTCCGCCGGAGATGCGAACATACGTTCGTGTCCTCCTACGTGGAGCTCCACTGCCACTCGGCCTACTCCTTCCTCGACGGGGCGTCGTTGCCGGAGGAGCTGGTGCTGGCCGCCGCCGAACGCGGGTACCGGGCCCTGGCGCTGACCGACCACGACGGGGTGCACGGCTCGATGGAGTTCGCGCGGGCCGCGGCGGGACTGGAGCTGAAGGCGATCCACGGGACCGAGGTGACGGTCAACATCGACCCCCGACCGGGGCCGTGGCGCCGCGACGCGCGGGGACGGGGACGCGCGATCGACGCGGACGCGGCCCGGCGCTCGTCCGGCGTCGGGTCGGGCTCGGGGAACGGGTCGGCGGCCTCCGACGGTCCGGTCCCGCCGCGGGGCACGACGCTCGCCCCGCCGGCCGATGCCGATCTGCGCCACCTGACGCTGCTCGTGCGCGACGCGACCGGCTGGGCGTCGCTCTGCCGGCTGCTCACCCGCGCCCACGCCCACACCCGCGACCACCCCCAGCGGGAACGCACCCGGCCGTGGGTGACGATCGCCGACGTCTGCGACCACCACGGCGGCCTCGTCTGCCTCAGCGGCTGTGCCGACCGGGGCATCCAGGAGGAGGGCACGCTGCGGATGCTGCGCGACGCCTTCGGGACCGAGGACCTCTACGTCGAGCTGCAGCGCCCGGTGCTGCGCGAGGACCGGGAGCAGGGGGTCCGGCGCGCCCGACTGGCCCGGCGCCTGGGCCTGCGGACCATCGCCACCGGCAACGTCCACGCCCACTCGCGGGCCCGGGCGCTGCTGCAGGACGCGCTCGTCGCGGTCCGCCATCACGCCACCCTCGACGCCACCGAGCCGCTGCGCCGGGGCAACCACACCCACGTCATGACCACGCCGGCGGCGATGGCCGCGCGGTTCGCCGACCACCCCGACGCGGTGGCGGAGACCGCCCGGCTGGCCGAACGGCTGGAGTTCGACCTGACGAAGGACCTCGGCTACCGCTATCCGGGACAGGACGACGAGGAGGCACCACGGCGGCTGGCCGAGGCCTGTTGGCACCACTTCGAGGAGCGCTACACGCCGGAGGCGATCCGTCGCGGTCCGGCGACCCGCGCGCTCGACCACGACGGCGTCCACGGGATCCGGACGCAGGCACGGGGCCGGTTGGGTGAGGAGCTGGATCTGATCGCCCGCCTGGGCCTGTCGGGGTTCTTCCTCCTGCACCACGAGATCCTCGAGTTGGCGCGCGACGTCGCCACCGACGTCCGTGGCCCGTCTGCGGCCCGCGCATTGCTGCCACCGGGGCGGGGGCGGGGTTCCTCGGTCTCCTCGATCGTCTGCTACCTCACCGGTCTCTCGCACGTCGATCCGGTCGCCAACGACCTGGGGATCGGGCGCTTCCTCCACGAGGAGACCGGAGCGGATCTGCCCGACATCGACCTCGACTTCCCCCGCGACATCCGCGAGCAACTCATCCTCCGCGTCCACGAGCGCTACGGGAACGAGCGGGCGGCGCTGGTGGCCGCGTTTCCCACCTATCGCGCCCGTGGGACGATCCGCGACCTGGGCGCGGCCCTCGGGCTTCCCGCGACCGAGCTGGAGCGGGTCGCGCGGGCGTCGGAGGGCTGGTCCGGTCGGGACGTCGGCCGGGACATCGCCGCGGTGCTGCTCGGCCGGGACGGTGCCGGGGGGCCCGGGGATCCGGGGCCGGGGCCCCCGGCGGGCGGTGAGCCCGGCCGGGGTGGGACGGGGCATGGGGGACCGCCGGGTGCACCCGGCTCACCCCTGGACGAGGATCCCGGCCGAGGATTGCCCGGCCGGTGGGCGTGGCTGGCCCGACTGGCGGCGATGGCCCACGGTCTGCCCCGGCACCTCTCCCAGCACCCCGGCGGGATGATCATCTCCACCCTGCCGCTGGTGGACTGCTGCCCGGTGGTCCCCTCCGCCACCCCCGGGCGACAGATGATCATGTGGGACAAGGACTCCTGCACCGACGCGGGGTTCGCGAAGGTCGACCTGCTCGGGCTGGGGATGCTCTCCTGCGTCGATCGTTGCGTCGACCTCATCGCCCAGCGACGGACGGCGCCCCTGGACATCTCGCGGATCCCCCTCGACGACCGGGACACGTTCGGGGCGATCCAGCGGGCGGAGACCACCGGCGTCTTCCAGATCGAGAGCCGCGCCCAGATGGGCTCGCTGCTGCGCACCCGCCCGGAGAACCTGCACGACCTCACCATCCAGGTGGCGATCGTCCGGCCCGGACCGATCCAGGGTGGGGCGGTCAACCCCTACATCGAGCGGCGCCGGCGGCTGCGCGAGGATCAAGACTTTCGGATCCCCTACCCGCACCCCTCGCTGGAGGACGCCCTGAGGCCGACGCTCGGAGCGATCCTCTTCCAGGACCAGGTCGTCGAGGTCGCCCAGGCGTTCGCGGGGTTCAGCCCCGGCCGGGCCGGCGGGCTGCGGCGGGCGATGAGTCGCAAGCGCTCGGAGAAGGCGATGGCGGCCGAGCACGAGGGGTTCGTCCAGGGGGCGATGGCCACCCACGGCGTCGACCGGGCGCTGGCCGAGGAGGTCTGGGGCATGGTCAGCGGCTTCTCCGGCTTCGGCTTCCCCAAGGGCCACGCGGTCGCCTTCGGCCTGCTGGCCTACCAGTCCACCTGGTTGCGGGTCCACCACCCGGCGGAGTTCCTCTGTGCCCTCCTGGACGAGCAGCCGATGGGCTTCTACGCCCCCGACGCGCTGATCCACGAGGCCCAGAGACGGAAGATCACCGTGCTGCCGCCGGACGTGCGCCACAGCCGTGACCACTGCACGGTCACCGACGACGGTGCGGTCCGGATCGGACTGGGGTACGTCAAGGGCGTGCGCGCCGAGGAGGTCTCGGCCCTCGTGGCCGAGCGCGACCGCCACGGGCCGTGGCGGTCGCTGGCCGATCTCGCCGCGCGTGCGGGAATGAGCACCGCATCGCTGGAACGGCTGGCCTGGGCGGGGGCCTGCGACGACCTGGCGGGGGGAGACCCCGGGCGTCGGCGGCGGGTCGCCCTGTGGCGGCTCGGGGCCCTGGCTCCCGGGCGATCGGTGGCCGAGGGCACCCAACTCGCGCTCGGCCTGGACCTCGGCACCCACGTCGCGGAGCGGGACCTGCGCGGACTCGGCCCGTGGGAGCAGATGATCGCCGACTACGCCACGACCGGCGTGAGCTCCACCGTCCACCCGATGAGGCTCCTGCGGCCACGGCTCGCCGACCGACGGATCCACCACAGCGAGCAACTCGGACGGCTGCGGCACGGGACCCCGGTCCGGGTCGCCGGCCTCGTCCTCGCCCGCCAACGGCCGGGAAGCGCCGGCGGGATGACCTTCGTCCTGCTCGAGGACGAGCACGGCACGATCAACCTCGTCCTACCGCCGCCCGTGTACGAGCGTCACCGCCTGGAGATCCGGACCGAACCGCTCGTGATCGCCGACGGACGACTCGAACGGTTCGCCGCGGGCGGCGGGCAGATCAACATCGTCGTCGGGAGCTACCGGGCACTCGACCACGTCCTCGACGACCACACCGGCCGAGACGACGCGAAGGTGGTCCGTCTACGAGACCTGCCTGCCGAGCGGGTCGAACGGTGGCAGGCCCAGGCGGCCGAGGAGCACCAACTCCCCGCGGTGGCCGCGGGTGGTGGGGGTGCAGTGATCGTGGCGTCGCCCGGCCGCGGCCCGACGGCAGACGGGTCGGCAGGGGCGGGATTCCGGAGCGTGGCCCCCGAGTCGATGAACTTCGGCCGGGGACGATCGCGATGACGGTGGCACGACCGTCCACCCCGGACGTCGCCGGTCGCGCGGCGGTCACCGGCGTCCGTGTCGCGCGCGCGGCGTTCGGCGTCGCCCGGCGCCCGGCGATCGACATCGTCCGGCGCCCGCCGGACGATGCCGATCGGCACCCCTTCGGCGGTGGGCGACAGGGTGGGTGTGGACAGGGGCGAGGCCCTCCACGACCGCGACAAACAGCACACAACGACCCACATGTCCACGAAGTCCCTGCAATTGGGCGGGAAGTTCCGTGCAAAAATTTGCACGGGGACCTAGTCGTGTCCGCACCGCGCTGCTATCCTGCCGCCAACGCTGAGTTTCCGGGTGACGTCAGCCGCCGGCGTCCGGAAAGCGGGGGACCCAGAGTACGGGGCGAATCGGCGCAAGCCGTAGCGCAGTCCAGCGCGAGTCCGACAGCTAACCCCGTAAGCGCCCCTGGAAGACATCGACAATGGCGATCGAACGCGAACAGCCGTGGTGGGAAGACGCGCAGGACTACCGGTCCCGCGACGCGCGTCGTCGTACCATCGATGAGCGCTCCGCTTCCCGCCGCGCCGCCGAGGAAGGCACCTCCGCCGACGCGCTCCGTCGTCGCCGTGCCGCCGCCGCCCGCGCCGCCGCCCAGGAACGTCGCGCCCGCCAACAGCGCAGCCGTCCGGTCGAGTACCAGTGGGTTGCCGAATCGCCCTTCAGCAACGACGAGCGCGGTGACGAACGCGACCGGGTGATGCGCGAGCGCCGCGCCCGCGAGCGCTCCCGTCACGCCGCCCAGTCCGCGTCCGGTCGGGCCGTGGCCCGGCGCCCCGGGGGCCGGCCCGCGCGCCGTCGCCGCAACTCCAACGTCGCACGCCCCGAACGACTGCTGCTCTACGCGGCACTGCTGGGCCTCTTCCTGGTGTTCGCCGCCGTCACGAACTCCGACGCGGCCACGCTGCAGCACGCCATCTCCTCCGGGCGGTAGCAGCGCCGCCCCCGGACGTCCCTCGGGTGGTTCCCGAGTCCGTCGGCAGGCACCATGACCGGTCCTCCGGGCGTGCGTCGGACCGCCCGACCGGTGGGCATCAGGCGTCGGTGTCGCCTCAGGCGTCGCCGAGCAGTGCCCGGGCCTCGGGTGACGCGAAGAACGGCGCCAACCGACGGCGCAGGAACGCCTCGACGAGGCCCTCGTCCCGCAAGACGCGCAACGCCCGCGGTCCGAACCGCACCGCCTCCTCCAGCAGGTCGTCGCGCGTGAGGCCCAACTCGTCGAGCAGCTCACGCAGCGGCACGTCCCCGTACTCGTCGAAGACCAGGTCGATCCCCTCGTCGATCAGCGCCAGCAGCCACGGGTGGTCGCGGATCCGCATCCAGAGCTCGTAGGCGATCAGGAGCAGATCCTCGAGATCTTCGCGCGTCACCACCGAACGGAACCGGCCGACCGGCTCGTCCTCGACCTCGGCGAGCAACTCCAGGACGATGTCGACGAGCCCGTCGTCGTGACGCTCGCCGGCACGTTCCGCCTCACGCAGCAGAACGCGCGCGACGACCTCGCTCAGCGCACGGAGCTGCCCGTCGACCATCTCGGTCGGCCCCGGCGCCAACGTCGTCACCGCGCGCAGGCCCACACCGAGCAGCGGACCGAGTCCCGGCACGCGCTCGGCCTGGTTGCGGACGTCGATGACGATCCGCTGCAACAGCCAGGCGAGGCCGCGCACGGCCGCCGGGTTGCGCGCGACGGCCTCGAGCACCCGCGCCCGGAGCGGTCCGGGCCCGAGCACCTTCTCGACGAGCGGCACCACCAGTGCCTCGTCGACGACCCCGCCGATCGGATGCTCGTCGTGGACGGGGTGGTCGTAGAGCCGCGTCGCGACCTGGTCGATCAGCTGAGGGATCGAGCCGCCGCTGAGGGCGAACGTCGCGACGTACTTGCGCGCCA
>JBFWKS010000181.1:0-8489 GCA_050252545.1 Solirubrobacteraceae bacterium
GGCACGTCGGTCGGGGCCGCCCTGGCGGGGCTGCGCCCGGTCTGCGAGATGCAGTTCTCGGACTTCGTGGCGTGCGGGTTCGATCAGCTGGTCTACGTCGCCGGCAAGATGCACTACCGCACCGGCCTGGCGGTGCCGATGGTCGTGCGGCTACCGACCGGTGGCGGGTTCGCCGGCGGGCCGTTCCACTCCCAGAACCCCGAGGCGTGGTTCATGCACGCCCCGGGCCTGAAGATCGTGGCCCCGTCCACGCCCGAGGACGCCAAGGGCCTGCTGATCGCGGCGATCCGCGACCCGAACCCCGTCTGCTTCCTCGAGCACAAGCACCTGTACCGCCGGGCGAAGGGCGAGGTACCCGACGGCGCGTACGAGACGTCGTTCACGGCCCGGACCGCCCGCGAGGGCGACGCGTTGTCGATCGTCGCCTACGGCGCGATGGTCCCTGCGGCCCTCACCGCCGCCGACCGGCTGCGGGAGGAGGACCACGTCACCGTCGAGGTGCTCGACCTGCGCTCGCTCGTGCCGCTGGACGAGGACGCGATCCTCGCCACCGTCACCAAGACCAACCGCGTGCTGGTGGTCGACGAGGCCAACGCCACCTGCGCCGCCGGCGCCCAGGTCGCCGCGCTGATCGCCGACCGGGCGTTCGGTGATCTCGACGCCCCGGTCCGGCGCCTGGCCGCCCCGGACGTGCCGATCCCGTTCAGCCCGTCGCTCGAAGCGGCCGTCCTGCCCAATCCCGACCGCATCGTGGAGGCCGCACGTGAGCTCCTCGCCTACTGAGACCGTCGTGGGCGTCGTCGACGTCCTCATGCCGCAGATGGGGACGTCCGTCAGCGAGGGCACCCTGGTGGAGTGGCGCGTCGCGGTCGGCGACCACGTCGCCGAGGACGACACGATCTGCGAGATCTCGACCGACAAGGTCGACAGCGAGTGCCCCGCCCCCGCGACCGGCACGGTGGTCGAGATCCTCGTCGCGGCGGGCGAGACCGTCGACGTCGGGGTCCCGATCGCCAGGATCGCCGACGGCGACGGAACGCACGGTGGAGAAGCGCCCGCGGCCCCCGCAGACGGACCGGCCGACGACGACGGACGCCCGGACACGCACGCCGGGGATCCTCCGGCCCCCGCGGCCCTCGTGCCCGGCGCCACCCCGTCCGCCACGGGCCCGTCCCGTCGCGAGCTGCTGCGCCGGTCCTCGCCGGTGGCCCTGCGGGTGGCCGGCGAGCACGGCATCGACGTGACCACCGTCGCCGGCTCGGGCCGCAACGGCCGCGTCACCAAGCGCGACGTCGAGGCCGCCATCACCGCCCGGGCCACCGACGCCGGTCCGGCGATCCACAGCGACTCGCCCTACCGTCCCGACCCGGCCATCCCCGTCGCCGGATCGTCCCGCGTCTCGGCGTCCGGGGCCGGCGATCCCGCGACCACGACCACCGCAGCGGCGACCGACCGCGCCGGGAGCCTGCCGGTCCCGATGGCGCCGGACGCCGGCCTGCAGACGGCGGGTTCGACGGCGAGCGCCGTCGCAGGGACCTCGGTCGACGTGCTCGCCGCGCGGGGCGGCACGGCCGAGCCGCTGTCGCGGATGCGCGGCGCGATCGGTCGTGCCATGCGCGGCGCGCTCGACACGGCCGCGCACTGCACGACGATCGTCGAGTGCGACATGAGCGCGATCGAGCGACGCCGACGCGAGCTCGGCCTGACCGCGCTCCCGCTGGTGGCCACCGCCACGATCGCGACGCTGCGCGAATTCCCGGCCCTGAACGCCACGCTCCAGGACGACACCGTCGTCCGCTACGACCGGGTCCACCTGGGCATCGCCGTCTCGCTCGGCGACGACGGCCTGATCGTCCCGGTCATCGACGACGCGCAGGACCTCAGCGCCGAGGGACTCGGGCGACGGATCAAGGACGTCGCCGGACGGGCCCGGACCAAGCAGCTCGAGCCCGACGAGGTCCGAGGCGGCACGTTCACCATCACCAACCCCGGCGCGTTCGGCGCGCTCATCGCCACCCCGGTGATCAACGTGCCGCAGGTCGCGATCCTCGACCTGGAGGCGATCGTCAAGCGCCCCGTCGTCATCACCGACGAGCACGGTCGGGACAGCATCGCCATCCGCCCGATGGTCAACCTGTGCATGAGCTGGGACCACCGCGCCATCGACGGCGTCTACGCCGCGCAGTTCCTCACCGCACTGCGGCGACGGCTGGAGGGCTGATCGCGACCTACTTGGTCGCCCTGCGTCTCGAGCGTCCTGCCCGGACTCCGGGGACACTAGATCCCCGGTAGCGACCCGGAGCCGACCCATCGTCCGGTCGTGTGGCGCTGACCGCCGTCGTCGTCTGGGTCAGCCGCGGTACGCCGAGGTGAAGTCGAGGTAGTGCTGGGCGCCGGTGCGGTCGCGCCAGGTGATGAGGCGGGGCACGTGACGGACGGTGTGCAAGAGGGCGTCGCGACGGGCGCGGATCGATTGCCAGGTGCCCCCGGCGGTGAAGACTCGTACGCCGCGTGTCCCGACCCGATTCGCCGCGGTGAGCAGCCAACCCCCCGGGGCACGGGAGATCCCAAAGGACAACTGTGCTGGGAGGGTCTCGTCGAAGGTCGAGACGGTGGCCTTCTGCACCCCGCCTTCGACGATCCGCAACACGAGGTGGAGCCTGCCGCGGCCGGGAACGACGACGAGGTCGCCGTCGGCGCCCAGGACGCGGGCCTGGGTCGGGTCGATCCCGACGGCCGGGTCACCGGTCGGGAGGCTCCCGGCGGCCCAATCGGGCAGCGTGTCCTGCGCGTCTCTGGGGCGGGCGAACGCCGTGTACGTCGTCGCGAGGCGCGCGACGGTATCCGCGACCGTGGCGGTGGGCAGGCGCGCCCCCCGGTCACCGCGACGACGGGGAGCGACCAGCCGGGCGCTCCCGGCGCGGCGGACCGCGTTGTACTGGCTGGCGATCCCGATCGGGAAGTTCGTCTCCGTCCGGATCGCCGCTGGCATCCGACGGAACGCTGCACGCAGCGTCGCCGGCGCGTAGTGGCGACGCAGCGCGCCACCGTTCGCGTTGTAGAGGCAGTCGCGGTACACGGTCCGGGCCGACCGCGAGCGCGACGCGGACCGGGTCGTCGCGTTGCGTTGGCTGGCGACCGCGAGGCCGCACGGCGTCCAGAGTTGATTGAGACCGCGCAGCTCCCGGTACCCACGACGCAGCACCGCCCGGGAATGGCGAACCGTCAGCGTGTTGCGATGGGCCGCGCAGTCCTCGCGGATCGCGTCCACCGCCGCGACCACGATCGGGTTCGTCGACGGCCGCGGCGGAGAGTCCGCCTTCGCGGCGCGCTGCTCGCCGCTCGCCGCGGCCAATGCGCCGGCAGTGCCGATCGTCCCGGCGGTCAGCAAGAGCGACAGCGTGATGGCGACGAGCATTCGCCGGTGGTGCATCTTGCTATGTCTGTCCGCGCCGCTTCCCACGGACAGGCACTACTTGATCGCCTTGACGGCGAGGATGTTGCCGGCGGCGTCGCTGAAACTCAGGGTAGCGAGATCCTCGGTGGGCACCTGCAGCCGGTATGCCAGTCCGGCGGTCGTCGCACGAGCGGTGGGCTGGCCGCTTGCGTCGAGAGCGGTGATGGCCTTCGCTCCCCGTGGCGCGATACCGGTGATATCGGCTCGGCCGCCCGGCGCGAGCACGGCGGCACCGCCATGTGCACGTGCGAGACGCGTGGTCGGCTGACTCACGCGCATGCCGGCGATCCCAGCGCTGACGATGTCATGCGCCGTGCCGCAGACGCTTCCGCCCTCGATCGTGAGACACGCACGGCCGGCGACGGCCGGGCTCACGATCCACGTCTGCCCCGACGAGCCGCCGGCCGGAGCAGTGATGACCTTCGCGCGCGAGAGCTCGGCGCCGACGGATCTGAGGCTCGACGACGACGCGAGGTCCGCCATCGCCTTGCCGGTGGGCGTCGTGCCCGTCGCGAGGACCTCCTCGATGGCCGTCGTGGCCGCGGAAACGGTCTCGTCCGGGTGCGCCTTCGCGGGGTCGTTGCCGGCCACGACGGCGACGCCGCCGACGGCGATGACGCCCACGAGGGCCGTGACGACACCCGCCCGCTTCGTGTTCGCGAGGTGGTGACGTGCGCTGCTGGTGCTCATGATCTGTGCTCGTTCGTTCGTCGTTGACGTCGTCTGCACCACTCCGTGAGCGCACGCGCGCTCACGGAGCCGTCGCCGCGGTAGGCCACCCACAAGGAGCGTCGGAGTCTCGGCGAGGTCGCCGGAGACGCCGCAGTGCTCCGCCACCTGGTTCTACGAGCCAGGCACGATCCTGTGACAGCGAATCGCCTCGGACGCTGGTCTTCGTCGTTCGTCGGAGCGCTCCTGGCGGGCCCGAGCCGAACTGCCCGGCAGAGCTCCGGTCACGGTGTTGTCACAGGATCGTTGGTCGCTCGTAGGACGAGATAGGGGGACCAGGTCCGCCGTGCGGTGCTGGTCCGTCCGTTGTCGAAGCGCGGCGGATCGGCCGCCGCGCGCGTCCCGAAGGAGCCCGAATGCGGGAGAGGAAGAACCGGCTGCGAACGTGCCTGATCTCAGCGGGCGCGGTGACGGCACTTGCGGTGGTGCCGGCGAGCGCGCAGGCGTACAGCCACTCGTGGGGATGCGGGAGCTGGCCGGCCAGCACGCGCTGCAACGACACGACGGGGATCATCTACAACCCGTGGATCACGTTGCAGGCCGGATCCAGCGCCGCCAAGAGCGAGGTGTGCGTGAAGGCGATCACCGCGGCCGGGAACCTCCGCTCGACGACGACCGGCAGCTCGAACGCCTCGTACTGCGCGTTCAACGCATCGAGCAAGGGCATCACGCTGACCGGTCCGACCCCGACCTCGCAGGGCTACGTGTACTGGAACGGCTCGGGCGCCAACCCGACGCTGTCGGGCGGAGCGCAGACGTGACCGCGCTGACGAAGGCACCGGCGCGCGCCGGGCGCCGGTGGGGCCTGGGTGCTGTGGTCTGCGGCGCGGCGATCGTCGGCGGCCTGCTGCTCTCTACGGGTGCCGAGGCCGAGGATCCGGCCCCGGCCACCTCGAACGTCGCGATCCTCACGCAGGCCACGCCGCTGGCCGACGACGACCCCGCGGCGGTGCTCGTCGCTCCGGCGCGCTCCGCGGATCCGCATCGCCGTGATGGCGCGACGCTGCGCGGCGTCACCGCGCACGCCGGTACCTCGGCGATCGAGCTCGTGACCGATGAGGGCATCGTCTGCGCAGCGCCGCGCGTCGCCGGACAGCAGGGCGCCGCCGCCTGCGCGCCGTTGCCGCTGGGCACGGATGCCGTGCCGTTCCAGATCGGCACCGACGACGCACAGGCATGGGTCGCCGCGGTCGTTCCGGACGGCGTCGCCCGTGTCACGGCTACCGGCGACACCGGCCGAGCCGTCACGGCCGAGGTCCAGGGCAACGTCGCGATCCCCGTGGTCTCCGGCGCACGGGAGATCGAGCGCGTCAGCTGGGAGACCGCGGACGGACGCCGGTTCGAGCAGGTCCTCGGCCAGGCCGCCCGCGCCGTCGAGTAGCGGCGTCGTTCCGCTCTGTCGTGGCGGGCCACTGGGCGCTGGGTCTAGCGTCCGGTGGCCTGTCACACGGTCCAGGATGATTCGTAGAACCAGGTGATGGCCCCGAGACGACCACGCAGCGACGCGGGCTTGTTGTCCACCGGCGAGCCGGAGGACTTCGAGCGCTTCTACCTGCGCCACGTCGACATCGTCACCGCGTTCACGCTCGCGCGCGTCCGCCAACGCGAGCACGCGCTCGACGTCGTCTCCGAGACGTTCGCCCGGGCGCTGGCCAAGCGTCGCCAGTACCGCCCGTCGAAGGGCCCCGCGATCGCGTGGCTCTTGACGATCGCCCGCAACCTGTTGATCGACGAGGCTCGCCAGGGCCGCGTCGCCGACGACGCCCGCCGCCGCCTCGGCGTCGAGCGCGTCGCGGTCACCGACGAGCGGATCGACGCGTTGGAGCGCCACGTGTCGCTCGCCATCGACGTCGCGCTCGACGGGCTGCCCGAAGCGCAACGCGACGCAGTGCGTCGCCGGGTGCTGCTGGACGAGGACTACGCCGAGATCGCGCACGCCACCGGGTGCAGCGAGGTTCTCGTGCGCCAGCGCGTCCGCCGGGGCCTGCAATCCCTCCGTGCCACGATCCAGGAGCCCTGAACGATGTCCGATCGCCACGCCCTCCCGGAGCTCCTGGACGAGCTGCGCGCGCAGCTCGTCGACGCCGCCCGCCGCGAGCAGGAGGCCGAGCGCTCCCGCGGCCGTCGCGCCGGCAAGCCTCGCTGGCCGTTCGGCCGACGCGGCGGTCGACCGCTGCTGCTGGTCACCATCGGCCTGGTGACCGCCGGGACCGCGACCGCCGCGATCGTCGCGGTCACGTCGACCAGCGACCTCGACCGCCACGCCACGAGTACCGCCCCGGCGGTCGCCGCGATCGACCGTGTCCTCGACGGCCTCCGCAGCACCGCCGCGGCGGTCGGCCGATCGCCACTGACCGGCCGCCACGGAACCGTGCGCGGGCTCACCGTCAGCCGCGACGGGATCCATGTCGACGTCAGCCTCGACGATCGCGACCTCTGCCTCGCCTACCGCACCACCGATCAGCCCACCGGCGAGAGCGCCTGCGCCCCGCGGCCCGTCCCGGCCGACCGGCCGCCGTTCCTCGTCGGCCAGGACCGAGAACGCACCTGGGTCACCGCGATCGTCCCCGACGGCACCACCGACATCATCGCCACCGGCACCGACGGCACCCGCGACACCGCCACCGTCCAGCGCAACGTCGCGATCGCAGTCCTCCCGTCCCCAACCGACGTCCGCGACCTCACCTGGACCACCGCCGACGGGAGCACCGTCGTGCAGCGCCCCGGCCACGACCCGCAACGCACGCCGTCATCGCCAGCGATGGTCCGACGATCGCCCGTGGCATCGGGCAAGAGGTCCCCACCGCTTGCGAAGACGTCCGTGGACCGCTGACGACCAGATGCTCGGGCTTGGTCGTGTCGACCGACCGGGGCGTTGTCACAGGTTTGGCCGTCGCTCGTAGAACAAGGTAAGGAAGCCGAACTCCCGAACTCTGCACACGCGACCATCACCCAGAGGCCCTGACGATGAATAGAGCAGCACTGGCGAGCGCCGGGGGCATAGCGTTGGCCGTCGCAGCGACGGCGGTCCTCGTTGCCAGCTCCAGCGAGCACGATCCCCAGACGACCGCGACGACCTCGACGAACGTGGTCGCTGCCGAGCGGCCCTGGGCGAAGGGCGGGACCCCAGCCAAGCGCGAAGGTTCCCGGTCCCACGCCTCCTGGCTCGGCCCGACGTCGTTCTCGGAGCTCGTTCAGAAGTCGAGCTTCGTCGGGGCCGTGACGGTCACGAACATCGCTGCGGGCGAGCCGCTGCCGACACCGTCGAACGCGCCCGATGTCGAGCCCATCCAGACGCAGATCGTCACCCTTCGGATCGAGGAGCAGTGGAAAGGCACCGACGTCGAGGAGATCCGTCTCTTCAAGACCGGCACCGACAAGATCTGGATCACCGACGACCCGCCGTACGAGCGAGGACAGGTCTACGTGCTCCTCGCGACCCAGCGAGACGAGGACGGCCTGTTCATCCCCTTCGGGCCAGAAGGACGAGTCGAGATTCGCGACGGGCGGTCGCACTCGCTGGCCGACTCCCCAACGGCCAAGACCCTCGACGACAAGTCGATCGACGACATCGCATCGATGATCCGCCAGGAGATGGAATGAACGCCCGCCGACTCGCCTCGTCTCTCGCTCTGACCGTGGCGACCCTCCTCACAGTCGCCGGGCTGGCGACCTCAGCATCAGGACACATCCTGTACGACGGAGGGAACCTCTCCCACAACCGTCATGGACGCGACATCAACTTCATCAACGGGACGAGCTCGGTCTTCTGGGACGACGTCCGCTGGGCTCAGCTAGCGTGGCACTCCAAGATGGATGGATCGCTGCGATTCCCCACTACGAGCCACGACTCCTCGATCGTCCATGCCGTCGACACGAACTACGGCAACACCGGTTGGGGTGGATACGCCTACAACGCCGGATACCACGCAGGCCATGGCCACCTTCAGCTCAACACCTACTACTCGTACACCGCGAACATGCGCAAGGTGCTCGCTTGCCACGAGCTCGGGCACTTCATCGGCATGGCCCACAGCTCAGACGCTTCCGACTGCATGGTGACCCCCGTGACCTCGGGGTCCAGCGCCTCGATCGCCACATCGCATCGCGACCAGCTCCGAGCCGCCTGGAACAGCTCCGGGCACTAGTCCCGGTCGGCGTGGTCCCCAGGCCTGCCGGCGCCCCGCAGGCTGGGCGGGGGCCCTACGGCAGGCGGTGAAGCCCGTGAGCATGTCGAGCGTGCGAGGGCTGGCGAGGCTGCGTTGAGCGCCGCAGCGAGTGTACGCGCGGGGCTGCAGCCGGG
>JBFWKS010000182.1:0-8477 GCA_050252545.1 Solirubrobacteraceae bacterium
CCGGGACAGGCCCTCCGGGGTGGGGCGGGGATGGCGGGCCCGCGACGGTCGGCGCCGACGGGGCGCAGACGGTGACCGCCGGGGATGGCGCAGACCCGGGGGTGGAGCCGAGCGGGGACGAGGACGTCGGTACGCATCAGGCGAGCTGGGTCGTCTTCTCGACGCGCTGCATCGCCTTGGCGGCGCGGCGCGTCAGGTGCAGTTGCATCCGTACCCGCGAGGGGAACGAGCGCTGCCGGAGCTTCTCGGCCCGGGCGCAGTCGGCGACGAACCGGCGTGCGGTGTACTTGAGCCCGTGGATCGTGTCGCCGTTGGGGACGACCGCGTTGGCGGTCAGTCCCATGACCATCAGGCGCGAGTCCTCGTGGTCCAGAGGCGGCACGCCGCAATCGTTCTCCAGGCGCATCCGCGGCCCGACCATCGGGATGTCGTAGTGCTCGATCAGGCGCCGCAGCAGCGGGATCGCCAGCGCGTTCTTGTCGAACCCGGTCGCGGCCACGATCCCGGTCACGTCGAGCCAGCCCGGATCCTCGCCATGGCGCGACGTCGCGTGGATCCGCAGGCCGGCGGGACCCGGCTCGATCTGGTCGATCTCGCCGATCAGCGCGTCGAACCGGCCCTCGGCCTGGCCCTTCTGGATCTTGGCCTTCCACCCCTCGCGCCGGGGATGGGTGCCGCGCAGGACCGATCCGAGGTAGTCGATCCGCTGGTCGAAGTCCAAGCGCTGGAACGCGTCGATGCCGCGCGACTCGAAGAGGCAGCGGGGGACGTTGAGGTCCTGCTCCTCGGCGATCGGGTTGCGGGTGAGCGCCAGGACCTTGCCCCCCGCGTCCAGGACGTTGGCCCACTCGTTGACGGACGCGATCCCGGCGCCGAGGACGACGTAGCGCCCCTGCGGCAGGTACTGCTTGGCCTCGTACCCCTGGACGATGCGGTCGGCGATCCGCGGGTCCTCGCGCGCCCGGGCCAGCAGCGGCGGGAACGCGAGCGGCCCGTGCCCCATGGACAGGGCGACGTGCTTGGCGCGTCCGATCGGGTTGGCCTGCTCGTCGAAGAGCTGGAACCAGCGGCGGCCCTGGCCGTCGGTGACCCGCTGCAGCCAGCCGACGCGGTGCGGGTAGCGGCAGGCGTCCCAGCCCAGGTCGCGCGCGACGACGGTCGCCTGGGTCATGATCTCGGCCACGCCCGGGTTGTACTTGCGCCTGATCGACCGCCACAGGTACCGCAGGTCGCGGTGGGAGTACGCGTTGAGCTGGGCGAAGGTCGGCCAGTCGGCGGGCAGGAAGTGCGACTCCGACTCCGACCGCAGCACCGTCTGGCCGAGGTTGCTGGCGAACTGCTGGTAGGTCCCGATCGGGGTGGTCGACGGACCGTAGATCGTGACGTCCTCGGGCTTGAATCCCAGGTACATCGCCGTGGTGTGGATCAGGGTCGATCCGAACCCGTCACCGACGACCGCGATCGTCGAGTCCCGTGGCGCATCGAGCGGCATGGCGCGACCCTATCCGGCGTCCGCGTCGTCTTCGTCACGCGCGGGAGGGGGCGGCGTGCCCCCGGACTCCTGCTCGTCGCCCGCGGGACGCTCGGCGGTCGCCGTCACGGACGACGATGCCCCGTGCGAGGGTCCGACGGCCGGTTCGGGGCCCGACGTCCCGGCCGCGACCGTACTCCCGGTCCGGGCCACCGACCAGCCGAACCGTGTCTCGTCGCCGGCCGGGGCCAGGGCGCCGCCGCGGGGCCCGCGGCGCACGAAGATCGTCGGGGCGTCCGCACCCCGGGCAAGCGCGGTGCGCGCCGGGCCCAGGCCCTGATCGCGCCAGTCGTCGGCCAGCCCGACGAGGAGCAGGGCCGATCCGCGGGCGGCGTCGAGCATCCCGGTCGGTCCCGGTTCGGCGAGCACCGGCTCGGCGGCGATCCCGACGAGCCGCTGGACCATGAGCGACGCGGTGCCCAGGGACCGCGATGCGTCGCGACCGCCGTGGGCGTCGCCGGCACGGCCGACCAGCCGCAGCGTCGCTCCGGTGGCGGCGGCGATCCACGCGCCGAGCTCGAGCGCGCCCCAGTCGTGCGGGTGCGCGCCGAAGGGCACGGTGATGACCGCCGGCGCGCAGTCCGGCGCGGGGTCGAGGGCGATCCGGTGGTCGTCACGGGCGACGAGGACCGCCACGTCGCACGGGGCCTCGGCGAGGGCCTCGCCGATCGCGCCACGTGGGACCGGATCGCCTACCAACGGGCGGTGCCCGTCGACGAGCAACAGATCGACGGTCTCGGGCGCGGCGAGTCGCCGCAGGTCGGCGCCGATGTCGGGCGACGTGAACGCCGACGAGCGCGCCACCACGCCGTCGGCGGCCAGCTGGCGGGCGACCCCGGCCAGATCGGCCGCGGCGGCCGTCACGCGAGCCTGCTCGCTTTGCAGCGCACCGCGGACGGTGGCGCCGCGGGCCGGCGCCAGCGTCTGGACCAACAGCAGCTCGCGTGGGGGCATGGAGCGCGCCAGCGGCTCGGCGACCGCACGCAGACGCTCCAGCGCATGGGGGGCCTGGGGTGCGACGACGATCGTGCGGTCGGGCGTCGCCGGGGTGGCGGTGCCGACCGCCGTGGGGAGCGGCGCGGGGACGACCTCAGGGGTGGCCGAGAACCGGTTGCCGGGGTCGATCAGACGCAGGATCGGGGCGGTCATGAACGTCGTCACGAGCGCCATGACGACCAGGGCCGTGAAGAGCGCCGGGGTGATCGCCCCGATCTCCAGCGCCAGGGTCAGCACGACGAGCTCGGTGAGTCCCCGGGCGTTCATCAACGTGCCGAGCACCGACGCCTCCTGCCAGTCCATCCCGGTCGCGCGGGCGGCGAGCGCCGCGCCGACGCCCTTGGCCAGGATCGCCACGACGATCGCCGCGACGGTCAGCAGCAGCAGCTCGGGCCGGCCGAGCATGCCGATGTCGGTCTTCAGGCCGGTCACGACGAAGAACAACGGCAGCAGCAGGAGGACGACGATGTCCTCCATCCGCCGGGTCACGTCCTCGGTCAGCCCGGCGTGACGGGGCATGATCGCGCCCATGATGAACGCGCCGAAGATCACCGACACCCCGATCTCGTGGGTGATCCACGCCGACAGGATGATCCCTCCGAAGACGATGGCCGTCAGGGTCTGCGGCAGCCGGCCGGCCTCGTCGTAGATGTCGGCCGCGCGGGCCAGCAGCAGCCGCACGACGCCGATCATCAGCGCGCTGAACACGAGCGCCAGCGCGATCGTGCGCAGGACCGTCGACGTGGATCCCGACCCGCCGACGGCGATCGCGAGCGCGACGAGGAACCAGCCGATGACGTCGTTGATCGCCGCCGACCCGACCGACATCGCACCGACGGGGGAGTGCAGCATCCGGCGCTCGACGAGGATCCGGGCCAGGACGGGGAACGCCGTGATCGACATCGCCACCGCGAGGAAGAGCGCGTACGCGGCGAAGTCGCCGGGCGGCCCGACGAGCGTGAACGTCGCCAGCGCGAAGAGCAGCCCGGCGGCGAGCGGGACGACGAGGCTCGCCGACGCCACCGTGATCGTCTGTGCCACGCGCCCCTTGAGCTGGCGCAGGTCGATCTCCAGCCCGACGAGGAACATGAAGAGGACGAGCCCCAGCTCGCTGATCGTCTTGAGGTAGGGGATCGCGTCCGCGGGGAACAGCCACTCCTGCGCCTCGGGTAGGAGCGCGCCGAAGAGCGTCGGCCCGAGCAGGATCCCGGCCAGCACCTCGCCCATCACCCGGGCCTGCCCGATCCGCACCGCCAGGCTGCCGAACACGCGGGCGGCGAGCATCACCACGACGATCGCCAGGAACACCGAGCCGATGATCGCCTCGAACTCGCGGGGCTCCTTCCCGTCGTCGGCGTGGTCGCCGGGCTTGGGGGCGGCCGTGGTGAGGGCGGCGGAGAACCGGGCGTCACCGACGGTGGCCCTCATGATCACGGGGAAGCTGCCGAACGGGACCATGACGTCGGCGCCCGGGTCGACCGGGCGACCGTCGGCGTCGCGGATGCGTGCGTCGCCGCCCGGCTCGATGCTGCCCTCCACCCGCGCGTCCAGCGCCTGCGTGGACCCGTCGCGGCAGGTGACGTCGCCGGTCAGGTGACCGTCGTCGAGCTTCAACTGGCCGTCGACGCCACCCGGACCGGTCAGGTCGACGAACGAGCCCGACTGCGCCAGGTCGAACCGCTCGCCGAAGCAGGTAGCACCCGTCACGCCATAGCTGCCTGCGACGCCTGATTGCGGGGTGCGGTCCCCGCCGGCGACGAACACGCCGATCGCCACGATCGTCGCGAGCACGATCGGCAGGCCGATGGTGATGATCATCCGCAGGCGGCTCACGGGGCGCCATCGTAGTGGTGGACGTGGTCGCCGCTGCGACCTTGTCGCGTGAAGTCCATCCCCCGAGGACCGCGGCCCTCGAAGGATCGAGGGCGACGGCCCGGCGGGGCGGTGGGGCCCGTGGGTGTGCGCCGTCCCGGTTCACCGTCGCCCCACGACGGTGAACCGGGGTTCACAGGTCCCGCGGGATGCGCGGTGCCCTCCCGCGCCGACACTCGGGTCCGGGGGGACGAGATCCCCCGGTGAGGTGTCCGGCGTCGGACTACGATGGCTCGGGATGACGCCCACCCCGCACGCCGCCGATAGCCCGGCGCCGAACGGCCTGCCGGCCGGCACGGACGCCCCGACGGCAGGCACCCGGATCGGGCCCTACCGGCTGGAGGAGGAGCTGGGGGAGGGCGCGGTCGGCCGGGTGTTCCGCGCCGTGCGGGACGGGGACGAGGATCCCGTCGCGCTCAAGCTGCTCAAGCCCGAGGCCGTGGCCGACGCCGAGGTGTCGCGCCGGTTCGCGCACGAGCTGCGCCATGCCGCCGCGGTCCGTGATCGGCATCTGGTGGGCCTGCTCGATCACGGCGAGTTCGAAGGCCGGCCCTACCTCGTCCTGCCCTACATGCCCGGCGGGAGCCTCGCCGAGCGGATCGAGCGGGACGGACCGCTGCCGGTGCGTGAGGTGGTGCGTACGGCGGCCGCGGTCGGACGCGGGCTGGGTGCCCTGCACGCCGCCGGCATCGTCCACCGCGACGTCAAGACCGCCAACGTGCTGCTCGACGGCCACGGCCGTGCGCTGCTCGGCGACCTGGGCCTGGCCAAGGGCTCCGGTGACAGCCGCCTGACCGTCGTCGGGCGCGTCGTCGGAACGGTCGAGTACCTCTCGCCCGAGAGCCTCCACACCGGCGAGGCCGGCCCGCCCGCCGACGTTTACGCCCTGGGGTGCGTCGTCTACGCCTGCATCACCGGGCGGACGCCCTTCGCCGGCCGGTCGTTCTTCGACCTGGCGGGCGCCCATCTGGACGAAGACCCGGCCGATCCGTCGTCGGTGCGCGACGACCTGCCGGACGGATTCGCCGAGGCCACGCTCACCGCGCTGGTCAAGGACCCGGCCCGACGACCGTCCGCATCCGCCTACGCGGGCATGCTGCAGGTCGTGGCCGACGACACGCAGGAGAGCCGATGAGCGACGTCGACGTGCCCACCGACCAGGACGGCCTGCTCGTGCTCCAGGGCCCGGCCGCCGGGCGGTGGATCCCACTCGAGGACGGGTCCGGCACGCTCGGTCGCGTCCCCGGCACGATCACGCTCGACGACGGCGAGGTGTCGCGGCGCCACGCCGACGTGCGCGTCGTCGACGGCGCGCTGGAGCTGACCGACCTGGGATCGGCCAACGGCACGTTCGTACGCGGACGGCGCCTGGCCAAGCCCGAGCTGCTGTACGACCGCGACACCTTCCGCGTCGGCGGCACCGAGATCGAGGTGCGCCTGCTGCCGGTCGCGCCCGAGGCGACGATCGTCGCCCCGCGGCCGGCCGACGACGAGGGAGACATCACGGCCGAGCACCACGTGCCGATCGACGTGCCGCTGACCCCACCCGCCTACGGGAGCGACGACCTGGTTCCGGCGCCGCCCGCCGCAACCCCGAGACCGGTATCCGCACCCGAGCCCTCCGCGCACGCATCGGGACAATCGGCGGCGCCCCGGCCCGCATCGATCCCCGAACCGCCCGCGCACACGCCCGAGCTCCCGCACGCGCCCGAGCCGGCGATGGCGTCGCATCCGGCACCTGAGCCGATGGTGCCCGCCGTGCCCGAGCCGCCGCCGGATGCGCCTGCCCCGCCACGGGACGCACCCGCGCCGCGAGCCCCCCGTCGTCGCGAGCCCGGTCTGCCCGACGCGCCGGTGATGCCGACCGTCGGATCGGGTGGCCTGGCACCCCAGTTCGCCCCGCGCGCGGTCGGCGGCCCGGCCGCCAGCCGGATCAGCAGCGCGGCCCTGTTCACCTACGCCGTCATCGTCGTCGACGTCATCGCGCTGATCGTCTACTTCGCGACGCGCGGATGAGCGACCCCGAGGACACCATGAGCCTGCTGCTGGAGATCGTCGAGGGACCCGGGGCCGGGACGACCGTGCCGCTCGAGGCACCGGTCGTGCTCGGTCGCGGAACCCAGGCGGACGTCGTCCTGGACGACGAGCGCGCGTCACGCCGACACGCCGAGGTGCGTCCCGACGGGGCGCGGGCCGTCGTCCAGGACCTGGGCTCGGCCAACGGGACGCTCGTCGACGGCCGACCGCTGTTCGGCGAGACGTTCCTGGCGCCCGGCCAGCAGGTGCAGATCGGGTTCACCGTGCTGCAGCTGCGGGCCGAGGAGGAGCTGCGCGACCGGCCGACTGCCGCGATCGCCGTGCCCGACGCGTTCCGGTTGCCGTCGCGTCGCCCGACCTACGTGCCCGACGACGTGGCCGTCGCCCCGGCGATCGACGTGGCCGACGATCGTGCGATGGCCGAGCGCGGGCACGAGCTCGATCGGTTCCTGGACGTGCGCGTCAAGGCCGGGGCGCGGGTGGCCCCGGTGGCGATCGCGGTCCTCGTCGCCGTCGCGGTCGTGCTGTACCTGGGGCTCTCGTCGACCTGACCCGCGTGATCACGGCGAGCGCGCCGGCGCCCGGCGGTCGCGCCGGGCATCGCGGGGCGGTGGATCAGTCCTGCCCGCCGGGCCTCCAGAGCGGCTCGTCACCGTCGTTGGCCGCGCGGGCGAGGATGAACAACAGATCCGACAGGCGATTGAGGTAGCACACGACCTCGGCGTTGGCCCCGTCGACGACCAGCGCCCGGCGCTCCGCACGGCGACAGACCGTACGGGCCACGTGCAGCTGGGCCGCCGCGGCGGTGCCGCCCGGCAGGATGAACGACCGCAACGGCTGCAGGTCGGCGTTGACCTCGTCGCAGCGCTCCTCCAGCCAGGTCACCTGCTCGGCGGTGGCGCGCAGACGGTCCTTGCGGGGATGCTCCGTGTCCTCGGGCACCGACAGGTCGGCGCCCAGGTCGAACAGGTCGTTCTGGACCTGCTGCAGCCACGGGCGCATCCGGTCCGGCAGACCGGGCACGGTCAGGACCACGCCGAGCAGGCTGTTGAGCTCGTCGATGTCGCCGTACGCCTCGATCCGCGGATGGGTCTTGGGTACCCGGCTCATGTCGCCCAGGTGCGTGTCGCCCCCGTCGCCGAGGCGGGTGTAGATCCGGGTCAGGTTGACGGCCATGCGTCGAGGGTAGACGGCGCGGCCGGGCCGAGGCGGAGCCCGACGTCGCGGTCCTCCTATCATCGCCCCGGTGTCCGCCCGCTCGCTCCGCCCGTCCCGCGCCGCCCGCCTGATCGCCCTGATCCCGGTGCTGGCCCTCGGCGGCGTGCTCGCGGGGTGCGGCGACGAGCCGGCCGAGGAGTCCACCGTCCGCGTCCTCGTGACCACCGACGGCGGGGCCACGGTCATCACCGACGAGCGTGGGGTGGAGCGTCGGGACGGTGATCATGCGCTCGACGTGCTTCGTCGGGTGACGAAGGTCGAGGCCTCCGGTGACGGGACGGTTCGGGCGATCGACGGACGCTCCGGCAAGGGCGGCCCGTGGACGCTGTGGATCAACGGACTGAGCACCGAGGCCGGTGACCTCGACGACCGGCAGCAGAGCCCCGACGAGCGGCCGCCGCGGACCGAGACGGCGGGACAGGCCGAGGTCGACGGCGGCGACACGGTGTGGTTCGACCTGCCGTCCACCACGCCGATCGGCACACCCCGCGGGGTCGTCGGTACGTTCCCGGAGCCGTTTCTGCACGGGGCGGGCGGTGGCAAGCGTTGGCCGGTGCGGGTGGAGTGCATCGACCCGCGCGGCCAGGCGTGCCGCCAGGTCCGCGACGCCGTGTCGCGTTACGGCCTGCCGGTCGCGACGACGACGCTGCTCACCCAGGACGCCGGTCACACGGCCCGGATCGCGGTCGGGCCGTGGTCGCGGGTGCGCGCCGATCCCGCGGCCCGGCTGCTGGAAGGCGGCCCGCGCACGTCCGGCGCATGGTTGCGCCCGAAGGCCGACGGTCGCTCGATCGACCTGCTCGACGCGTCCGGCGAGACCGCC
>JBFWKS010000183.1:0-8417 GCA_050252545.1 Solirubrobacteraceae bacterium
ATCGCCTGCGTGACCACCTGGCGGGGGAGCCCTTCCACCTGACGTACGCCGACGGCGTCGCCGACGTCGACCTGGCGGCGCTCGAGGCCGACCACCGGGACGCCGGCGCGATCGCCACCGTGACCGTCGTGCGGCCGGAGCTGCCGTTCGGGATCGTCGACGTCGAAGCCGATGGCACGATCACCGGGTTCCGCGAGAAGCCGCGCTCGACCCAGTGGGTCAACGGCGGGTTCATGCGGATGGAGCCCGCCGTGCTCGACGTCCTCGACGACGAGGCCGTGCTCGAGCGCGAGCCGCTCCAGCACCTGGCCGCCGCCGGCCGCCTGCACAGCCACCGACACGAGGGATTCTGGGCCTGCATGGACACCTACAAGGACGCCCGCCGGCTGAACGAGCTGTGGGACGCCGGGACGGCCCCATGGGTCGGCCCGGTCGCGACCCCGGGAGCGACCCGATGACGACCGACGCCGACCGGATCGCCGCCGCCCGCGCCGCACTCGCGGAGAACGCCGACTGGTACCACACCATCGAGCTGGCACCCGGCGTGGTGACGCCCGGGTTCGTCGACCACCGCGGGATCACCCACAAGCTGCTCCCGGACGACATGTCGGGCATGCGCACGCTCGACGTCGGCACCTTCGACGGGCACTGGGCGTTCTCGATGGAGGAGCGGGGCGCGCAGGTCACCGCGCTCGACCTGCCGTCGTTCGAGGCGTCCAGCTGGCCGCCGCTGCACCGCGACCGGCTGCTCGCCGAGGCCCGCGACCGCGACATGGAGCTCGGCCGCGGCTTCCGGATCGCCCGGGAGCTGCGCGGGTCGTCGGTCGAGCGGGTCGGGGTCGACGTCCAGAAGCTCACCGAGGACGACCTGCCGGGCGGATACGACTTCGTGTTCGTCGGGGCGATCCTGCTGCACCTGCGCGACCCGGTCGCCGCACTGGAGCGGGTCGCCGCGCAGCTGCGTCCCGGGGGCAGGCTCGTGGCGATGGAGGCGTTCTCGCTCGCCGCGACGCTGCGCTCCCCACGACGTCCGATGGGGGACTTCCAGACGCTCAAGACGTCGTTCAACTGGTGGGTGCCCAACGTCGCGTGCCTCAAGGCGTGGCTGCTGACCGCCGGCTGGGTCGACGTCAAGGTCCAACGGTTCCTGCGGCCACCGAGCAAGAAGGAGATGCGCGACACCTACGTGCAGCTCTCCGCCCGCCGGCCATGAGACCGGAGGCGGCCCGGCGCCTGGACGCGCTGCCCGGAGACGCCCGCGTCCTGGACGTCGGCGGCTGGGCCGCCCCGATCGCCCGCGCCGACGCGGTGATCGATCTGCTCCCGTTCGAGACCCGCGGCCTGTACGGGTCGGCCGATCCGGACCGGGAGCGGTTCACCGCCGAGAGCTGGACGCAGGCCGACATCTGCGGGCCCGACCCCTGGCCCTACGCCGACGGCACGTTCGACGTCGCCGTCTGCTCACACACGCTCGAGGACGTGCGGGACCCGGTCTTCGTCTGCCGCGAGCTGGCGCGCGTCGCCCGCGGCGGCTACGTCGAGGTGCCGGCGCCGATCGAGGAACTGACCCACGGCGTGCAGGGCGACTGGGTCGGCTGGTCGCACCACCGCTGGATCTGCGAACGGGAGACCGTTGCCGAGGAGGACGGGACCCCCGGTGGCGGCTCGGGCTACGGCTTCGTCTTCACCCACAAGCCGCACCTGCTGCCGGCCGCGGGACGTCATCTGCCGCCCGGAACGCACCTGCGGGTGCCCGAGGCCGACCGTGTGATCGCCTGGTGGTGGGACGGGGCGCTGCCCGCGCGCGAGGCGATCCACGTGGCTGCCGAGGGGTTCGACGCGTGGTTGCACGACCTGCTGGCGGGATGCGCCGCGGGTGCGGGCGTGACGGTGCCGGGGACCGGGCCCGGACGGCCCGCCGCCGACGACTCGCCCGACGGACGGCCCGCGGTCGGCGCGGCGGCGGCACGCCGGGCCGTCGGGGCCGTCCGTCGCCGGGCACGGGTCTGGAAGGATGGCCGGCGATGACGGGGTTCGGCGGGGCGATGGCAGGACGGTCGGTGCTCGTCACCGGGGCCTACGGCATGCTCGGCGGCTGGCTCGTCCGGGCGCTGCTCGACCGCGGCGCCCACGTCACCGTGCTGCGCCGCGACGAGGTCCCGGCGTCGATGCTGCGCCTGGAGGGCCTGGAGGACCGCTGCACCGTCGTCCGGGGCGACCTCGTCGGCGAGGGCGTCGTCGAGCGGGCGATCGGTGAGCACGAGTGCGACACGGTCTTCCACCTGGCGGCCCAGACGATCGTCGGCACCGCCAACCGCTCGCCGGTCTCGACCTTCGACACGAACATCCGCGGGACCTGGATGCTCATGGAGGCCTGTCGCGTGCAGGGCGTGCAGCGGGTCGTCGTGGCGGCGTCCGACAAGGCGTACGGGTCGCACGACACGCTGCCCTACCGCGAGGACTTCGCGCTGCGGCCGCGCTTTCCCTACGACGTGTCGAAGGCGGCGACCGACATGATCGCCCGCTCCTACTGGCACACCTACGGCGTGCCGACCGCCGTCACCCGCCTGGCCAACATCTACGGCGGCGGTGATCTCAACCGCTCGCGGCTGTTGCCCGAGGCGATCACGTCGGTCCTGCGCGGCCGGGCGCCCGTGATCCGCTCCGACGGCTCCCCGGAGCGGGACTTCCTGTACGTCGAGGACGCCGTCGACGCGTACCTGGCCATCGTCGACGCGCTCGACGCGGACGGGGTGGGTGCGGCGGAGGAGGCCACGGCGACCGGAGGCGGTGCTGGGCGGCTCACCGGCGACGGAGACGGGCCGCGGGCGCGGGGCGAGGCGTTCAACGCCGGTGGCGGCCGGCCGCACAGCGTCCGGTCGGTGATCGACGCCGTCGTCCGGGTCAGCGGTGTCGGCCTGGAGCCCGACGTGCGCGGCACCGGCACCCCGGACGGCGAGATCGACCGTCAGTACGTCGACTCCACCAAGCTCCGCGAGCGCACGGGGTGGGCGCCCCGCGTCGATCTCGACACCGGTATCGCCCGGACGATCACGTGGTACCGCGAGCACCCGGACGCGCTCCCGGCGTGAGCACGGAGCGCCCCACGGTCTCGGTCGTCATCCCGACCGTCGGCCGGCGGGTCGGGCTGCTCTGGGCGCTGGACGCGCTGGCGGACCAGCGGCTGCCGGACGGGACGGGATACGAGGTCCTCGTCGTCCACGACGAGACCGCCACTCCGGTGCTGCAGGCCGCGGCCGAGCACCCGCTGGTCCTCTGCGGCGTCGCCCGGCTGCTCCGGGCCGACGATGCCCACGCCGCCCACAAGCGCAACGCCGGCTGGCGCGCCGCGCGTGCACCGTTGGTCGCGTTCACCGACGACGACTGCCGCCCTCGTCCCGATTGGTTGGCCGCGCTGCTGGACGCCGGTGCCGCGCGGCCCGACGCGCTCCTGCAGGGCGGCGCGGCGATCGACCCCGACCAGCACGACGTGGCGATGCGCGCCCCGCGCCCGCGGGTGCAGACGTTCGTGCCACCGACGCCGTGGGCGGAGCTCTGCAGCCTGGCGCTGCCGCGGGCGTGGCTGGAGCGCGTCGACGGGCTGGACGAGTCGTACCGGCGGGCGGGGGAGGACACCGACCTGGCGTGGAGGCTGCGCGAGGCCGGCGCGGCCTGGGTCGCGGTCCCCGATGCGATCGTCGACCACGCCGTCGAGACCCCGGGGTTGTGGGGGACGCTCCGGACGTCGACGCGGTTCGCCGAGACGGTCCGCGTCGTCAGCCGTCACCCCGGCCTGCGGGCGCACCTGCCGCTCGGCCGGTTCTGGAGCCCGGCGCACGCATGGCTGCTGGTCGCCGCGGCCGGAGCCGCGTGGGCCGCCGGCGCGCGACGCCCCGGACCGCTCGCGCTGGCCACGCCCTACGTCGCCTGGCACGCCACCCGCTACGGCCGCACCCCGCGCGGCGTCGCACGATCGCTCACCGAGCTGCCCGGAGACCTGCTGATCGACATGGTCCAGACCGCGTCGTTCGCGCGGGCGTCGGTGCGCGAGAGGACGATGCTGCTGTGAACGGGATGCGCCCGACGCTGCTCGCGCCGGCGTACTGGCCCGAGGTCCGCCGTGGCACCGAGCGGGCGATCCGGCTGCTCGCCGACGGCCTCGTCGCCGAGGGGCACCGGCCCCGTCTCGTCTGCGGTCACCCGGGCCCGCGGCCGACCCGCACCTCCGAGGACGGGCTCGACGTCGTCCGCCTGCCCCGCCCGATCCGCCGGCGGCTGTGGCGCCACCGCTACGACGACCACGCCGCGCACCTGCCGCTCGCCGTGCCGCTGCTGGTGGCCGATCCCGGTGACGTGCTGCACGCCTTCTATCCCACCGATGCGGTGGCGGCCGTCACCGCGCTCCGCGTCCGACGGCGGGTGGCGTTCGTCCTGGGCGGCGTGCCGCGCGGGCCACGGGGCGGCGGAGCGTCCTCGGGACGACCGGCCGGACGGTCGTCGGCGGCCGGGCAGGCGACCCCGCCGCTGGTGATCAGCGTCATGGGACCGCCGGACCGTCCCTGGGCCCTGGCGCACCGTGGCCGGTTGGAGGGCATCGTCGATGCCGCCCGCGATGCCGCGGTCGTCACGACGCTCAGTCGGTTCGCCGCCGATCGCCTGTGGCGCACCTTCGCCGTTCGCAGCGAGATCGTCCCGCCACCGGTCGATCTCGACGCGTTCGCCCCCGGGTCCGATCCCGGGCGGCACGCCGAGCCGACGTTGCTGTTCGCGTCCGACCCCGACGCCCCGGCCAAGCGGCTGGGCCTGCTGTTGGACGCCTTCGCCCGGGTCCGGGCCCGGCGTCCCGGCGTCCGCCTGATCGTCCAGCAACCGCGCACCGACGCCGACCGGCGGGCGCTCGACGCGCTCCCCGGCGTGCGCACCGCCGATCTCGACGACCGCGAGGTCCTGCGCGACGCGTACCGGCGGGCGTGGGCGACGGTGCTCCCGTCCGAGAACGAGGCCTTCGGCCTGGTCGTCGCCGAGAGCCTCGCCTGCGGCACCCCGGCGGTCGCGTTCGCGGGCGAGGGCCCGGCCGAGGTCATCACCGGACCGGACGTCGGCCGCATCGCATCGACCGCGGATGCGGGCGCCCTGGCGCGCGCGATCGCGGGTGCCCTCGAGCTGGCCGTCGATGCCGCGACCCGCGAGCGGTGTCGCGCTGCGGTCGGGCACCTGGGCGTGGCCGAGCACGCCCGTCGCACGCTCGACCTCTACGCGGCGGCGCTCCGCCGCTGACCGGACGCAGCATCTCACCGGTGGCCGACGTCCGGCGCGGCGTCCACGCGAAGGATGTGATGGTTTCCCGCCATCCGGGCGCGGCCCGTGGCGACCGCGCGGGGGTGTGAAGGGGCGCTACGCTCAGGCGCATGGCCGGGCACAGCAAATGGGCGGGGATCAAGCACAAGAAGGCGATCGTCGACGCCAAGCGGGGCAAGCTCTTCACCAAGCTCGGCCGCCACATCACCGTCGCGGCGAAGGAGGGTGGCGGCGACGTCACCGGCAACCCCGCCCTCGCGCTGGCCGTCCAGAAGGCCAAGGACGCGTCGATGCCCAAGGACAACATCCAGCGGGCGATCGACAAGGGCACGGGTGCCGGCGCCGACGCGGCGAACTTCGAGAACGTCGTCTACGAGGGCTACGGGCCCGGCGGCGTCGCGATGCTCGTCGAGGCGCTGACCGACAACCGCAACCGGACGGGGTCCGAGGTGCGGCACACCTTCAGCAAGTACGGGGGAAGCCTCGGCGAGCCGGGCTCGGTCGCCTACCTCTTCGACAAGAAGGGCGTCGTCGTCGTCGACGGGTCCAAGCACGGCGAGGACGACCTGATGGTCGCGATCGATGCGGGCGCCGAGGACATCGAGGAGGACGAGGGCACGCTCGAGGTCGTCGCCGACCCGTCCGACCTGACCGCTGTCCGCGAGGCGCTGGATGCGGCCGGTATCGCGTACGAGCGCGCGGAGCTCGTGTACCGCCCGCAGGTGCGCACCCCGATCGACGAGGACACCGCCGAGAAGCTCGCCAGGCTCCTCGACACCCTCGACGACAACGACGACGTGGGCGACGTCCACGCGAACTTCGACGTCGACGACGACGTCCTCGAGCGCGTCTTCGGGTGAGGTCGTCGGCCGGGCGCCCGGTCACCGACGGAAGACGGTCGGTGGCCCCGGCCGGCACGCGGTGGCCGTCCGAGGCCCCCGGGCGGCCCCACGCCGATCGGAGCGTCCCGTGACCGACGCACGGGTCCTGGCCCTGACCAACCTGTATCCGCCCCACCACCTGGGCGGGTACGAGGTCGTCCACCACGGCTGCGACCGCTGGCTGCGCGCCCACGGGACCACCGTTCGGGTGCTGACGACGGACCACCGGGAGCCGGGCGTCGCCGACGGAGCCAGGTCGGCCGCGACGACGGCGGACGAGGTCCCGGATCGCGACGGGGACGTCCACCGCGAGCTGCGCTGGTACTGGCACGACCACGAGTTCCCGCGGCGTACCGTGCGCGAGCGCGTGGCACTCGAGCGCCACAACCACCGCGTGCTGCACCGGCACCTCGACGCGTTCCGGCCCGACGTCGCGGTGCTCTGGGCGATGGGAGGGATGAGCCTGTCGTTGATCGGGGCGCTGGAGCGGGCGCGGGTGCCGATCGTGTCCGTCGTGCACGACCTCTGGCCGGCCTACGGTCCGCTCGTCGACGGGTTCGCGCGCCCGCTGGCCCGGCTCGGGGCGATCGCCGGGCCGATCGCCCGGGCGATCGGCAGCGACCGGCCGCGCGGCCCACGCGGGACCGTGCTCCTCAACTCCCACTCGCTCGCCGGGGAGCTGGGCGCGGCGGGGGTCCTGCCACCGGAGTGGACGGTCGTCCCGCCGGGCATCGAGGTGCCCGATGCCGTTCCCGCGCCCGGTCCGTGGCGGGGACGGCTGCTCGTCCTCGGCCGGCTCGACCCGCGCAAGGGCGTCGACGTCGCGATCGACGCGCTGCGGACCACGCCGGCAGGGACGACGCTCACGGTCGCCGGCGGAGGTGACGCGCGCGAGGGCGAGGCGCTGCGCCGGCGCGCGGCCGCGGCCGGCCTCGGCGATCGGGTGCGGTTCGTCGGTGCCGTCGCCCGCGAACGGATCCCGGCGCTGCTCGCCGACCACGACGCGCTCGTCTTCCCGGTCCGCTGGGCCGAGCCGTTCGGGCTCGTGCCGCTCGAGGCGATGGCCCACGCGGTGCCGGTGATCGCCACCGCCACCGGTGGGCAGGCCGAGTACCTGCGCGACGGCGACAACGCGCTGGTCGTGCCCGCCGACGACCCGGGCGCCGTCGGTGCCGCCGTGCGCCGGCTCGCGGCGGACGCTGCGCTCCGCGAGCGACTCGTCGCCGAGGGCCGATCGACCGCGCGGGCCAACGGCGAGGACGTCTTCCACGCCCGGATCGCCGCCGCGATCGGCGAGGCGGCCGCGGCGCGCGGCTGACCGGCGACGACGCGTCCCGCCGACCCGTGCAAACGTGCGTTCGTGTGCAGGCGTCCGGTCGACCCCGCAGAATGGAGGTGTGGTGATCGTCTTGGGCATCGACCCCGGCCTGGCCAACACCGGCTTCGGCGTCGTCCGACGGGACGGCGCGTCGCTCGTCGCGCTCGACGGCGGGGTCGTCCACACCACCGCCGATCAACCGGCCACCACGCGGCTGCAGCGCATCCACACCACCGTGACCCAGCTGCTGGAGCACTACCGGCCCGACGCGGTGTCGCTCGAGGCCCTGTACTTCGGGCGCAACGTCAGCAGCGCGGTAGCGGTCGGCCAGGCCCGCGGCGTGGTGCTGCTCGCCGCCGCGCAGGCCGCGGTGCCGGCGATCGACTACACGCCGCAGCAGATCAAGTCCGCGGTCTGCGGACGCGGCGGGGCCGACAAGGCCCAGATCCAGCGGATGGTCCAGGCTCTGCTGCGTCTCGACGCGCTGCCGGCGCCAGACCACGCGGCCGACGCGCTGGCCGCCGCGATCTGCCACGCCAACCATGCGCCGCTGCGGGCTGCGATCCCCGCATGATCGTCCTCCTGCGCGGCACCGTCCACGAGCGCCGTCCCGACGGCGTCGTCCTGCTCACCCCCGGGGGCGTCGGCTACCTGGTGGGATGCTCCGGTACGACGCTGCAGGCGCTGCCGGCGGTGGGCGAGGCCGCCGAGCTGCTCTGCCACCTGGCCGTCCGCGAGGACGCCCAGATCCTGTACGGGTTCGCGACGCCCGAGGAGCGCGACCTCTTCCACCTGCTGCTCGGCGTCCAGGCGGTAGGGCCCAAGATGGCCCTGGCGGTGCTGTCGGGTGGCACGCCGCTGGAGATCACCCGCGCGATCGCCGGCGGTGACGTCAAGTTCCTCCAGCGCGCCCCAGGGAG
>JBFWKS010000184.1:0-8415 GCA_050252545.1 Solirubrobacteraceae bacterium
AGGTCGTCCTTGGTCAGCACCGGCGAGCTCGATCCGCCGGGGAACCACAGGAGCACCTCGCGGTCGTCCTCGATCCCGTCGGCCAGACCGTAGATGATGTCCCGGCCGGTCATGCCCATCTCGATCTCGTAGTTGCCGGGACGCTTGACGTTGCCCGACACCGAGATGAGCTTGGTGCCCGAGGACTTCTCCACGCCCATCGCGGCGTACGCCTCCGCGCCGACCCGCAGGATGTACGGGATCGCGGTCAACGTCTCGACGTTGTTCAGGAGGGTGGGGCCTTGATACAGGCCCTGGTTGGCGGGGAACGGCGGCTTCAGGCGCGGGTTGCCGCGACGGCCCTCCAGCGCGTCCAGCAGCCCGGTCTCCTCACCGCAGATGTAGGCACCGGCGCCGCGGTGGACCCACATGTCCAGCTCGATCCCGCGGCCCATGACGTTCGGCCCGAGGTACCCGGCGGCCTTGGCCTCGGCGATCGCGTCCTCGAGGATCGTCGCCTGCTGGGCGTACTCGCCGCGGATGAAGATGAACGACTTGTTGGCCCCCACCGCGTATGCGGCGATGATCATCCCCTCGATCAGCGAGTGGGGGTTCTTCTGCATGAGCTCGCGGTCCTTGAAGGTCCCGGGCTCGGACTCGTCGGCGTTGCAGACGAGGTACTTGTCCATCTTCCCCTGTGGGATGAACGATGCCTTCAGGCCGGTGGGGAACCCGGCACCGCCGCGACCGCGCAGACCGGAGTCCTTGAGCGACGTGACGAGCGAGTCGGGCGCCATCGCCAGGGCCTGCTCGGCCATGAGGTAGCCACCGCGGCGCCGGTACACGTCGAGCGTGTTGAGCCCGGGCTCGTCGATGTTCTCGAACAGCAGCTTGGTGCTCATGCGACGCTCCCTCCTCGGGGCGGTGCGACGGGGACGCGCAGCGACGCGGGCCTGTCGACCGGGTCGAGCCGACCACCGTCGACGGCGGCCCGGCGGACCTCGTCGGTGTTGGCGGCGTCGTCGGCCACCCGACGACGCACGAGCTGCTTGTCGGGCAGCGGGTCGGTGCCGCTCACGATCTGCTCGGCGAGGGGACCGATCTCCTCCGGAGCCACCGGTCCGACGTACACCCCGTCGACGGAGCACATCGGCGCGATGTCGCACGCGCCGAGGCACTCGAACCCGCGGATGTTGACGTCCGGGTCGTCACCGATCCGCTCGCGCAGCGCGCCGAGCAGCTCGTCTCCGCCGCGCAGCGAGCAGGAGATGTTGGTGCAGACGTAGACCGTGCGGCGCCCGACAGGCTTGGCCTCGAGCATGTCGTAGAAGCCGACGACCGCGGTGAGGTAGGCGGGGGTCAGCCGCATGACGCACGCGACCTGCTCGATCGCCTCGGGCGAGCACCAGCCGTGCAGCCGCTGCGCCGCCGCCAGCGCCGGGATCGCCGCCGAGCGGTGATCCGGGTAGCGGGACATGAGGTCCTCGATCTCGGCGCGGAGCGCGTCGGGCACCTCGACCTGGGCCGGGTCGGGCACGCCGGCCGGGTCCTTCGTCGGGTCGTACGACTCGCGCCACTCGGGCCGGCGGGAGCCGTCGGCGAAGCGGTGGACGTCCTGGTGGAACAGGCGGCCGCCGCGCAGCGCGGGGTCGGCGGGGTCGCCGTCGGTGACGATCACCCGCGAGCCGATCCGGGGATCGGCGGGCGCCTCCCCCGCGTCGGCGCGACGCAGCGCGTCGCGGTCCAGCGGTCCGAGCGGGTCACGACGGACGCTCATCGGTCGATCCCTCCCAGCAACGGGTCCATGCACGCCAGCGTGGCGATCATGTCGGCGATGTAGCTGCCGCGGCACATGTCGTCCAGTGCCTGCAGGTTGACGAACGACGGGTCGCGCATGTGCACCCGAGCCGGCTTGCTCGAGCCGTCGGAGCGCACGAAGCAGCCGAGCTCGCCACGGGGGCCCTCGATCGCGTGGTACGCCTCGCCGGCCGGCACGCGCATCCCCTCGGTCACGAGCTTGAAGTGGTGGATCAGCGCCTCCATCGAGGTCGCCAGCTCGTCGCGCGGCGGCAGCGCGACCTTGCGGTCCTCGGTGATCCACGGGCCCTCGGGCAGCCCGTCGATCGCCTGCTCGATGATCCTCACCGACTCGCGCATCTCGGCCATCCGCACGAGGTAGCGGTCGTAGTTGTCGCCCTCGGTGCCGACCGCGATCTTGAAGTCGAAGTCCTCGTACGAGGAGTACGGCATCGCCTTGCGCAGGTCCCACGGCACGCCGGCGGCGCGCAGCAGCGGCCCGGTGACGCCCTTGGCCTGCAGGACCTCGGCCGACGCGACGCCGGTGTGCTTCATCCGCTGGAGGAAGATCTCGTTGCGGGTGAGCATCGCCGAGTACTGGTCCAGCCGCTTGGGCATCTCGGCGATGAACCGCCGCAGGCTCTGCTCCCAGCCGGACGGGATGTCCTCCGCCACTCCACCGATCTGGAAGTAGCGCGTGTGCATGCGCTGACCGGACGAGTACTCGAAGAGGTCGAGGATCGTCTCGCGCTCGCGGAACGAGTACCAGAGGATCGACATCGCGCCGATGTCCAGCGCGGTGGTGCCGAGCCACACCAGGTGGCTCATGATCCGGTTGAGTTCCAGGTGGATGACCCGCAGGTACTGGGCGCGCTTGGGGACCTCGCACTCCAGGAGATCCTCGACCGCACCGCAGTACGCCATCGCGTTGAAGTAGTAGGCGAGGTAGTCCATCCGCTCCACGAGCGGGATGGCCTTCCAGTACGCCTTGTCCTCGCAGGTCTTCTCGATCCCGGTGTGCAGGTACCCGATGATCGGCTTGACGTCGCGGACGACCTCGCCCTCGAGCGTGGTGAGCAACCGCAGCACCCCGTGCGTGGCGGGGTGGTGCGGCCCCATGTTGATCGTGAGGAGCTCGGCCTCGTCCTGCGTGGCGACGGTGCCCAGCTGGGACGAGAAGTCGATCGTCGCCTCGTGGGCTCGGTAGCCGCCGGGGACGACCGACGCGGGCGCGTCGGCGGTCGCGGTCGCCGTGGCGGCACCACCGATCCGCTCGTCCTGGTCGGCCAGGCGGGCGCCGCGCTCGCGCTCGTCGGTGCCGGCGGACGGTGCGTCGTGCTCGCGGTGGGCGGGGCGGCTGGTCGGCTCGTCGGTCACTTCCACCACCCCGGGTGCTCGGGCTCGGACTCGGTGAAGATCACGGGCTCGCCGCCGATCGGGAAGTCCCGCCGCTGCGGGTGACCGATGTAGTCCTCGGGCATGAGGATCCGGCGCAGGTCGGGGTGACCGTCGAAGACGACCCCGAACATGTCGTAGACCTCGCGCTCCTGGAAGCTCGCGGTCGGCCACTGCGGCGTCACCGACGGGAGGCGCGGATCGCCGTCGTCGACGCGGACCTTGACCGCGATCCGGTCCTGGTCGTGCATCGACAGCAGCTCGTAGACGACCCCGAACCGCTGCGGCTCCGGGTGGTAGTCCACGCCGTGGACCGACATCAGCATCCCGTAGCCCTCGGCGCGCATCCGTTCGAGCACGTCCACGATCGCGTCGGCACGGACCTGGATCTCGGCCCGGCGTGGCCGATGCTCGATGCCGACGAGGATGCCCTCGTCGTGGGCGGAGACCAGTCGGCCCAGGCGCTCCAGCGCCTCGACGTCAGGCACGCGGACCGTCCTGCTCGCGACCCTCGGGGCCGGGCGCGGCATCGGCCGTCGCCGAGTCGCCGGGCGCGGACGTGGCGGGACCGGACGCGGGGTCGCCGGCCGGGGTGACACCCGCGTTGCGAGCGGCGGTGCTCGCGGCCAGGTCACGCGAGAGCGCGACGATGTCGGGCTGCTCTCCGGCCGTGGTGCCTTGGGCCCACTCCTCGGTCCCGTGGGCCTGGTAGCGATCGCGCCAGGCCATCGTCGGGTCGTCCTGGATCATCTTGCGCAGCTTGAGGATCCCGTAGACCACCGCTTCCGGACGCGGCGGGCAGCCGGGCACGTGCACGTCGACCGGCATGAACTTGTCGGCCGGCACCACGGAGTAGTTGTTGAAGACGCCCATCGACGAGCTGCAGGCGCCCATCGCGATCGCGTACTTCGGCTCGAGCATCTGGTCGTAGACGCGCCGCACGACCGGGGCCATCTTCATGGACACGCGGCCGGCCAGGATGATGAGGTCGGCCTGGCGCGGGGTGCCGCGCATCGCCTCGCTGCCGAACCGCGAGATGTCCATCCGCGCCCCGACGAGGCTGATCATCTCGATCGAGCAGCAGGCCAGGCCGAAGGTCAGCGGGAAGATCGAGTTGCCCTGGGCCCACTTGACGGCCTGGTCGAGCGTCGTGGTGACGATGCTCTCGCGGACGTGCTGCTCCAGGTCGTCGCCCTCGAGCTCGCCCCGGAGCAGGTCGCGGGCGCGGAGCTGGCGCGCGCGGAACGCCTCGGGATCGCTGCCGGTGAGGGCGCCGAACGGATCCCCCGCGGGTGCCGGGGTGGCGGCCGGTGCGCTGCCGGGCGTGGCGGACGGCGCGCTGCCGGCGGCGCCGTGGCGGATCACTTCCATTCGAGGGCTCCTCGCCGCCAGACGTAGATGAACGCGACGAACAGCAGCGTGATGAACACCGCGGTCTCGATCAGCGCGAAGGTGCCGAACGCCTGGAGCTGCACCGCGATCGGGTAGAGGAACACCACCTCGAGATCGAAGAGCAGGAACAGGATCGCGATCAGGTAGAAGCTGATCCCGAACCGGAAGCCCTTCTGGACCTCCGACGGCAGACCGCACTCGTACGACTCGTCGGTGAACGTCGTCGGCCGGCGGCGGAAGCGCGGTCCGAGCCACGAGTTCGCGTAGAGGAACAGCGCGCCGACGCCTGCGGAGAGCAGCACGAAGACCAAGAGAGGGAGGTAGGTCCGAAGCACCACCGTCTGTTCTATCAGCCCGGTGGGGTCGGATCGGGGGTCGTTGGGCCGGTTTTCGAGGGGTTTCGGGCCGTGGGGGACAAACGTCGCTACCGCTCGTGACACCGCGCACGAGCGCCGGTGCGCGGTGCCACGACAAGCGGTCTGCCACCGATTTTCGGCGGCCGATAACCGATGATTTCGGTCGGGTTTGAGACGGGTGCGGGGGTTCGCCGTTCCCCGGAGACGTGGTGTTTGCGACCACCGCCGCGACCCGTGCCCGCGGGCCGGCACGGGTCCGCCGTGAGGCGACCGCGAAGGCCGTCGTGGCCGGCGCGCCCGGCGGTCGTCGTGCCCGTGCCCGCGACCAGCCCGGGACATGTCCCGGAAACGACGACGGGCGACCCTGGGGCCGCCCGTCGCGAAGCGTGTGGTGCCGCCGGCCGGGGCTTCTCGCCCTCGCGCCGGTGGCCGACTGCTACTCGGGGCTGGTGCCGCCGCTCTGGCCGTCGGTCGCCGTGGTGCCGGTCTCGGACTCGCCGTCGGTTGCGGTCCCACCGGGAGCCGGCGTGGTCGACCCACCCTCGGGGGCGGTCGCTCCGCCCTCGGCGGGCGGCGCGCCCTTCTGCTTGCAGCGCTCGTCGGCGGCCTGAACCGGGTCCGGCGACGCGGTCGCCTCGGCCTCCAGGCCGGCGTAGCGGCAGAGGAACTCCGCGATCTTCTCGGCGTCCTCCCCAACAGCCAGGTTCTGCGGCATGACCGCGCCGGAGAACCCGCCGTTGGCCAACGCGTAGATGACCGATCCGTAGGTCTCGCGGCGGACGTTGAAGTCCGGGCCGTCGGTGCGCTCGCGGTCCTTGATCTTGTCGGCGCCGCCCTGCGTGCCCGCGGCGGAGAGCGTGTGGCAGCCCGCGCAGCGCTCGGCGAAGAGGTGTGCGCCCTGCACGACCGTCGCCCGTGTCGGGTCATCCGCGTTCTGGAAGTTGCCGACGCCGGCTGGGTCCTTGTCGAACAACCCGTCGTCGAGGTTGGTCTGGACGGATTCCGAGCCGCAGGAGGCGAGAACGAGGGTCATCGCCAGGGCAGCAAGGGTCGTGAGGGTTCGACGCTGCATGTCGCGCGCCATCGTAGACCACCACCACCCCGTCGAGGTGCGCGGCACCGGGAGCCCCCGCCCACGACGCTCACCCACGCCTGCGCCCCGACGTCGCTCTCATCCGCGATCATTCCGCCGATGCGGCGGCCCGATCGTGTCGTGGAGCCTCTCCGCGACCTGCGCTGGGCGGTCGTGGGGCTGGCGCTCGCCCTGCTCTCGATCTTCTTGGTGTAGGCCGTGAGCAACACCGGTCCGGAGCACCGCATCGCCGACGGCCGTCTCGTCCTCACCCTGGACGAGTACCGGATCGATCCGCGCAACCTCACCGCGCCCGCGGGTCCGCTGCGGATCGAGGTGCGCAACGCCGGGCGTCTCCTGCACAGCGTGCGCGTGATCAGCGACGACGACAAGCGCGGCGGACGTCGCGAGACGTTCGCGACGTCGATGCAACCGCCGGTGCAGCCCGGCGAGCGGCGCGCGATGACGTTCCGGATCCAGCTCGACGGCGAGACGCGGACCGTCGGCTCGGTGTGCCTGCATCCCGGGGACTACCGGATCATCAGCGGCGAGCCGGGCGACGAGGAGCTCGGCATGGTCGCCGACCTCCGCGTCGACGGTGCCGCCCCCTCGTGCCGCCGCCCGGACGCCCGCCGCGCACGCGCGCGCCCGGAGCCGGACGAGAACTGACGGGATCCCCGATCGCGGGAAGGAGTCCCGCCGGGACCGACGAAGACATGATCAGCTCCCGGCGCTGACCCGAGAACCTTCGCATCTGCACCTGATGCCCGCGACTGGTACTCGACGGCGGCAACCATTGGTCGGCGCCGGGGGCGCATGCCTTCTCTCCGGGCCGGCGGCATGCCCGTCGGCCCGGCCAACGCCTGTCGTCGTCGCATTCGGTCCCACGGACCGGACGCCTCAGAGTCCTCCGCGCTCCGCCACGACCCGGAGGGCGAGGAACGCGATCACGAACGCCGACGCGGTCATGATCCCGATCTCGCGGCGGACGATCTCGCGCACCACGCCGCGCTGACCCGCCTGATCGAGCGTCGCCACGTCGGCGGAGCCCTCCAGCCCGCGACGCTCGAGCACCTGATCCGCGGCGATCAGCCGCATCTGCTCGGCCACGAGCGACACCGCGACCGGGATCAGCGTGTAGATCCAGAACAGCCAGCCGTCGGGCTTCTCGCCACCGAGCCACACCGCTCCGGCGAGCAGCGCCAGCAGCAGCGCCCCACCCTGGCTCGCCCGGACCGCGACCCAGTAGCGCTGGTCCGCGTCGAACCGCCACCACAACCACAAGCCCCACGCCCCGGACGCGAACGCGACAGCGAAGACGACGAGCGACACGATGAGGACGAGGGTGGCCATCGGCGTCGATGATCGTTGCAGCCGTCCGGCGAACGCGACGGCCGCGTCCTCGGGGGCGGACGACGAGGTGCACGATCGATCCCGCTCCACGCGGACGACCCGGCACCCGGTCGCCGTCGCGACCCGCACCTCCCGCCGGAGGCTCAGCGGCGCCGCGTGACCTCGAACGCGACGAGCGTCGCCGCACAGGCGACGTTCAGCGACTCGACGGGACCGGCCATCGGGATCGACACCCACGAGTGCACGTACGCCGCCGCCTCGGCCGATGCGCCCGCGTGCTCGCCGCCGAGCAGCAACGCGACCCGCGGAGGCAGGTCGACGGTGAACAGCGACTCCGGCGCTCCGGCGTCGAGGCCGAGGATCGCGAACCCCGCATCGGTGAGCGACGACAGCGCGGTCGCGGCGTCCGGGGCGCGCAGCACCGGGGCCCGCCAGGCGGTCCCGGCCGAGGCCTTGATCACCTGGGGACCCAGCTCGGCGGTTCCCCGCCGGGGCAGCACGATCCCCTCGACCCCTGCGGCCGTCGCCGAGCGCAGGATCATGCCGACGTTGCCCGGCGTCGTGACGCCGTCGACGACGATCAGCCGGGCGGCGCGGTCGGGCTCACGGGCCAACCCGTCCAGCGCCTCGCCCAACGGCCGCATCTCCGGAGCGACGACATCCGCCACGACGCCCTGGTCCTGGCGGCCGTTGCCGGAGATGAGCGACACCCGGTGCGCCGACTCCTCGCGCAGCGCGACGCCCCGGTCGCGCGCGGCCTTCGCGACGTCCCGTCCGACCGCCCCCGATCCGGCGGCGACGATCACCTCGACGACGTCGAGCTGTCGATCGGCCAGTGCCTCGAGCACCGCCCGGCGCCCGTAGACGGTGATGCAGCGGTCGCGGCGCTGCCGCGGGTCGATCGGGTCGGCCATCGGCAGGAGGCTACGCCCGCCGACCATCGCGGGGTCGCGGCGCTAGCCTCCAGCGCGATGCTCGACCTCAAGGTCATCCGTCGTGACCCGACAGCGGCCCGGGCCGCCCTCGCCCGCCGCGGACGCGACGATGCGGCCGTCCACGAACTGGTCCAGG
>JBFWKS010000185.1:0-8409 GCA_050252545.1 Solirubrobacteraceae bacterium
CCGGGCGTGACCGGGCCGGTCGCCACGGTCGGTGTAGCCCGACAACGCGGCACCCCAGGAGTCGCCGTCGGCGGGCACCCCGCCCATGCCGACCGACAGCAGCCGCGTGGGACCGACCTCCCACGCGTTGGCGTTCATCGTCACCTTGCCGGTGCGCTGGACGAGGTAGACGTTGCGTCGGCCGCGCTCGACCGGCGTGGCGATGTTCGTGCCCGTCGACGTGTAGGCGACGTAGCGGTTGGCGCGGCTGTCGTGCGAGATCACGGGGTCGCTCGCGACGCCGTCGGGCTGGATCCCGGTGGGCGTGCGGCCCAGCAGGGTCATCTTGGCCAGCCGCTTGGGGTGCATCGCATGGCGGGCGTCATCGGCGACGACCGGGGACCAGGGGGCGGCGACGTCGGCAGGGCGGGCCGTCGTGCGGGATGCGGCCGCCGAGACGGCGCGGGCGGGGTCGGCGGAGGCCGGGTCGGCGGAGGCGGCGGAGGCGGCGGGCGGAGCCGGGGCGGATGAGCCGGCGATCGCCGGGGCGGGCACGGCCGCCGCCGCGACCAGCGCCACCGTCACGCCGAGCGTCGCCCCGACGCCCGTGACCAGGACCGGCGCCCGATCGACAACGCCGAGCCGCGTGCGGTGAGGAAGAACCATGGAGCGACCGTACGGCGATGCACCTCCGGTGCCACGAATCTGGACGATCTTCGGATCGTCACGCAGAGCCGACGTTCCCCTACGGGCCGCTGCCGACGCCGACCGTCCACCGCCGGACGAGCTCCGACATGCACCTGTCGAGAGCGCCGACGGGCATCACGTGGCCCCCGCGTGGGACCGGTCGAGATGCGGAAGATGCGGATCCACCGGTGCGAGGTCGTCCTGCTCAGCGTCCGCCGACGTGGTGCATGAGCAGCGCCCCGCCGGCGCAGGTGAAGGCGACGTAGTTGTACCGGGCGCTCACCGCCACGCCGGTCACCGCGGTGCCGTCGGTGCAGGTGCCCTGCGGCCGGGCGTAGCCGCCCGCGCGGCCGGAGCCCAGCAGGTTGACGCGCAGCCGCACGTCGGGACCCGACCCGAACGCCACGCCGCTGCCGCCGGCGTTGATCCGCGGGGAGACTCCGCGTCCGTAGCTGCGGGTGCGGACCCGCGATCCGACGATCTCGGCCCGGCGGACCGTGCGCCCGCGGCGGTAGCTCACCGCGCGCACGTTGCCGCGCCCGCGGCCCGACGGGGCTCCGGCGTCCGCGCGCGGCTCGGTGCCGCGGGCGATCCTCCGCCGCTTGCCCCCGCGCACCGTGACGAGGTAGATCCGGCCGCCCTTCTCGTAGGCCACCTGGGCGCCGTTGTCGGTCACCGACGGCGAGCGGGCGGACCCGCCCACCAGCCGGCGGACCTTCCCGGCCCGGCGGACGTAGAGCCCCCGCGAGGTCGTCACCGCCACGACGGAGGAGTTGCCGGCCAGGGCGACGCCGTTGGCCTCGCCCGGTGCGTCGATGCGCTGCAACCGCCCGCCGCGCACCGAGCCGACGTACGCGCCGGTGGTCCCTCCCCCGCTCCCGGCGACGAGGTTGGTCGCGGTCGAGAGGAACGCCACCAGCCGCGGTCCGACGGCGCGATCCTTCCCGGTGGAGTACCCCGACAGTGCGGCGCCCCAGGAGTCGCCGTCGGCGGCGACGCCACCCCGCCCGACCGACAGCAGGCGGGTCGCCCCGATCGCCCAGGCGTTGCCGTCGGCGGTGATCCGGCCGGTCCGCGCCACGAGGAAGACGTTGCGCCGGCCCGGTGTCACCGGCTTGGCGATGTTCGTCGCGGTCGACGTGTAGGCGACGTACCGGGCGGCGCGACTGTCGAACGAGATCGCCGGCTCGGTCGCGACGCCGTTGGGCGTGCGGCCGGCCGGGGTGCGCCCGAGCATCGACAGCTCGGCCGAGCGCCACGTGTCGGGGTTCGGGACGGTGCGCGTCGCGTCCCACGCGAGTGTCGGGGCACCGTCCGCCTCCGGCCCGGTCGACGCCATCGCGACGGCGGACGTCGTGGCGAGGACGACGGCGACGGTCACCGCCGGGACCACCGTGCGTGATGAGCGCAACGAGCCGACGCGACGCATCCGGGTCCGGAGCGGGTCCTCCGTCTCGACGACGTCGGCGAGACGGCTACGGTGACGAAAACTCATGTCGTCACGGTACCCGGCCAACGACCCCCCGATCGAGCGAACGGGCGGGGTGCGGGTCCTCACCTGGAACCTGTTCCACGGCCGAGCGGACCCACCCGCCGGTCGTCCGCTCCTGCACGAGTTCGCCACGACGCTCGCCCGGTGGGAGTGGGACGTGGCCCTGCTGCAGGAGGTCCCGCCGTGGTGGCCCCCGGCCCTGGCCACCGCCTGCGGGGCCCGCGCGTTCTCGGTCCCGACGTCGCGCAACGCCCTGCCCGGCGTGCGCCGCGCGATCGCCGCCCGCCGACCGGACCTGCTGAAGAGCAACGGCGGTGGTGCCAACGCGATCCTCGTCCGCGGAACAGGCCCCGTCACGGCCCACGCACGGTTGCGGCTGCGCGCCTGCCCGGAGCGGCGGGTGCTGCACGCGGTGCGGTTGGGGCCCCGGGCGACGTGGGTGGCCAACGTCCACTGCCAGAAGGGCTCGTGGGAGGACGCCGCCGGCCTCGCGATCCCCGGCGCCGACCTGGCGCGGTGCTTCGCCGCCCTGGATCGGTGGTTCGCCAGCGACGGCGACCCAGCGCAGGAACCCGACGTGATGCTCGGCGGCGACCTCAACCTGCCCGCCGACGCCGTCGATGCGGCGCTCCCCGACGGGTGGGCCCGGATCGCCACGTCCGGGCCCGATCACGTGCTCGCACGCGGACGGTCTGCGGCGGGCTCCCCGTCGCGCCCGGACCGCGGAACGCTGTCTGACCACGCGGCCCTGATGGTGACCGCGCGCGCAGTGGCCGGGCGCCCGGCGGCAGGCGCTTGACGGCGCCGGCGGTGACGGCCGGTGGCAGGCGGCGCCAGCCCCGGGCGGCGGGGGATCAGCGTCGCCGCAACAGCCCGAACCCTTGCAGCGCGCGCAATGCGCGGTCGCCGACGGTGCCCTCCTCGGGCAGGGCACCGAGTTGGACGGCGGCGCCGTAGCGGTCGCAAAACAACCGGATACGGTGCAGACGGTGGGCGGTCGCGTCGAGCTCGCAGACGAGGACGCCGTGGGTGTTGAGGAACCGCTGCGTGGCGGGCAGCTGGCCGAGCCATCCGCGGTGGCTCCCGAACGCGCGCAGCGGCAACGCGACGATCCGATCGCCGTCGTGCAGGCACGGACCGGTGGACTCGACCCGCAGATCGGGGAACGCCTCCCACATCATCGTCAGCCGGGTGGTCAGCGCCTCCGCTCCGACGTGCGGAAGCGACCCGAACGGGTCCTCGTAGTGCACGTCGTGCGTCACCAGGCGCGAGACCAACTGCGGGTCGCGCCCCTCGATCGCCCCCGTCACCCGGTCCAACAGGGCGTGCCCGTCGATCTCCACGGCCCGATGATCGCACCCGGCGACCCGACCTACAGCTCCGCCACGCCCTCCATCGGCGTCGACGGGAGGGCGTGGGTGCGGCGTGGGATCCGGCCGGAACCGCGGGCCAGGCGGCCGGCGTCGACCGCCAGCCGGATCGCCCGGGCCATCCGCAACGGGTCGTCCGCACGGCTGATCGCCGTCGCGCAGAGGACCGCGTCGCAGCCGAGCTCCATCGCCAGGGCCGCCTCGGATGCGGTCCCGATCCCCGCGTCCAGCACCACCGGAACGCCGGCGCGCTCGACGATCAGCTCGATGTTGTGCGGGTTGCGGATCCCCAGCCCCGAGCCGATCGGCGAGCCGAGCGGCATGACCGCGGCGCAGCCGATGGCCTCCAGCCGCCGGGCGAGGATCGGATCGTCGTTCGTGTAGGGCAGCACGACGAACCCGTCGGCGCACAGCTCCTCGGCGGCGGCGAGCAGCTCGACCGCGTCGGGCAGCAGCGTCCGGTCATCGCCGATGACCTCGAGCTTGATCCAGTCGGTGCCGAACGCCTCTCGAGCGAGCTTGGCGGTCAGGACCGCGTCACGAGCCGTGAAGCACCCGGCGGTGTTGGGCAGCAGCCCCACCCCGGTCCGGTCGAGCACGTCGACGAGCGACCCGCGCTGCTCGGGGTCCACGCGCCTCAGCGCCAGCGTCACCAGCTGCGTACCCGACACCCGGATGGCCTCCTCGAGCGTCTGCAGCCGCCCGAACCCGCCGGTGCCGAGGAACAGGCGCGACCCGAAGGTGCGGTCACCGATGACGAGCGGATCCTCGGCCGCGCCGGAGCGGTCGGCCGGCGGCGGATCCGGGACGGTCGACTGCGTGTCCGGGACGGTCGACTGCGGGACGCTCGGCGACGGCTCCATCATGTCCAGCGTAGCGCCGCGGCCCGGGCCACCCCCGGCCGCCGCGCCACCTAGGCCGCGCGTCGTCCGTCGGCGATCTGGTCGCGCTCGGCCAGGCGGTTGACACGACGCATCTGGGCCTCGGTCGCCCGACGGGTCGCGTCGGGGTCGGTGGGCTCCGGCAGCATCGGAACGGCCACCGGCCTGCCGGTCTCCACGTTGATCGCGACCATCGTCAGGTACGCCGACGACGTGTGGCGGACCTCGCCGGTGTAGACGTTCTCGGCGAGCACGCGCACACCGACCTCCATCGAGCTCTTCCACACCGCGTTCACCCGGGCATGGAGCGTCAGCAGCTCGCCGACATCGACCCGTGAGGTGAACGTCATCCGGTCGATCCCGGCGGTGACGCAGCGGACGTGGGCGTGGCGCACCGCGGCCAGCCCGGCGACCTCGTCGCACAGTCGCATCACGACACCGCCGTGGACGAAGCCACCGTTGTTGGCGTCCTCGGGGCTCATCCACTTGACCAGCGTCGCGTCCATGGCCGGATCATGCCGGACGGCCGACGCCCCGGGGAACCCACGCTCGGTGGCGAAGCCACGTCCGGCCGCGTCCGCCACCGAACGGCCGCCGGTCGATCCCGAGGCCGGCGCGTCGTGCCGGTCGTGGCGAGCGTCCCGATCCCGCCCGTGGCCGATACCGTGGCCCCATCGCGATGGGGGACGCCGGCCACGACCACGACGGGCACGACCACGGCCACGGTCACCGTCACGACCACCACGGTCACGCCCACAGCCATGCCCCGTCGGCGGATGCCGACCGGCGGTGGCTCACGATCGCGCTCGTCACGATCGCCGGCTTCATGGGCGTCGAGATCGTCGCCGGCCTGGTCGCCGACTCGGTCGCGCTGCTGTCCGACGCGGCGCACATGCTCACCGACGCCGGCTCGATCGCACTGGCGCTCGTCGCCGCGCAGCTGGCGCTCCGTCCCGTGTCGCGGTACTACACGTTCGGTCTCAAGCGGGCCGAGATCCTCTCCGCGCAGATCAACGGGATCAGCCTGCTCGTGCTCGGCGCGGTGCTCGGCTACGAGTCGATCCGCCGCCTGTTCGGGCCGCCCGAGGTCGAGGGCGCCATCGTCGTCGTCGTGGGCGTCGTCGGTGCGCTGGTCAACGTCACCGCCGCGTGGGCGCTCGCCAAGGCGGAGCGTCAGTCGTTGAACGTCGCCGGCGCGCGGGCGCACGTCATGGCCGACCTGTACGGGTCGGTCGCGGCCATCGTCGGTGGCACGGCGGTCCTGGTGCTCGACTTCGCGCCCGCCGACGCGATCGCCGCGCTCGTCGTCGTGGGGCTCATGTTCCGGACCGGGTCGTCGCTCGTCCGCGACGCGGGCCGGGTGTTGCTGGAGGGCACGCCCAGGGGGATGGACGCCGAGGAGATCGGGGTCGCGATGGCGTCGAGTCCCGGCATCAGCGACGTGCACGACCTCCACGTCTGGGAGATCACCAGCGGCTTTCCGGCGCTCGCCGCGCACGTCCTGGTGCCGGAGGGCGAGGATTGCCACCTCCGTCGCCGCGAGTTGCGCGACATGCTCGGCGAGCGCTTCGACATCCGACACGTCACGCTCCAGGTCGACCACGAGGCGGACCACGAACCGGACCTGCTGCAGATCGAGAACCTGCCCCCGCCACGCGACGGTCGCTGAGCCGGACGCTCCACCCCGCGGTCAGAGACCCAGGCGCTGTGCCAGTCCGGCCACGGGCGGATCGAGGAACGGCATGCCCGCGGCGCGTGCGCCGTCACGGTCGACCGCCTCGTCACCGAGGTGCGCCACCCGTGCGGCGGGCAGTCCGAGCGCTCGCAGCGCGACGGCGAAGATCCGCGGGTCGGGCTTGTCGAGCCCCGCGGTGGCCGACGGCACGATGGCGCGGAATCGACGGGCGATCCCCAGCGACTCCAGGTGGTCGGGCAGCGCGCAGTCCCAGTTCGACACGCAGACCATCGGGACCCCCGCCGCGTCGAGCCGTTCGAGCTCGTCGGCGACGCCGGGCAGCAGCTCGAACCGCAGGGCGTCGACGAACTCGTCGACCGCGTTGTCGTCAAGGGGTGGGATCCGGGGACGGAACGGGCCTGCGCCACCCGGGCCCGCGCCACCCGAGCCGGCGCCGCCGTGTCCCTCCGCGGGACCGTGATCTCGGCGCGGCGCACCGTCCGCGTCGTCCACCACCGCCGTCAGGAACACCTCGGCGCACGCCCGGCGCAGGCGACGCAGCGACACCGGATCACGTCCGTCCAGGTGGTGGCGGCGGTAGAACGCGACCTCGGCCCGCAGTGCCGATGCGATCGTCGCGGCCGGCGCGACGACCCCCCGCTCGACCGTCCAGGCGGTGAGCGCCGGCACGGGGTCGGCGAGCCGCACCAGGCAGCCCATCGCGTCGAGCGACAGGCCGTCGAGCGGCGATCCGTCGGGGTGGAGCGCCCGGACGGGAGCGTCGGCCGGGCCCGTCACGTGCGAGGTGCGAGCGACGTCCGGGCCATCGCCGCATCGTCGCACGACCCCACCGCCAGGAGATCACCGTGGTGCTGTCGGTCGGACTCCGCGATCGCCCGCACGGGATCAGACGACTCACCGGCGATATGACGAGAAGTACATATTCCATGCCGAGATCTGCATACGGCCGGGGAGAGGACCCGTTCTCGGCGCCCGTCGTGGCCCCGGATCCCTGCGCGGTCCCGCGTTCCGGCGTGACCGCAGGGCGCGGCGGATACGCTGCGCCCATGAGCGACGACTCCCCGGTCCTCGGGTACCGCCTGCGCCAGCTCGACGAGCGGATCCTGCGTCACCCGGCCGACCGCGCCGCGACGTCGGCGCTCAAGTCGATCCCCGGCCTGGACCGGGTGCTGCGCAAGCTCATCGAGCTCGGCTACGAGCGCGCGCTGCGCCAGGAGCTGCTCGCGTCGTCGGTGCGTCTGGGCCCCAACCAGCTGCCTGACGTCGCCGCGCTGCACCGGGCCGCGTTCGTCACCCTCGACATCAACCCGGTGCCGGAGCTCTACCTCCGCGGTGCTCCCGTCATCAACGCGTTCACGATCGGGTCGCAGGAGCCGCTCGTCCTCGTCTACTCCCAGACGCTCGACGTGCTCGACGCCGCCCAGCAGCGGGTGGTGCTCGCGCACGAGGCGGCGCACGTCATGTGCGACCACGTCCTCTACGGCACGGCGCTGCAGATCCTCGCGCGGCTGGGAGCGGGCGCGGCGTCGGGCGCGCTGCCGACCAAGCTGCCGCTGATGGCGATCCACTACGCCCTCCTGGAATGGTCGCGCGCGGCGGAGCTCACCTGCGACCGGATCGCGGCGCTCGTCGTCCGCGACCCGCTGCTCGTCTGCCGCACGCTGATGTCGATCTCGGCCGGGACGCGCAGCGACCGGCTCGACCTCAACGCGTTCCTGGCCCAGGCCGAGGACTACGGCAAGCGCGGCCGCAGCCTGCCGGGCCGCTGGACGAAGCTCAACCTGGAGCTGGGGACGACCCATCCGCTGGCGGTCAACCGGGCGCACCAGCTGATGGACTGGGTCAAGTCCGGTGACTACGAGCGGATCCGTGACGGGGACTACCCCAAGCGCGGAGAGGGCCCCGATCCGACGCCGTCGGACGAGGCACGCGACGCGGCCAACTACTACAAGGACCGCGTGACCGGCGCGTTCAAGGACATCGCCGGGCAGGCCGAGGGAGCGACGAACTCCGTGTCGGTCTGGCTGTCGAAGTACCTGGGCGACAAGGGCGAGTAGCGGCCGGCAGGGCGGCGAGCAGCCAACCGGGCCAACGGCCGTCGGCCCGACGACGGGCGGTTGCCGGGCCGACGACGCCTGGTGGGCCGGGCCGCGGGCGAGCGCCCCGGCCGGCCCGGGCCGCGACACCGGCCCGGGCTCCAGGAGCGACGACAGTCGCCCGGCGGCCACCGTCGCGGCCCGCGCGAACTGGGCCGCCGCCCGCTCGAAGCGCGCCGGCGCCCTCGAGATGCGCAGGGCGGCGATG
>JBFWKS010000186.1:0-8396 GCA_050252545.1 Solirubrobacteraceae bacterium
GCCGCGCCCGTACACCGCGCGGACGAGCCCGCCCAGGAGCTTGAAGACGAACCCGTTGTAGGGTAGTGCTGCGGCTCGCGGCGCAGGGCCAGGCGCGCCACGACGAGGGTCTGCGTGGCGGTGTACTTCTCGATCCCCGCACGGCCGTGGCGCGCGCCGAGGCCGGAGTCCTTCCAGCCCCCAATCGGCGCCTCGAGCGCGGCGTAGCCGACGAGCGCGTCGTTGACATGCACGGTGCCGGCCTGGATCCTCCGCGCGATCGCCTCGCCCCGGGCGACGTCCTTGGTGAAGACCGACGCCATCAGCCCGTACGGGCTGTCGTTGGCCAGGCGGACCGCCTCATCCGCGTCGGCGACGCGCATGATCGGCAGCGTCGGCCCGAAGGTCTCCTCCGTCATGCACGCCATGCCGTGATCGACGTCGGCGATGACGGTCGGCGGATACCACCAGCCGGGACGTCCCTCGTCCTCCTCGCCGCCGACGACGACCCGGGCCCCCTTCGACCGTGCGTCCTCGACGTGCGATCGGACGACGTCGAGCTGCTCCGGCACGGTGAGCGCGCCGACGTCGGTCGCGCCGGGCCCGGTCGGGTCGTTGTTGCGCAGCGTGCCGGCCTTCTCGGTGACCTTGGCGACGAACGCGTCGTAGACCGACGCCTCGACGTACACCCGCTCGACGGAGATGCAGGTCTGGCCGCCGTTGAACATCGCGTAGAACAGGGCGGTGTTGGCGGCGCGCTCCAGATCCGCGTCGGCCAGGACGATCAGCGCGTCCTTGCCGCCGAGCTCGAGCGAGCAGGGGATGAGTCGCTCGCCGCAGCGCCGCGCGATGCCCCGGCCGACCGCGGTCGATCCGGTGAACATCACCATGTCGACCGCGTCGATGATCGGGTCGCCGAGCACCGATCCGCGTCCGGTCACGACCTGGAGGACGTCGTCCGGGAGCCCGCACCCGCGCAGCGCCTCGAGCAGCAGCAGCGACGTGAGCGGCGTCTTCTCGGCCGGCTTGAGGAGCACCGCGTTGCCCGCCATCAGCGCCGGGATCGCGTCGCCGAACCCGTTGGTGAAGGGGTAGTTCCACGGCGCGATGACGCCGACGAGGCCGAGCGGCGCATGCCGCACGACGACCTTCTTGCCCGCCAGCAGCGGCGATGCGACCTTGACCTTCTCGTCGCCCAGGAGCTGCTCGGCCGAGGACGCCCAGTGCCCGAACGCCGCGGCGGCGTAGGTCACCTCGGCGATCATCGCGTCCTCCCACGCCTTGCCCGTCTCCGACACGATCGTGCGGATGAGGTCGTCGCGGTGGTCGACGACCCACTTCTGGGCGCGACGCATGATCCGTGCGCGGCCCCCGTATCCGAGCGCCTCCCAGGCGGGCTGGGCCGCACGCCCGCGGGCGGCGGCCGCCGCGACGTCGTCGGGCTGCAGCGCGTCGACCCACGCGACGGTGGCCCCCGTGGCCGGGTTGACGACCGCCTTCTGATCGGGACGGCCTCCGGTATCGGTCGGGTGGGCCTGCTCCTGCGTGCTCATCGCTCCCCTTCGCGCCGCGCTTCCGCGTCGACCCCCCGTTCGGCGGGGTCGGATCGGGCAAGCGTAGCGCGTCGGGGTGCCACCCCGCGACCGAACGTGACGGACGCGTCAGGTTCGCGGGGTGCGATGGATGTCCGTCAGTCCGCGAGCGCGATCGAGTTGATCGTGATCGGCGTGACGGGGCGATCGCCGGGGCCGGTCGGCGTGGTGCCGATCCGCTGGACGACGTCGTCTCCGTCGGCGACGCGCCCGAACGCCGTGTGCTTGCCGTCGAGCCACGGGGTGGCCTCGGCGGTGACGATGAAGAACTGCGAGCCGTTGGTGCCCTTGCCCTGCACCGTGCCGGCGTTCGCCATCGCAAGCGTTCCACGAACGATCTTGTGATCGTTGATCTCGTCGTCGAACGTGTAGCCGGGACCGCCGGTACCGGTGCCCTGCGGACACCCGCCCTGGATCATGAAGTCCGCGATGACCCGGTGGAACGCGAGGCCATCGTAGAAGCCGTCGGCGGCCAGCTTCTTGAAGTTGGCGACCGTCTGCGGCGCGTCGTCGTCGAAGAGCTCGAGGACGACGTCGCCCTCGCTGGTGCTCATGGTGGCCGTGGACACGGCATCTCCTCCGGATCGGGGATCGGAGGGGCCGACACTAGCGGCGGCGCCCGACGCGTGCCGCCGCGCCGGTCAGCTGGTGCCGCTGATCTCGGCGATCTCGCCCGCCGCGGGGGTGCCCGGAGCCGTCGTGACGAGGACGAGCACGTGGCGGTACTTGCGCGTCCGGCCGGCGGCGTCCTTGAGCGCGAGCTTCGTCGAGCTGCCGCTGATCGGCGTCTCCGAGGTCAGCGCGTCCCAGCCCAGGTCGAGCGCGTCCGGCGGCAGATCGCGCTTGGTCGTGCCGAGCACCTTGACGACCATGCCCTTGGTCGCGGCGCGCAGCGTGAGGGTCTTGACCGTCGTCGGACTGGTGAAGTCGAGCACGTACCCGAATCCGCCGGTCTTGCCGGCCGCGAGCGAGAACTTCCAGACGGTCGAGGTCCTGCCGTCGATCGCGGCCCCGTCGTCGCCCTTGTCGGCCAGCACACCGTCGGGGTCGTAGAGCGATCCGCTGCCGAACGTGAGCGGGCCGCTCGGCGTCGTCGTGGTCGAGCCGCCGCCACCGGAGCCGGACGAGCCGGACGAGCCGCCGGAGGATCCGGACGAGCCGGAGCCGGAGGACGAGCCCGAGGACCCGCCGGAGGAGCCGGACGAGCCCGAGTCGCTGCTCGACGTATCGGTGTCGGCGTCGTCCGCGCCGGTGTCGGTGTCGGTGTCCAGATCCGTCGTGTCATCCGCGTCGGCATCGGCATCGTCGAGCGCCGTCGTGTCGTCGTCCTCGGCACCGGCGGGCGGGGTGACCGCCGGGGCGGGCGGCGTGGTGCCGACCGCAGGCGGCACCGGTGCCGCGGTGGTCTGCGGAACGGGCGTGCCGCTCGCGGTCGCGGGGGCCTGGGCGGTGGTGGACGCGTCGTTGCTCAGCGCGGCGTAGGCGGCCGCGGCGGCACCGCCGGCCAGCAGCACGGCCGCGGCGACCGTCACGGCCGCGGCCCGCAGGCCGGGCAGCCGGTCGACGGCCGGGCTCATGCGCGCGCCGCAGCCCAGGCACCACTCCTGGTCGGCGGTCGCACCCGCGCCACAGCGCTCGCAGTCCCGCGTGGTGGCGGCCTGCGGCGCCCCGGCGACGGGCTCCTGCTGGTGCTCCTCGGGCGTCGTCACGTCTCCAAGGGTAGCGACGTGCCCGATGCCGGTGCGTCGGTGTACGCGGTCGTGCGGGCACGACCCGTCCGACGGGGCGCCGGCGAGCGGGGGTGCCCGCCGGCGGGCGCCGGGCCCGGCGCGAAGCCGTCGCCCCGCGTCGGAACGCCCCCCACGCGGCCGGAGCGGGGCCCCGGCCGCCGGGCCTGTCGTGGCTACAGCACCTCGGCGCGCAGCTCCAGGTCCTCGGAGCGATGATCGTTGATCGCCGCGACGGCGTCCTGCACCCCCGAGGCGGGCACCGTGGCGAGCGCGAACCGCTCGAGCACGCGGACCTCGCGGACCGCCTCGCCGTCGAGACCGGTCGCCTCGGTGATGCCGCGGACGAGGGCACGGATCGTCACGCCGTCGCCGGCACCGGGCACGAGCACGATCCGGGCACCGGCCTCGTCGGACGCGCGGCTGATCTGCGGCTTGCGGCCGCGGCGCGGCTTCTCGCGCACCGGGGTCGGAGCGTCGTCGCGACCCTCGCTGCGGTCGGGGGCCGCGGCGTCGGCGACGACCGGGTCGTCGGTGGCGGACGGCGCGTCCGCGGTGGAGGGCGCGTCGGCGGCGCGTCGGGCGGCCTTGGTGGTGGCGCCGGGAGCCCACACCGTCATCTCCATGCCGATGTGCTCCTCGATCGCCTCGCGCTCGCGCTGCTGCTTGGGCTCGACGAAGGTGATCGCGCGCCCCGAGGCGCCGGCGCGGCCGGTCCGGCCGATGCGGTGGACGTACGTGTCGGGCGAGCGCGGCACGTCGTAGTTGACGACGTGGGTGACGGTCGAGATGTCGAGGCCGCGGGCGGCGACGTCGGTGGCGACCAGCAGCGGCACGCGCCCGCCCTTGAACGACAGCATCACGCCGTCGCGCTGGCCCTGGGAGAGGTCGCCGTGCAGGGCCTTGACGTTGTTGCCGCGGTCGCGCAGCAGCCGGAAGAGCCGGTCGGTGCCGATCTTCGTGCGGCAGAAGACGATCGCCTGACGGGGTCGCTCCGCGGCGATGACCTCGGCGAGCTTCTCGGGCTTGTCCTTCGTCGGCACCTCGACCCGGAACTGCTCGACGGTGTCGACGGTCAGGGTGTCGGCCTTGACCTTCACGTGAACCGGCTCGTAGAGGTAGTTGTCGGCGAGCTTGCGGATCGGCGGCGCCATCGTCGCCGAGAACAGCGCGGTCTGGCGGCTGTTGGGGGTGCGGCGGAGGATCTTCTCGACGTCCTCGAGGAACCCGAGATCGAGCATCTCGTCGGCCTCGTCCAGGACGACGAACCGGCAGGAGCCGAGCTGCAGCGCGCCGCGGTCGATGAGGTCCAGGACGCGGCCGACGGTGCCGACCACGACGTGCGCCTTCTTGCGCAGCATCGAGATCTGGTCGCGGATCGGGGCGCCGCCGAAGGTCGCCACGACCTCCACGCCCTTCTTGACGCCGAACGAGCGGACGGCCTGGGTGACCTGGATGCACAGCTCACGCGTCGGCGTGAGCACCAGCGCCTGGGTCTCCGGGTTCGCCACGTCGACGTACTGGATGATCGGCGCACCGAACGCCGCGGTCTTGCCCGACCCCGTCTGGGCCTGGCCGATGACGTCGCGCCCCTCGAGCATCGACGGGATGCCCTGCTCCTGGATCGGGCTCGGCCGCTCGTAGCCGATCTCCTGCAACGCCCCCAGGACGTCGTCGGACAGGCCAAGGTCGGCGAACGCGGTCATCGCCCGGGATCCTAAGGCGTCGCCCGTCCGACGGGGCGCGGCCGTCCGGGCACGAGCGGCGAGGCGCCATGAGATTCCCGTGAGAGACCCCTTTCGACACTTCAGGGAATCTGGGTTCGTGCGGGCATGATCAACGTGTCCCCCGCCCCCCTCCGTTCCCGTCCGGTTCCCCGGGCGATCCTGGCCCGCGGAACCGTGCTCGTCGCCGGCGTCGCGCTGGTGTCGCTCGCCGCCGCGAGCCCGGCGTCCGCGGCCTCGACCAGCAGGACCTCCACGAGCGGCTTCGTGCTGACCCCCGAGCACGACAGCGACAAGACGATCGCCGAGCTCGAGAAGCGGCTGCCCAACGCGTCGGTGCCCACCGTCCTGAAGTCCGCCAACCGCGCCGTCCGGCCGACGACCCCCGAGTTGCTGGATCCCCAGCCGGACGGCTACGAGAACGGCTTCCAGTTCAATCCGGGCGACTCCGACACGACGAAGTGGTACCCGCAGGGGATCACCGGCACGTCCGATGTCGACGCCGACGGCAAATGGGGCGACCGCAAGGCCCTGCTCACCAGCTGGTACGCGAAGAACCCCGGTGGCAAGGGCACCGTCGCTCCGGGCGTGCGGGTGTCGTTCATCACCGCCGAGTCGCTCGCCAACGCGAAGTACCGCCACGTGCTGCTCGTCCACCCCAAGAAGCCCAAGGGCAAGCCGGCCACGTTCAGCTGGTCCAAGAGCCACGCCGGCGGGATCGCCTGGGTCCATCGGTACCTGTACGTCGCCGAGACCAACGGCGGGCTCAGCGTCTACGACACCCGCAAGATGCTGCGCGTGAAGACCGGCGGCGGCGACGCCCTGGGCTGCACCGCCTCGGGCTGCCGTGCCGCGGGCTACCTCTACGTCATGCCGCGGGTCGGCGTGTTCAAGCAGTCGTCGAAGAAGCTGAAGTTCTCGTCGGTCTCGGTGGACCGCTCCGGGTCCACGCCGCGCCTGGTCACCAGCGAGTACCGCAACGACGAGGGTGGCGCCCGGATCGTCCGCTGGGACCTGAACAAGCGCGGTCTGATGGACCGCGACCGCGATGGCAAGGTCCGGGCGGATGCGGCCTGGAAGACCACGGCGACCGACGTGCAGGGCGCTCTGACCCGAGGCAAGCAGGTGTATATCTCCACGAGCGCGGGCCACTCCGGCCGTAACCGGCTCTACCGCGGCACGCTGCCCGGGAAGCTCTGGGTGCGGGGCTGGCCCAAGGGCGCCGAGGACCTCGTGTACTCGCCCCAGAGCAAGCGCCTGTACTCGTTGACCGAGCTGAAGGGCCAGCGGTCGGTCTTCGCCATCGGCGCGGACTGATCCCATCCGCACCGGTCGCGGTGCCGCGCGCCCCGGCATGCGGCCCCGCGACCGCCGCGCACGTCCCTGTCCGCCGCCCGTCCCTATCCGCGGCGTGTCCCGGTCTCTCCGCGGGCGACGTCGAGCACGAGCTTGCCGGTCGTCCGCCGGGCCACCAGGGCCCGGTGGGCGTCCGCGGCCTGCGCCAGGGGCCACCGACCACCGACGTGGACCCGCACCTCGCCGCGCAGCGCGCGGGCGAAGAGGTCCTCGAGCGGCGCGACGAACCTCCGCGCCGGATCGTCGAGGCAGTGGAAGAGCCAGAACCCGACCACCGACCGGGAGTGGCGCAGCAGGTGGCCGGTACGGACCTCGTTCGGCTCCTTCGTCGCGATCCCGCAGACGACGATCCGTCCGAACGGCGCCAGCGCGCGCAGCGACGCATCGAACCCCGGGCCGCCGGCCATGTCGATCACCGCGTCGACGCCACGCCCTCCGTTGGCCTCGATCAGCCGCTCCGTCAGCCCCTCGGGGTCGGGGTCGACCGCGACGTCCGCGCCCAGCGCGACGGCCTGCTCGCGCTTTGCGTCGGACGAGGCGGTCGCGATCACCCGCGCCGCCCCCATCGGCCGCGCGAGCTGCACCGCGAGCGACCCGGTGCCGCCCGCCGCGCTGTGCACCACGACCGTCTCGCCGCCCTCCAGCCGCGCGGCGGTGCGGTACAGGTGCCACGCCGTCAGGCCCTGGACGAGCAGCCCGAGCGCCTGGTCGTCGCCAAGGCCGTCCGGCACGTCGACGCACCGCTCCGCCGGCACGACGACCTCCTCGGCGTACGCCCCGCCGCCCTGGGTGAGCGCGACGACCCGACGCCCGGTGTCCTCGCGGACCCCGACGACCTCCTGGCCGGGGATCAGCGGCAGGTCCGCGGCCCGGACGTAGCGGTTCTCACGGGCGTGGGTGTCGGCGAAGTTCACCCCGACGGCCCGCACCGCGACGCGCACCTCCCCCGGCCCCGGCACCGGTCGGGGCATCTCCTCGAGGCGCAGCACCTCGGGCCCCCCGAACTCCCGTTGCCGTATCGCGCGGATCGTCTCGGCCACGGACGCCAGGCTAGCCGCCGCCCGCATCGCGTGACCGCTTGGCGATCGTTCGCACCGTGTGAACGATCCCCAACGGAGCCTGGACGACCACGGCGGTGCGCCGGGCGGATCACGGTCGCCGGCACCCGCTACGGTCCTCGGGTGGCCCCCTCCCAACCGATCCGCTCGCCGCACCTGGAGGAGCTGCGCGCCCTGCACGAGGCGGCGCGGCAGGGGTCGATCGGCGCGGCCGCACGGGCACTGGGCGTATCGCAGCCGGCGTTGAGCAAGCGGTTGCGGCAGCTCGAGACCGTTGTCGGGCAGCCACTGCTGGAGCGCTCGCCGCGCGGCGTGGTGCCGACCGAGGCCGGGCACCGCGTGCTGTTCGGCGCGCGGCGCGTGCTCGACGCGCTCGACGAGCTGGACCAGGCCGTGCAGGAGCTGCGCGGCCGTCCGCGTCCACTGCGACTGGCGACGAGCCCGGTGGTGGCCGAGTCGCTGCTGCCGACGATCCTGACGAGCTTCTACCGCGAGCCGGGACGCGAGCCGATCGAGCTGATCGTCAGCAACTCCGACCTCGTCCGCGAGCTCGTCGACGACGGCCGGGCCGACGTCGGGATCGCCGGAGCCGCACCGGACGAGGACACCGACCGGCCGGTGCTCACCGAGGACGAGCTCGTCATCGCGGTGCCCGCCGGCCACCCGTGGCTCGAGCGCGACGCGATCCCGTTGACGGAGCTCGTCGCCACGCCGCTCGTGCTCCGCGACCCCGGTGCGAGCCAGCGGCGCGTGCTCGACGCGCGCCTGCGCCGGTCGCGCCTGGAGCTGGTGCCCCCGCGGATGGAGGTCGGGTCGACGCCGGCCGCGCTCGCGGCGCTGGAGGAGACCGGCACGCCCGCGCTGGTCTCGCGGCTGTCGGTGCCGCCCGGCTCGACGGTCGAGTTGCGCCCGATCGACGGTGAGCGGCTGTTCCGTCGCTTCGTCGTGCTGGTCGCGCCC
>JBFWKS010000187.1:0-8362 GCA_050252545.1 Solirubrobacteraceae bacterium
AGTAGCGGTGCCCCGCGTCGGTCGGGATACGGCCCGCCGACGTGTGCGGGTGGGCGAGCAGTCCATGGTCCTCGAGCTGGGCGAGCTCGTGACGGATCGTCGACGGACCGAACCCCAGGCCCGGGTCGTTGGCGAGCGTCTTGCTGCCGACCGGCAGGCCCGTGTCGCCGTAGTGGGCGACGACCTTGCCGAGGACGAGCTCCTGTCGCGGGGTGAGCATCGGACCGATCCATGGTACCGGGACCGCCCGGCGGGTCCCCGGCGCGTCGCGACGGGCTTCGCGGGCCGCTCCCGCCGTGGCGGTCCGGTGCCGCGGGGGTTGGCGGGACCTGACGCATCGCCTGCCACCCTGTCGGGTCGATGCTCGTCTTCGCCCTGCTCGCCGCGGAGCTGCTTTGCGTGTACCTCCTCGGCCGCCGGACGCTGGACCGGCTCGTCGCCGGGGCCGTCCGGTCACGGGGTCCGCGGCGATGGCTGACGTGGACGTTCCTCGCTCCCGGGGTGACGTTGCACGAGGCCGCGCACGCGGTGACGGTGGTCGCGCTGCTGGGGCGCGTGTCGCGGTTCGTACCGTTCCGGCCGCGGCCTGCGCCCGACGGCGGGGTGATCCTCGGCGAGGTCCGCTACCACCGCTCGCGCCTGCCGGGGCTGAGCGGTCCGCTGGCCGGTGCGGCGATCGGGCTGGCACCGCTGATCCTCGTGCCGGCGGTCGTGTACGTCGCCGGGTGCGCGCTCGTCACGGGGGTGGCGGTCGGCGATGCGCCCGAGCACCTGGGTCGTGCGCTCGTCGAGGGGCCGATCGACACGGGACGGATCGTGTGGGTGCTCGTGGCCCTGAGTGCGGGCGTCGGTCTGCTGCCCTCCCCCGTCGACCACCGCGACCTGCCGCAAGCCCTGGCGCTCGTGGGGGTCGGACTGCTCGTCTGGCTGCTCGTGCGCGGTGGCCTCGACGCGACCGAGGGCGAGCGGCTGGTGACGGACGCCTCGGGCCCGGCCACGTTCGCCGCACAGTTGCTGGCGGTCCCGGCCGTGATCGCGACCGTCGGCGCGGTGGTGCTGCGGCGGTGAGGCCGCCCGACAAGCAGGCGCGCCGTCGGCCAAGCTGCCCGGGTCCCGTGCGCCGCGTCGCCCACATCCTCAAGCGGACCGTCCTGGCCTTCTACCACGACCAGGGCACCCAGCATGCGTCCGCGATGACGTACTACTCGCTGATGTCGTTGTTCCCGACGGGGCTGCTGGCGATCTCGCTGCTGGGCCTCATCGGGCAGTACCCCGAGACGTACGACGCGATCATGGACTACCTGCACGAGGTGGCGCCGCCGTCGGTCGTCGACCCGATCGACACGTCGTTGCGCAACGCGCTGCAGAACAAGGGCCCTGCGGCGACGGGCGTCGTCGTGTCGACGGTGATCGCGCTCTACGGGACGACCGGCGTGCTGGAGTCGATCCGGCGCGCCCTGAACGTCATCTTCCGCGTCGAGCAGGGACGGTCGTTCCTGCACCGGAAGGGACTCGACATCCTCTTCACGTTCGCGCTGCTCTTCCTCGCGCTGGCGACCGGCATCTTCATCGTCGTCGGCCAGGGCTTCGCCGAGGACATCGCCGGGTGGCTCGGGTTCCACTCCTCGCTGACGTCGGCGTGGGACGTGGTCCGGTGGCCGGCGGCGCTGATGAGCGCGATGCTCGGCTACTCGCTCGTCTACTACATCGTCCCCGACGTCAAGCACCGCGCGTTCCACCTGCTGACGCCCGGGGCGATCGTCGGCGTCCTGCTCTGGTTGCTGGTGTCCTACGTCTTCATCCAGTACATCACGCGGGTGGCCGACGTCAGCGCGTTGTACGGGGCGTTCGCCGGCGCGATCATCGTCGTCGGCTGGCTGTGGCTCAGCTCGGTCACCCTGCTCCTCGGTGCCGAGCTGAACCACGCGATCGAGGTGGACCGCAAGGAGCGACTCCCGCCACCGGAGCCCCCGACGGTGGAGCCTCCGGCGCCGGGCATCACGCCCCCGTAGGACGCGACGCCAGGTGATCCCCCGGCCGCCCAGGCCGGGCAGGCCCGCTCAGGACGGGTCCGGCAGGCGCAGCTCGGCGCGGCCGTTGCGCACCACGCGCGACCCGGACTGGCGCGCGGTGGTCTTGACGATCGCCACGCCCTCCTCGACCCGCTCGACGGTCGACGTCACCGCGATCTCCTCGTCCGGCACCGCCATCCCGCGGAACTCGACCGACAGGCTCCGCAGCGCGGCCGGCGCGTCGGGGCCGCCGATCGCCTCGGTCTGGGCACGGGCGACCTGGGCCATCGTCCACAGGCCGTGCAGGATGCGACCGGGCAGGCCGACGCGACGGGCGAACTCGTCGTCGACGTGGATCGGGTTGAAGTCCCCGGACGCCCCGGCGTAGCGCACCGGCACATAGCGGTCGGGGGTGACGGTGACGGTCGGCAGCTCGGTGCCGGCCTGCCACTCGGTCGGGGGAACCGGCGTCGGGGTCTCGTCGCGCTCGCCGCTCATGCCGCTCCCCGCACGATGTTGCTCCAACGCCCGGTGCTGACGACGGTGCCGTCCTGCGCCGTCGACCGCGACCCGAAGACGTAGTGGGTCAGATCGACCGACTCGACGTGGCGGACCTCGTCGAGCGACAGGACCGTCGTGACCTCGTCGCCGGCGACGACCGGCCGCCCCCACGTGAACTGCTGCGCGCCGTGGACCAGGCGGTCCATGTCGATGCCGGTCTCGGGATCGAACAGCCCGGCGCCGAGCGACTCGCCGGCGTAGACGACGGCGAACATCGGCGGTGCGACGAGGTCGGCGTGCCCGGCGGCACGGGCGGCGGCGAGGTCCAGATGGACCGGGTTGGTCTCGCCGGTGGCGCGCGCGAACTCCCGGATCTTCTCCCGTCCGACGGCGTACACCAGCGGTGGGTAGGTCTTGCCGATCGGCGGGTCGGTCGGAGCGGCTTCAGGGCTGGCGGCCACGGGCGGTCCTCGGTCGTGGGGGGTGGGACGGTGCCGGAACCCGGGGATCGCGAGCCGGCGCTGCGGCGATGCTATCCGGCGATCGCGTGCGCCCCGGGCCCGGTCGGCCCACCGGTGGGACGACCGGGTGGGGCCAGGCCCCGGCGGGACGACCGGCGCCCGCCGTCGGGCCGATGCGCCACCATGCGCTGCCGTGCCCGCGACGTCGTCCCACCGCCGCACCCGATCCCGCAGCGCGCTCGCCGCGGCCGCGTCCGTGGTCGTGCTGGGTCTGGCGGGCGCCCCCGTTGCGGCCGCCGACGACGGTGCCACCGGCGGGTCCACCGCCCCGGTGACCGACGGGAGCGAGTCCGGCGCCACGTCTGGGGCCGTGCCCGACACCGTCACCGTCGACGACAGCACGCCCGCCCTCACGCGGGCCCGCGACGCGCTGGCCGCCGCGTCCCCCGACGACCTGTGGTCGGTCGCCGACGCCGTGTCGACCGCGGTCGATCCCCAGTGGAACCCGACCACCGGTGCGTACGAGATCAACGGCTCGCCGCGGGCCCGACTGAACGCCGAGATGCTCATCGCGCATGCGACCGCCGCGGCCGCGGGACGCAGCCGGGCGTCGGCGCGGACCGATCGGATCGCGCCGCTCGTGCGGCTCCTGACCCAGCGCATGTACCTGGCGACCCTCGACGGGCACATCACCCCGGTCGTCGAGCCGGGCCGCAGCGTCACGCAGCACGCCCCCGGGTTCGCCGACGCGGCGGGCAACCCCGCGACGATGCATCAGGGACTGGATGCGGTGGCGATGCGCGCCCTCGCCGCCGCCTGGCGCGCCCGCGACGCCGCGAACCTCTCCCCGCAGGTCCGCGAGCTGATCCGCACCCGCGTCACGGCGGTGGCGACGTCGCCGTTCTGGCGCTACCCGTCGCGGCTGCTGAACCAGATCAACTGGAATGCGGACGTCTACGCGGCCTACCACACGGTCACGGGGGATCCGACGCTGCTGCGCGAGGACTACCGCCGGCAGCTGATCTGGTTCGCCGACCACGCCCGCAGGAACGCGTACGCCGGCGGGGCCCCCAACCTGGCCAGCGGCCTGGGGTTCCACTACCTGCCGCAGCGCCCCCGGTCCAACCAGGCCAACACCCTGGACACCGCCGAGTACGCGAGCATCACCCACGGGGCGCTCGCCTACTACGACCAGGCCGTCGCCGCGGGGATGGAGCTGCCGCCGGCCGCGACACGGTCGTTGCTGCGCCGCTGGACCCAGCGGATCGCGTACGGCAACTGGACCGCGTCGGGCTACCTCAACTGGGACTCCGGCCGCGGGGTCCAGCGGTTGCACCTCACCCAGTACTGGCTGCTCGCATTGCGCGGGTTCGCGGCCGGGCTCGGCGGGTCGGACTCGGCCGGGTTCCTCACCGACCAGCGCGAGACCGCTCGCGGGCTCGTCCGCGAGGCCGTTCAGCTCTACCAGCGACGTGCGGCGGACGCCGGATCCGCCGTCCTGCCCGCCACCGCGTTCGGGTTCTCCGGCAGCGCCCTGGTCAGCGAGGGCTTCGACGGGTTGACGGGGACCGCCCGGTTCGCGGCGACGCTCAGCGAGCTCGCCGACGACGGCCTGGGCGCCGACGCCGGTGGCGTCAGCGCGCTGCCGACCGCCGTCGCGCACGATCAGACCCTCGGCCGGTTGGCGGTCACCACGTCGCGCTACTCGTCGGCGATCCTCAAGCCGTTCAAGCGCCTGCGCAACGGTGGCCTGGAGCCGGATCGCATCATCGACGCCGCCGGGCGGCCCCTGACCGGGGTCGGCGGCAGCGAGAACGGATCGCTCGGTCTGCGACTGTCCTCGCGCGGCCGGACCCTGGTCGAGACCCAGCCGGGCCGGCCGCGCAGCAAGCAGTCGTCGTTGAGGGTGCCGAAGGCGACCAAGGACAGCTCGCGGCTGCTGCGCGGCGCGCTGTCGGTCAGTGGCACCGATGCCGCGGAGGGGATCGACGTGACCGTCCGTCACGCGATCAGCCGCACCGGCATCAAGACGACCTACACGATCGTCAACCGCCGCACCAAGAAGGTGACCGCCGATCTGCGGGTGCCCACGTACGGGCCCGGCGACGGTGGCACCTGGTCGATCGGGGACCGCGTGAGCCGGTCGAGCCTGCAGCGCACCCAGCGGATCACCGCCCCGTCCGGCGGCACGTTCCGCCTGCGCTTCCGCGGCCTTCCCCGGACCGCCAAGGGCCGGGTCATCAGGGCCGCCGGCCGCCGGATCGGACCCAAGCCGGGACCGCAGCTCCGCGTCCGCACGACCCTGCCGAAGGGCACCACCAAGATCACCCGCGTGCTGACGTTCCCGTTGGCGCGGTAGCGGGGCGCAGCCCCACCCGAGACGATCCCGCGCTCAGCGCGGCCGGAGCCCGTGGAGGAGGACGTCGATGATCTGCTCCAGGGCCTCGGCCAGCCCGACCTTCAGGGCGCGCGTGAACTCGGGCTCGGTGAACCGCAGGACGGCCGAGAACATCATCTCGGCGACGACGGGCCCGTTGACCGGACGGATCTCCCCCGCGAGCACGGCGTCGTCGATCATCTGCTCGAGCGCGTCGCGACAGACGCCGACCCAGCGGTCGAAGAGCATGCGCGCGGGCGGGTGGCTGCGCACCGCGTCGAGGAACCGCGGGCCGAGCGCGGCGAAGTCCGCCACGCCGCTCTCCATCATCGCGCTCATCCGAGCGACGTGGGTGTCGGCCCCGGCGATCGCCTCCGCACCCCGCCGGGAGATGCGGTCCATCATGCGGTCGAGGACGAGCAGCAGGAGGTCCTCCTTGCTCGGCGCGATCTCGTACAGCGTGCTGCGCGAGCAGCCGACCTCGGTGGCGAGGTCGCCCATGCGAATCCCGCGGATGCCATCGCGCAGGAAGATCGGCTCGATGTCGCGCAGCACCTCCTCCTGCCGCGTCGAGAACCGGCGGCGCCCCGGTGTGACCATGCCGCCCGTGAGGGGCGCCGCAAAGCTCATCGCCGCAGGCTAGCACCGGCCCCAAAGCCCCCAGGGCGGACACCTGCCGTAACGAGTACCCGCTACCGGTACACCTCTGAGCCCGGGCGCGTCACGGGCTCGCCACGTCCGGACCCGCCGGTCCGTGGCGCGGGCCGCCCCTGCCGCCGCACGCACCGTGCGGCGGCCGGGGCGCCCCCTACCGCACCTCGTGGAAGCCGCGCGTCGGGGCGTCGGTCGACGAGACGGGACGGCCGAAGTAGTCCCGACCGCCGTTACCGGAGACGAGGACCCCGCTCCCGGCCGCCGGCGAGCCCGGTGCCAACTGGTACCCGGCGACCGCGTCGAGGCCCTCGGGCGCATCGTCGGACGGGGCGATCATCTGCGGGTCGTCGGTGAGCTTGGCCGCGCCGCCGGGCTCACCGGCGGTGTGGTTGCCCCAGATCAGGTTGTGACTGATCGTCGTTCCGCCGCCGGTCGGCTGCTCCCAGGCCCCGGTGCCGTGGTTGACGATGACGTTGTTGCGGAACGTCCACGGGTTGTGGTTCCCGCCGTCCCATCCGGCCTGGTAGGTCGGGCGCGACGTCAGGCCGGGAGCGATGTACGCGGTGTTGTTGTAGATCCGCGCGTTGGCCATCAGCCCACTGGAGAACGTGAAGACGCCGTTGGCCGCGTACGCGTCGTTGACGCTGAGGTTGTAGCGGACGGTCGCGCCGTTGCCGGAGAAGAGCCCGCCCATGAGCAGCAGGAAGCCGCCCTCGTTGTCGTGGCTGTAGTTGTGCTGGACCGTCGTGTTCGAGGTGAGCAGGTCGACGTCATAGGCCTGCCCGTCGACGACGTTCGTCCGCACGCCCGAGACCTCGTTGAACTGCATCGTGCTGTTGATCGTCTTGGCGACGAACATGCCGACGGTGCCCGGCTGCGTGGATCCCGAGACCGTCACCCGGCCGGCCCCGTCGATCCGGTTGCGCTCGATGAGGTTGTTCCGGGATCCGGCGAGGATGATCCCGTCGCTGTCGATGTCCCGCAGCGTGTTGCCGGCGATCGTGACGTTCTTGCTCAGCGCGTTCTCCGCGACGAGGTAGAAGAGGAATCCGGTCGAGTGGTCGTTGAACACGATCCCGACGCGGCCGACGTGCTCGACGACGTTGCCCCGGATCTCGACGCCGTCGTAGCTGCTGGCCCCGTTGCCGAGCCCGTTCATCGTGTCGGCCACGACCGCGATGCCGCCGTTGGTCTGCGCGTTGGCGCCGGCGCACTCGAAGCACCCGTTGACGTTCCGGACGTGGTTGTCCCGGATCGTGATACCGCGCCGGAGGTTGCCGCTGGTGTTGTAGACCATGATCCCGCTGCGGTTCTTGCCCGGCCTGGCCTTGGTCCCGACGTTGTTCGTGCCGTCGTCGTTGACGACCTCGAGCCCGCTGACCGTCCACCACGAGAGGTTGTGCAGGAGCACGGCCGCCCCGCCCGCGCCACCGCCGGCCACGTCGCGCCCGTTGACGATCGGCCGGGGCCCGTCGCCGTAGGCACCGATCGTGATCGGGTTGCCGCTCTGGCCCGACCCGCGCGGGCGCAACTGCTCCACCCACTCGCGACCGGCCCGGAGCAGGATCCGGTCACCGGCCGAGAACGTCGTGGCGTTGACCTTGGCCAGCGTCCTCCATGCCGCGGCCTGGCTGGTTCCGGCGGCGGTGTCCGACCCGTTCTCGGCATCGACGTAGTACGTGGTGTCGGCGGCCGACGCCGGGCCGGCCGCGACCAGCGCACCGACGGTGGCGACGAGGGCAACCACCCTCGCCAGGGTCCTTCGTTCCATGGGACAGCACTCCTCGTGGGGATCTGTCGCGGACAATCTCAGTAATCTGGTTCCCTGTCCAGTACACCGTGTGGCTCGACGACCGCCAGCCGGAGGGGGTGGGCGATGGGGGTGCGCGCCGTTCCACGCTGCTCGCGGTCCACCCTGCGGCCCTCCAGTCCCGGCGTCCCCTCGGCCCCGGCCCACGCCGGGCCCCGGCGGCTCGCCGTCCGCAACAACCCGCCGATCGCTCCGATCCCGACCGGTGCCCGTACGGGAGCGCCGGTGTGCCCGCCGGTCAGACGATCCCCGGCACCGACCCGCCGTCGGTCGACCAGGCGGCGCCGGTGACGAACCCCGCCCGGGGCGAGGCGAGCAGCGCGATGACGTCGGCGATCTCGTCGGGGGTGCCGAACCGGCCCAACGGCACGCGACCGCGGGCGATCCCCAGCGCCTCCTCGCGGGACACGCCGGTCGCGTCGGCGGTCTGGTCGGCCAGGCCACCGGGATCGAGCCACATCTCGCTGTCGAGCGGTCCGGGGGGGACGGGGGTGACCCGCACCCCACGGCCCGCGAGCGGTTAGGCCCAAGCGCGGGGCAGCGTCCG
>JBFWKS010000188.1:0-8338 GCA_050252545.1 Solirubrobacteraceae bacterium
TCGGCGTCGACGTCGCTGTGCACCCCGACCACCACGCCGCGGCGGCGCAGCTTGGCGTTGCCCACCCGCCGGACCGACGCCAAGTCGATCTCCTTCGCGCGGCCGCTGGGGGCGTCGGCGACCGCGTCGTCGATCGGGTCGCCGGGACCGAAGTGGCTGTCGTACCGCAACACGAACGCGCGGCTCGTCAGGTCGCCGCGGAGGGCCATCGGCTGCAGCCCCCATGTCTCGCGCGCGGTCGTCGCGGTCCACATCCGCGTCCAGTCGTTCACCGGACGGTGGAAGGTGCGCATGATCCCGTCCTCGTGCACGTGCAGCAGCGCGTAGCCGCACGGGTAGTTCTTGATCGCGCCGTTCTCGAGGAATCGCAGCGGCCCGGTCCGCGCGTGCGTCCGCAACTCGTTGGCGTGGGTGTGGCCGTGCAGCACGATCCGCACGCGGTCGTGGCGGGACAGCACGTCGAGAACCGCATCGGCGCCCTCGTCGGCCGGTACGCCCTGGATCGGCTTGAGCAGCGGGTGGTGCATCGCGACGATCACGTCACGACCTTCGCCCTCGAGCGCGGTGAGCTGGGCGTCGAGCCACCGGGGCTGGTCGCCGAGGATCCGCGCGGCCCCGGTGTCGGGATGGTTGGAGTCCAGGCCCACGATGCCGAGCCGGCGGCCGACGCGGGCGACCGAGCGCAGGGCACCGTCGCCGACCGCGTTACCCGGGAACGCCTGGGCCCGCAGGCAGTCGTTGTCGGGCCCGCACGCACCATCCAGGCGGCGGTCGTGGTTGCCGCGCGTGACGAGCAGCGGTGCCGGCAGCCGATGGAGCTGCTTGAGCGCCCGGGTGACGTCGTCGGGCCGGCCGCGGTCGGTCAGGTCGCCGTTGGCGATGACGAGGTCCAGGTCGTGCGCGGCCAGCTCCCCGATGGCGGCGTCGACCATCCGGTGCGCGTAGTCCGGGTAGGTGTCGGCGTCGAAGCACGGCGGCACGGACACCCCGCCGGGAAGGTTGAAGATCGTGCCGGAGCAGTGCTCGCCGACGTGCAGGTCGTTGAGCAGCGCGATCGTCGCGAGCCTGCGCCCCGACGGTGGGACGAGCGTGCGGAAGACGCCCGGGTCGGCGGGACCGCTGCCCAGGCCCATCCGCCGCCCGCCGGAGAGCAGCTCGTAGCGGTACTCGGTGCCGGGCTCCAGGTCGTCGACGGCGGCGACGTGCACGTGCCGGCGCTCCTCCAACCGCAGCTCCCGCGTCGGGCCGCCCGCCACCGGCGAGATCCGGATCGTCGTGTCGGTCGCCTCCTCGGTCCACCACCACGCGACCATCGACCGGTCGGTCACCGTGACGAGCTCGGGCTCCAGCGCCGCGCCGAGGTACAGGTTGGGGTCGGCGGCGGGGGCCGACACCGCCCGTGGTCCCAGCAGCGCGGCCCCGACGGCCGCCCCGGCGGCGCCTCCCACGACGGTGCGACGGGTGATCGGGCGTGACGACATCATCCCCATGCTGATCGATTCCGGGCGTGTCAGGTGAACGAGTTGTGTTCGGGTGGGTCAAGGGGCCGGCGTCGGCCGGCGCCGGTGAGTGGGCGCCGGGTGGGTGGTGCGATGTTCCGTGGTGCGACGTCCCGTGGCGGGGTGGCCCCGAGGGGCGAGGCCGCTCCGCCACGGAAGATCGCCCTTGACCCGCACGCCACGTCAGGCCCGATGATCGTCCCGTGAGCGATCTGACGGACCCCGAGGAGCTGACCGTCGGCGCGGTGGCGCGGATGGCGGGCGTGTCGGTGCGGACCCTGCACCACTACGACGCCGTCGGCCTGCTGGCGCCGAGCGGACGGACCGACGCGGGCTACCGCCTGTACTCGCCCGCGGACCTGGCGCGGTTGCGCCGGATCCTGTTCTACCGCGAGCTGGAGTTCGGCCTGGACGAGATCGCCTCGATCCTCGCCGACCCGGACGCTGGCACCGACGACCACCTGCGCCGGCAGCACCGGCTGCTGCGGGAGCGACGCGACCGCGCCACCGCGTTGCTGCACGCGCTCGAGCACGAGATGGAGGCCCGACGCATGGGCATCAGCCTGACCCCGAAGGAGCAGCTGGAGATCTTCGGCACCGATCGCCTGGAGGAGCACGCCGAGGAGGCGCACGCCCGCTGGGGCGAGACCGACGCGTACCGCGAGTCCGCGCGTCGGACCGCCGCCTACACCAAGGACGACTGGATCGCGATCAAGGCCGAGGCCGACGAGAGCATCGAGCGGTTCGCCGCCGCGATGCGCGCCGGCGAGCCGGCCGATTCGGTCGTCGCGATGGACGCCGCCGAGTTCCACCGGGCCCATCTGGGCCGCTGGTTCTACGACTGCGGCCACGCGATGCACCGCGGCATCGCCGACCTCTACACCTCCGACCCCCGCTACGCCAAGACCTACGACGACGCCGTGGGCGAGGGATTCGCCCACTACGTCCACGACGCGATCCACGCCAACGCGGATCGGGCGGGGGCGTAGGGCGACCCGCCGTCCTACACCGAGCGCGGCGTCGTTGCACGCCGGCAACACGACCGGGACCTGGGCGCGACGACGCGAATCCAGATTCCCTGTATCACGCGTGATACGGTTGGCCCATGGGCAGCGTCTCGATCCGCGATCTGCGCAACCACGGCGGAGACGTCGTAGATCGGGCGGCGCGGGGCGAGGAGATCACGATCACGCGGTCGGGACGGCCGGTCGCGTCGCTGCGTGGCGTGGACTCCCCGACGCTTACGGCCGAGGCGCTGTTGGCCCGCTGGCGCTCGCTTCCCGTCGGGGACCCCGAGGCACTGCGCCGCGACCTCGACGCGATCCTGGATCCCGAGCTGTGAGCGAGCGCCACGAGCGCGGGGTGCTCGACACATCGACCGTGATCCTGCTTCCGCAGGTACGAGATCCTGCTTCCCTGCCGAGTGAGCCGCTGATCACCGCGGTGACGCTGGCCGAGCTCTCCGTCGGGCCGCTCGTCGCCACCGACGAGCGCGAGCGCGAGATCCGCCAAGCCCACCTGCAGCAGGCAGAGGCGGACTTCCGCCCGCTGCCGTTCGACGATCGCGCTGCACGGGCGTTCGGAGGGGTGGCGGCGTCGCTGCGCCGCTCTGGCCGCAAGCCGGCCGCCCGCGCCTACGACGCACTCATCGCGGCGACGGCGATCGCCAACGACCTGCCGCTCTACACCGCCAACCCCAAGGACGTCGAGGGCATCGACGGGCTGACGGTCGTGTCGGTGCCCATCGATCGCTGACCCCGGCGCCGCGTCGCCCCGACGCACGAGGATCATCGGGCCGCACGACGCCGGATGCCCCCGACGGCCGCCTTGACGATCAGTGCCAGTTCCGGGCGCCACCCAGAAGCTGGCACGACCGCTCAGAGCACCGCCCGCCGTGCCCCCCAGCCGGTGACCGCCTCGAGTCCCGCCGCGATGTCGAGCAGCTCGCGGTCGCCGCGGTGGCGGCCGATGAGCTGCAGGCCGACCGGGAGCCCGTCCGCGGAGAACCCGCCCGGGACCGACGCCGCCGGGTGGGCGGTGACCGTCACGCGACAGGCCAGGCGCTGCCACAGGAAGTACCGGTCGAAGCTCGTGCCGGCGACCTCGCGCGGCCACGTCACCTCGGCCGGGACGGACACCACCGGCGTCGTCGGCAGAGCGATGACGTCGTGGTCGGCCAGCACCCGCTCCGTGCGACGGAAGAGCTCGGTCCGCAGGCGCAGCCCGTGGACGATCCGCTCGGCGGTCAGCGCACGGCCCTCGTTGACGTTGCGGACGAGATCCTCGGGCATCGTGTCGCGGTGGACGGCGACATCGTCCCCGCACGAGTCGAGGAACCCGAGCATCTCGACGATCTGCCAGCACTCGTCGGCGTCGTCCCAGAACCCGTCGTCGAGGTCGGTGACGATCGCCCCGTGGGACTCCAGCGTCGCGCGCGCCGCGTCGAGCGTGCGCAGGACCTCGTCCTCGACCGGTAGTCCGCCGCCGGTGCGCGACCACGCGATCCGCAGGCCGTCGACCGACCGGGCGGAGACGTCGGCCAGACCGGAAGGGTCATCCGCCAGCGACAGCGGCGCGCGCGGATCGGGACCGGAGATCGCCGAGAGCAGCAGCCCGGCGTCGCCGGCGTCGCGCGCGATCGGTCCGAGGACGCCGTGCGGGGTCCAGCCGTCGCCACGCCGACCGGTCGGGACGCGACCCGGGGTCGGCCGCAGCCCGACGAGGTTGCCGAACGCCGCGGGGTAGCGGATGCTGCCGCCCGAGTCGGACCCGTCGGCGAACGGCAGGAGTCCCGCTGCCACGGCCGCGCCCGCGCCGCCGGAGCTCCCGCCGGCGTTCTTCGTCAGGTCCCACGGGTTGCGGGTCGGGCCGAAGACGGGGTTGAAGGTCAGCGTCCCCAGGCCGTACGCGGGCGTGTTCGTCTTGCCGATGATGAGTGCCCCGGCGGCGCGGAGCTTCTCGGCGAGCACGCTGTCGTGCTCCGCCGGCGGCGCGTCGGCGAACGCCGTGACGCCCTGCGTCGTGCGCAGCCCCGCGACGTCCATCAGGTCCTTCACCGCGATCGGCAGCCCGTGGATCGGGCCGAGCGCGTCGCCGCGGGCGACCGCGGCGTCGGCGTCGGCGGCCAGCGCCAGGGCTTCCTCGCGCGGCATGCGGGTCGTGATCGCGTTGACCTGTCCGTCGACCGCGTCGATCCGGTCCAGGAACGCCGCCATGACCTCTGCGGCGGAGACCTCGCGCGCACGGATCGCCGCGGCCAGGTCGCGGGCGCTCCACCAGTGCAGCGGTTGATCGGTCGGGCTCATCGGGGCTCCTCCTCCCGTCCGGCGGCGGACCGCCGGACGTCGTGTGTCCAAGATCGTGCGCAGGCACCGTCGCGAGCGCACGGGACGCCCGGCGCACGCTGCCGCGATCGGGCGGGACCACGCGGTACGGCCGGCGCGTTGCGGCGGGCGCGGTGGCGACGGCGCGACGGATCGGCCGTCATGTCGTGGTCCGCTCCGCGATCAGCAGGTCGGCGATCCGCTCGCCGACGACGGTGGCGGGCATCGCCGTCGTCGCGCGGGGGATCTCGGGGATCAGCGCGCAGTCGGCGACGAGGCAGTGGCGCAGGCCGTGGACGTGACCGTCGGGCCCGACGACGGCGGTCGGGTCGCTCGCCGGTCCCAGGCGGCACGTGCCGACCGGATGCCAGTAGCTGTCGACGTGGGCGCGGAGGTAGGCCTTGAGTCCGGCCGCGTCGGTGATCCCGGCCGGCCCGGGGGTGACCTCGCGCCCGAGCACACGGGCGAGCTCCGGCAGGCCGGCCATCTCGCGCAGGAGCGCGGCGCCCTCGACGAGCACGTCCAGGTCGTGCTCCTCCGGGTCGGTGTAGAAGCCGTGGTCGACGGTCGGCAGCACCTCGGGGTCGCGGCTGCGCAATCGCAACGCCCCCCGGGAGCGCGGGCGGAGGCAGCCGACCCCGGCGTGCCACGTGCGACGGCCGTCGGCCGACAGGTGCGTCGGGCTGTAGGGCAGCAGGTGCAGATCGAAGACGTCCGGGTCGTGGGACGAGCGGGCCTTGGCCATCGTCTGCTCGTCGGGGGTCCAGCGCCCCTGCGCCTCCATCTCGCGCATCGCGCGGTCGATCGACGCGTCGCCCGCCCAGGACAGGAGCAGGAACGGCTGGTCGTGAAGGTTGCCCCCGACGCCGGGAAGGTCGACGAGGACGGGGATGTCGAGGTCGCGCAGGTCGGCGGCGGGACCGACGCCGGAGCGCAGCAGCACCGCCGGACTGCCGAACGCGCCGCCGGCGAGCACGACGCGCTCGGCCCGGACCTCATGGGTCTCGCCGGCGTGCCGGACGACGACGCCCTCGGCCACGCCGTCGCGGACGATCACGCGCTCGACGTTCGCGTCGCCGACGATCGCCAGGCGCCCGGAGTCGCGGACGGGATCGAGGTACGCGAACGCGTTGTTGAACCGCACGCCGTCGTCGACGACGTTCACCGACTCGGGCGCGAAGCCGACCGTCTCGTCGAGGTCGTTGAGGTGGTCGAGCGTGGGGAGCCCGACACGGGGACCCGCGTCGTGCCACGCGGCCTGCCACGGCGTGAGCTCCTCGCGCGGGTACCTGCGCACCCGGAGTCGCTCGCTCGCCCGCTCGAAGAGGGGCGCCAGGTCGTCGGTCCCCCAGCCGGCGTTCCCCGCGGCGGCCCAGGCGTCGTAGTCCGCCCGGTGGCCCCAGGTCTGCACGGCGCCGTTGTGGGTGGAGCACCCGCCCAGTACCCGGGAGCGCTCGAACCGCAGCATCTGGTCGGGGTAGGTGTCGCCGGAGTCGAAGCCCCAGTCGTGGGAGTGGCCCAGGCGGGCGGCATCGACGAGGTCGGCCGGCCAGCGCGGGTCACCCCGGGGGCCGGGGTCGGGACCGGCCTCCAGGACGAGCACGTCGATGCCGGCCTCGACCAGTCGGGCGGCGACGACGGCGCCCGCGGTCCCGCCGCCCACCACCACGACGTCGGCCTCCCGCGGGAGGGCCGGGGTCGGTGTCGGAGGCCTCGTGGACGATGCGGCTGCGGGCCTGCTGGGAGATCTCTCGGCGCGCGCTCCGGTCATCGGATTGGATCCTAACACCGCCAGATTGGATTCACGGCGGAACGGTAGAGGGTGGACGCGGCGGCCCGGCTGTGGCAAGATTGGATCCATCGTGCGGCTGATCGGATCCCAGATCGCCGAAAACTTGCGTGGAGAGGTGCCCTCGTGCTGAAGCAGGCCGACAACGAGAAGCTCACCCAGACAGGCCCGGATACACCGCTCGGGCGGCTGATGCGGGCGTACTGGCAGCCGGCCGCGCTCGTCTCGGAGATGCCCGAGGAGCGGCCGGTCAAGGCCGTCCGGTTGATGGGGGAGGACCTCGTGCTCTTCCGCCGGGACGACGGGTCGGGTTGGGGGCTCGTCAGCCGTTGGTGCGCGCACCGCGGCGTCGATCTGTCGTTCGGCCGCCTCGAGGACGGCGGCCTGCGCTGCCTCTACCACGGCTGGCTCTACGGGCCCGACGGGCGCTGCATGGCGCAGCCGGCCGAACCGGAGCACTCGCGCTTCGCGCAGAAGATCCGGATCGCGAGCTACCCCTGCGAGGAGCGCAACGGCATCGTCTTCGCCTACCTCGGCGCGGGTGATCCGCCGCCGTTCCCCGACTACGACTGCTTCAAGGCGCCCGACGCCTACACGTTCGCGTTCAAGGGCCTGTGGGAGTGCAACTGGCTCCAGGGCGTCGAGGGTGGCATCGACCCCTCGCACGTCTCGTTCCTGCACCGGTTCGTCAACGAGGACCCGCGTGACGTCTACGGCCAGCAGTTCGCCGAGGAGGTCGAGGGCACCGGCAAGAAGCTCTCCGAGCTCGTCGGTGACGCCTACCGCCCCGACATCGAGGTCGAGACGGTCGATCACGGCCTGCGCGTCTTCGCCATCCGACAGCTCACCGAGCAGATGAAGCACGTCCGGATCACCAACCTCATGTTCCCCAACGCCTTCGTCGTGCCGTTCGGCAACGGCAAGGTGTTCACGCAGTGGCACGTCCCCGTCGACGACCACACGCACTACTGGTACATGATCTTCTACGACTACGAGGAGAAGACCGACAAGGAGACGCTCCTCGAGCAGCGCCTGAAGGGCGTGACGCTCCCCGACTACCGGCCGGTCCGCAACCGGTCGAACAACTGGGGCTTCGATCCGACCGAGCAGCGCGACGTGACCTACACCGGCATGGGGCTCGACATCAACGTGCACGACCAGTGGGCGGTGGAGAGCATGGGGCCGATCCAGGACCGGACCGTGGAGCGGCTCGGCGTGTCCGACCGGGCGGTGACGGCCAACCGCCGGCTGCTGCTGCGCGCGATCGACGACTTCGAGGCCGGGAAGCCGACGCCGGGACTGCCGGCCGACGAGGAGGCCGCCCGGGCGCTCGTCGGGCCGCGCGCCGTGGACACGATCGCGCCGGACGAGGGCTGGCAGGACCATTGGCAGCAGCGCGAGGCCGAGCGTCGCGAGCGCTCGCCGTGGGCCGGCCAGACCGAGCGGGTGGGCTGACGTGCGCAGCGCCGACCGCAACGCCGACGAGCGGCCCGTCGCCGAGGGCGGCGGTGGCGTCAGCGCCCGTCCGATGCTCGCCGCCGACCGCGGCGGGTTCGTCGACCGCCACGACCTGTGGACCGAGGCCCAGTACGCGGCCGCCGGTCAGCAGCGTCGCGTCGTCGACGAGGTCGGCGACGAGCTCGACCGGCTGGCGTTCGTCGACCAGCATGGCGTGCTGCGCGGCAAGTCCGTCACCGTCGACGCCCTGTCGGGTGCCCTGCGCAACG
>JBFWKS010000189.1:0-8336 GCA_050252545.1 Solirubrobacteraceae bacterium
ACGGACGTCGGCCAGGTCGGGCACGTGCGGACCCGACCGGTCCGCGGCGACGGCCCCCGGACGGTCACCGTCGCCGCGATCGTCGCGACCGGCGTCGGCGAGCGCTCCGACCGCTTCGCGGAGGGTTCCGGCACCACGGATGGCGATCGTCGGGACGAGCGCGGCCTCAGCGACCTGCTGACGCGGGAGCAGCACGGCCCCGAGGCCGGCGGCGCGGGCGCCCTCGGCGATGACGAGCGCGCCCCGCCCGCCACGGAGCAGGCCGCCGAGCGACAGCTCTCCCGACACGGCGATCGTGTCGAGGCCCGCCGTGGGTGCCTGACCGGTCGCGGCGAGCAGGCCGACGGCGATCGGGAGGTCGAACCCGGGACCGCCCTTGGGCAGGCTCGCCGGCGCGAGGTTGACGGTCACTCGACGCTGCGGCAGATCGAACCCCTGGTTGCCGAGCGCGGCCCGGACCCGTTCGCGCGCCTCCCGGACCGCCAGGTCGCCGAGCCCGACGATGGTGAAGCTCGGAAGGCCCGGGCGGACGTCGACCTCGACGGTGACGTGTCGGGGCTCGAGGCCGTCGATGGTGAACGTGTGGACGCGGGCCAGGGTCACGGACGATCCCCAGGGCGGGCGGTTGCTGTGGTCATGGGCGGCGACGCTAGGGCCACGCCCTGTGCCGGTTCAGGGGGTCCTTCGTGCCGTTCCCGCGCCGGTTTCGTGACGGAATCGCGCGGCGCGGGACCGTCACGGTTCCGGCACCGGATCGGCACGGACGGGGGGCGGATCCGCCACCGGTTCCGGGCCTACGTTGCCGCCATGTCCCATCCGCCCTCCCCTCCCACCGGCCACCGTCCCGCGCTCGGCCTGGCCGGTGAGCGCCACGCCGGCGATCACCTGGAGCGCCTGGGGCTGACGATCCTCGACCGGCGCTGCCGCACGCGCTGGGGCGAGATCGACATCGTCGCCCACGACCGGCGGACGCTCGTCTTCTGCGAGGTCAAGGCTCGACGGGCCCGCGACGGTGGACCGACGGACGCGACGTCGCCGTGGATCTCGCTGCACGGCGGCAAGCGCGCCCGGGTGCGACGCCTGGCGGCGGCGTGGCTGGCCGACCACCCGAACCGTCCGCGGACGCCCGACCTGCGGTTCGACGCGATCGGCGTGTGGATCGACGCCTCCGGTCGCCTGGTCCGTCTGGAGCACCTCGAGGCCGCGTTCTGATCCGCCCCGGGCCGGTCGCGGCCCACGCGTTCGCGCTACGCGGCGGACGCCGCGTCGTCGATGCGGTGCTCCCCCCCGCCTCGGCTGTCGCGGAGGTCGTGCTCCGACGCACGCACGCTGTCGGTGACGTCGTGCTCGCCCGGATCGCCCCGGTCCGGCCCGTCGGCTCCGGGGTATGCCGCGCTGCGGAACGATCGCCGATGCAGGGGGCTCAGTCCGTGGCGGGCGATCGCCGCGCGGTGCGCGGCGGTGCCGTATCCCTTGTGGATGTCGAATCCCCAGTGCGGGTGGTCGACGGCGGCGGCCCGCATCACCCGGTCCCGGGTGACCTTCGCGACGATCGATGCCGCCGCGACCGCCGCGCTGCGGCCGTCCCCGCCGACGAGCCGGCGTTGCTCATGCCCGAAGCCGGGGACCGCGAACCCGTCGATGAGGCACAGCGCGTCCGGGCACGCGACCCCGGATGCGGCGTCGGCCAGCGCCTGCAGGTTGCAGACGTGCAGGCCGTCCCGGTCGATCTGCTCGGGGGTGCGCACCACCACGGCGACGCGCACGGCGATCCGCCGGATCGTCTCGAGCAGCTCCTCGCGCACCGGGGCGGGGACGCGCTTGGAGTCGTCGAGCGCCCCGAGCGCCCGCACCTCGCGCGGACCGACGCGCTCCAGGTCCAGCAGGACCCCGCCGGTCACCAGCGGTCCGGCGAGGCAGCCACGGCCGGCCTCGTCCGCGCCCACCACGAACCGGACCCCGAGGCCCCGGTCGTGCTGCACGAGCCGCCGCCCGCGGCTGATCCTCCGCCCACGGGTCACATCGCCCTCCCGCGGGTCATCGCCCGCCCGCGACGTCTCCCGTCCGGGGGCGGCACCACATCACAGCCCGCCGATGCGCTTGGGCGGCCAGTAGGTGGCGAACGCCCCGCCCACGATCCAGTCGCGGGGGACCGCACCCCACACGCGACTGTCCTCCGAGTCGCCGCGGTTGTCACCCATCATGTAGTAGTGCCCCTCGGGCACCGTGATCGCGTTGGGCAGCTCGCAGGTGGAGCCTGCGCCCTGGCCACGGCAGGTCGGATTGATGAACGGCTCCTCGGTGCGCTTGCCGTTGCGGACGACGCGCCCGTCCTCGATCGCGATCCGGTCGCCGGGGCCGCCGACGACCCGCTTGATGTAGTTCTCGTCCGACCATTCGCCACCGACGGTCGTGACGCAGGGCGTGCCCTTCTCGATGTTGTCGGCCTCGCCGCACTGCTGCTCGCCGACGTACCCGGAGTCGCCGGGCCGGGCCCCTCGCGGCGGGTGGAACACGACGACGTCACCGACGCTCGGGTCACCACCGAAATGGTGGGAGAGCCGGTTGACGAGCACGCGCTGGTGGATCTCCAGCGTCGGGATCATGGATCCGCTGGGGATCTGGTACGGCTTGACGAGGAACGCCTGGATGCCGAGCGCGAGCCCGAGCGCGATGACGACGAGCCCCACCAGCTCGACGAGCGGGTGGATGCGTCGCTTCTTACGGGGACTCGGCGGCTGGGTGCCGTCGCCCACAGCGGCGGGCGACCCCGGCGGGGTCACGTCGGCCACGGGCGGAGCGGGATCAGGCGTCGTCGGCGGCGGGCGTCGGCTCGGTCGCGGCGTCGACCGTCTCGGCCTCGACCTCGTCGACCGGAGCCTCGTCGACCGGGGCGTCCTCGACCGGTGCCGCCGCGGCGGCACCCTCGGGCGTGTACCGGCGCTCACGGACGCGGGCGGCCTTGCCGACGCGACCACGCAGGTAGTAGAGCTTGGCGCGCCGCACATCACCGCGGGCGGCGACGTCGATCTTCTCGATCTTCGGCGAGTTCACCGGGAACGTGCGCTCCACGCCGACGCCGAACGACTGCTTGCGGACGGTGAACGTCTCGCGGGCGCCGTGGCCCTGGCGCTTGATGACGATGCCCTCGAAGACCTGCGTACGGCGCCGACTACCCTCGATCACCTGGAAGTGCACGCGCACCCGGTCACCGGCCTGGAAGTCGGGGCGGTCGTTGCGCAGCTGGGTGCGCTCGAGCTTTTCGATCACGGTGGTCATCGGCGAGAGGCCCGGCGGGTCGGGAAGCGCGTGATGACGCGCAGTCCGGGCAAGACCGTGGAGCCTAGCGGAGCGGGTCGGTCCCGCGCGCCGTGCCCGTCGTCCCACGGATCAGGCGACCGACGGCCTCGCCCCGTTCACGGCTGCGGGCGCGACGCCAGGCATCGATCTGTCCGTGGTGCCCCGACAGCAGGACGTCGGGGACGGACCATCCTCGGTACTCGGCGGGGCGGGTGTAGTGGGGGTACTCGGGGTCCCCGTCGAGCGCGACGCTGAAGCTCTCCTCGACCGCCGACGCCTCGTGGCCGAGCGCACCGGGCAGCTTGCGCAGAACCGCGTCGCAGACGACCATCGCGGCCAGCTCGCCGCCGGCCAGCACGTACTGGCCGATCGAGAGGGTCTCGGTGCAGAAGTGCTCGACGATCCGTTCGTCGAACCCCTCGTAGCGCCCGCAGAGGAGGGTCACGCCGTCCTCCCGTGCCAGCTCGTCGACGTAGGCGTCGTCGAGCGTCCGGCCTCCGGGCGCGAGCGCGATCACGCGGCGCCGTGCCCGCAGGTCGACCGGGTCCTCGCCGTAGACGGCGCGCAGCGTCCGGTCCATGACGTCGACCCGCAGGACCATCCCCGCACCACCACCGAACGGCGTGTCGTCGACCTGACGGCCCGACAGCTCGGTGTGATCGCGAGGGTTGAAGGTGCGCAGCTCGTGCCCGTCGGAGACCGCGTTGCGAACGTGACGCTGCTCGCGGAACCAGTCGAACCACTCGGGGAACAACGTGACGACGTCGAGCTGCACCGCTCAGCCCTCGGCGGTGGGAGCGTCGCCGCCGGAACGGTCACCCGCCGCGCCGTCGCCGCCGCCGCCCGAGTCGTCCCCGGCCGCGTCGTCCTCGCCCAGGAACGCCAGGTCGACCATGAGCGTGCCGTTCCGGACGTCGAGCGTGGGGACGGCGTCGCGCACCAGCGGGACGAGGAGCTCGGCGGCAGCGGGCCGCTGGACCCTCAGCGCATCGCACGACGGCAGCGGCAGCACCTCGACGACCATGCCGACCGGCGAGCCGTCGAGGGCGAGCGCGCGGAGGCCGACGAGGTCGTCGGGCCAGAACTCGTCCTCCTCCAGCGGCGGCAGCGTCTTCCGCGGGACGTACACGTCCTGTCCGCGCAGCGCCACGGCGGCGCTGCGGTCCGTGATGCCCTCGAGCCGGATCAGCGGTGCGGCCTCGGTCCCGGCGCGCCGCACGATCTCGCGGGCGACGCCGGCGACGACGACGGTACCGCCGTGCTCCAGCGCCCCGGCGCGGGGCCGGGTGACGTGGACGGTGCCGTCCAGGCCGTGCCCGCGACCGATCCGGCCGACGGAGACGTGCCCCTCCGGAGCGGTGCCCGGCGACGTCGTGACGGGATCGGGGCGGGCCTCATCGCCATCGGGGGCGGCGGCCGGGCGGGGCCCGTCGGTCACGTCAGTCTTCGTCGTCGACGATGTCGACGATCACGCGCTGGTCGCGGTGCGCGGCAGCGACCTTCACGACGGTCCGCAGCGCGAACGCGGTACGGCCGCCACGGCCGATCACCTTGCCGTAGTCGCCGTCGGCGACGCGCAACTCGAGGACGAGCGAGCCGTCGTCCTCGGAGACCTGCTCGACGGCGACCGCGTCGGGGTCGTCGACGATCGCCCGGGTCAGGTCGGCAAGCAGATCGGCGACCATGACCGTGGGCTCCGGCGTTCCGGCGTCGCTCAGCGGATGCCCTGCGTACGCAGGAGCTGCTTGACCGGCGCCGAGGGCTGGGCGCCGACGGAGAGCCAGTGCCGGACGCGGTCCTCGTCGAGCACGATCGTCGACGGCTCGGTCTGCGCGTTGTAGCGGCCGATCGTCTCGATCACCCGACCGTCACGCTGGTTCCGCGAGTCGGTGGCGACGACGCGCCATACCGGGTTCTTCTTGCTCCCCACACGGGTGAGCCGCAGTGCAACAGCCACGAAGGTCCTTGAGAGTCGGAGAAACGGTCCTACAACGGGCGCACGCAACGGGCACGCCGAGCGCCGAGAGACGGAAACCTTAGCGGTAGACGTCAGCGCTTGCGGCGCCGGGCCGCACGACCACCGCCGCGGACCGGGATCTGGCCCCCGCTGCCGCCGCCCATGCCGCCCATCCCGCCGGGTCCGCCCGGCCCGCCCGCGCCGCCCATCAGCGCGCCCAGATCGCCCATCTTGCCGCGCGAGAGCTGCTTCATCATCTTGCGCATCTGCTGGAAGTTCTTGACCAGCTGGTTGACCTGCTGGACGCTCGTGCCCGAGCCCTTGGCGATCCGCAGGCGGCGCGAGCCCTTGATGAGCTCCGGCTGACGGCGCTCCTTGCGGGTCTTCGACAGGATGATCGCCTCGACGCGGTCCATCTCGCGGTCGGCGACCTGGGCACCGGCGAGCTGGTGCCCGACACCGGGGAGCATGCCCATGACCTTCGTCAGCGGGCCCATCCGGCGGATCATCTTGAGCTGCTTGAGGAAGTCCTCGAGCGTGAACTCGTTGCGGCGGAGCTTGCGCTCGAGGTCCTTGGCGTCGTCCTCGTCGAACTGCCGCTCGGCCGACTCGATGAGCGACAGCACGTCGCCCATGCCGAGGATGCGCTGGGCCATCCGGTCGGGGTGGAACGCCTGGAAGTCGGCGAGCTTCTCGCCGGTCGACGCGAACAGGATCGGCTTGCCGGTGATCGCCTTGACCGACAGCGCCGCACCGCCGCGGGCATCGCCGTCGAGCTTCGACATGACGACCCCGTCGAACCCGGCCGCGGCCGAGAACTGCTCGGCGACGTTGACCGCGTCCTGACCGGTCATCGCGTCGACGGTCAGCAGGACGGTGTCGGGACGGACGGCGTCGCGGATGGCGACGAGCTCGTCCATCAGCGCCTGGTCGACGTGCAGACGACCGGCGGTGTCGACGATCAGGACGTCCTTGCCGTCCTGCTTGGCCTGGTCGAGCGCCCAGCGGGCGACGTCGACGGCCGGCAACTCGGTGCCCCGGTCGTACACGGTGGCCCCCGCCTGCCCACCGACGACGCGGAGCTGCTCGACGGCGGCCGGGCGCTGCACGTCGCAGGCAGCCACGGCGACCGACGAGCCCTTCTCCTCCTTGAGGTGCTTGGCGAGCTTGGCGACCGCGGTCGTCTTGCCCGAGCCCTGCAGGCCCGACATGAGGATGACCGTCGGCGGGCGCGACGCGAACTCGATCCCGACCGACTCGCCGCCCATCAGGGCCACGAGCTCCTCGTGGACGATCTTGACGACCTGCTGGCCGGGGTTGAGCTTGCCGAGGATGTCGCCCCCGAGGCACCGCTCCTTGACCGTCGCCGTGAACGACTTGACGACCTTGAAGTTGACGTCGGCCTCGAGCAGCGCCAGGCGGATCTCGCGCATCGCGGCGGTGACGTCGGCCTCGGTCAGCGTGCCGCGCTGGCGGACGTCGTCGAGGGTGGCCTGCAGCTTCTCGGAGAGGGCGTCGAACACGGAGCGTCAGTGTCGCACGGAGCGCGCCCCCGCGGCGGGTGCGGTCACCGTGGGTCGGCCTCGTCGTCCCATTCGCGGAGCGGATCGACGTCCCCGTCGGGCCCGTCATCCCCGTCGTCGGCGTCGTCCCGCTCATCGGGGCCGCCGTCGATCAGCGGCGCGTGCCCGGCGGCCACCTGCCGTGCCAGCCGGCGGAGCCGCCGCAGGTCGAAGAGCATCATCCGTGACAGCTCCATGCCGATCCCGTGCCGGGCGAGCCGCAGCGCCGGTGGCAGGTCCAGGCCGATGCGGAGGGTGGCGTGGCAGCCGTCGTCGGTGTCCTCCAGCTCGAGCACGAACCGGCCGCGGACGTTGCGCCAGTGGAACTCGATCTCGGCAAGCGTCGGGACCACGGCCCGCACGACGTAGGCGTCCAGGTCGATCGACATCCCACCGTGGCGGAGCCGTGGTCGCAGGTGGAGGAAGCCGCGCGGCCGGACCTGGCGCACCTGCACGAGCCAGCGGTCGATGGTGCCCGGCTCGATCGCCAGTGGGTAGGCGTCGGCGCTGCTCAACGGCAGGGCGATGCCGCGTTCGATCCAGTGCATCGGGCGGGCCTCCCGGCGGGTCGCGCCGGGAGGCGGGGGTCCGGGCGTGGTGCCGGACCCGGCTCAGCCGCGCGGCTCGCCGTCCTTGCCCGCGGCGCCCAGGCTCTCGGCACCCTGGTTCAGCACGCCGCCGATGCCCGACAGCGCCTTGGTGAACTCCGACGGGATGACCCACACCTTGTTCGCCTCGCCCTTGGCCAGCTCCGGCAGCATCTGCAGGTACTGGTAGCTCAGGAGCTCCTGATCGGGGCGGCCGTCGTGGATCGCCTGGAAGACGGTGTTGATCGCCTTCGCCTCACCCTCGGAGCGGAGGATCGCCGCGGTCTTGGCGCCCTCGGCCTTGAGGACGGCGGACTCCTTCTCGCCCTGGGCGGTGAGGATCTGGCTCTGCTTGACGCCCTCCGCGTTGAGGATCGCGGCGCGACGGTCACGCTCGGCCCGCATCTGCTTCTCCATCGCCTCCTGGATCGTCGTCGGCGGGTCGATCGCCTTGAGCTCGACGCGGCCGACGCGGATGCCCCACTTGCCGGTCGCCTCGTCGAGCACCGAGCGCAGCTGGCCGTTGATCTCGTCGCGCGAGGTCAGCGTCTGCTCCAGCGTCAGCCCGCCGATGACGTTGCGCAGCGTGGTGACGGTCAGCTGCTCGATCGCCTGCATCGGGTTGGCGACCTCGTAGGTGGAGGCCTTCGGGTCGGTGATCTGGAAGTACAGCACCGTGTCGATCCCGACCGACACGTTGTCCTCGGTGATCACGGCGTTGGGCGGGAAGCTCACGACCTGCTCGCGCAGGTCCAGCAGCGGCAGCAGCCGGTCGATGAACGGGACCGTGATCCGCAGGCCCGGCTCGAGCGTGCGCTGGTAGCGGCCGAGGCGCTCGACGATGCCGGCGCGTGCCTGGGGGATGATGCGCACGGTCTTCGCGGCCAGGATCAGCGCGAAGACGACGAGGATGACGAGGACGATCAAGGC
>JBFWKS010000190.1:0-8328 GCA_050252545.1 Solirubrobacteraceae bacterium
TCGTCGACTACGGCCTGATCCCGGAGTTCATCGGGCGCCTACCGGTCGTCACCGCCGTTCGGCAGCTGCTGCGCGAGGATCTGATCCGGATCCTCACCGAGCAGCGCAACGCACTCGTCCGGCAGTTCCAGGCGAGCTTCGCGTTCGACGACATCGAGCTCGTCTTCGCGGACGAGTCGCTGGACGCGATCGCCGAGAGGGCCCTGGAGCGCGATACCGGCGCCCGCGGCCTGCGGTCGATCCTGGAGGAGGCGCTGCTCGACGTGCAGTTCGACCTTCCCGGTCGGCGCGACGTGCGCAAGTGCGTCGTCACGCGCGAGACGATCACGGACGGGCGCCGTCCGACGCTCGTCACCGAGGCCCCCGGCGACGACGCCGACACCGACGAGGGTCCCGGGCTCACCGCCGAGTCCGCCTGATCGCCGGGCCGGACGATGGCTCGGCCGCGTTGCGACCCGCGGTCGCCGGCCCACGCGACGCGCCGCCGAGCGTAGGCTGCGCGCATGCCGTCCCCCCGCGCGTTCCTGCCCGTCCTGATCGCCGGGGGTGCCCTGCTGACCCCCGCGGCGGCGTCCGCCGCCACCGCCGGGTCGATGAGCTTCGCGTCCGATCCCGCAGACCCGGCCGAGGTGGCGATCGGGGCCCTGCCGACGCTGCGCCAGAGCCCGGTCTTCACGGGGCCGGAGGCGACCGCGCCACAGCGCCTCCCCGGGGCGCTCACGATCTCCGGCGCCGTCGCCGACGACGGCGTCGTCGGCGGGACCCTGCAGTTCGACGGGCCGTTCGGCACGGGTGATCGCCTGTGGTCGATCGCGGCCGACCCCTACCGGGGGATCGCGACACCGACGCTGCGGATCCTCGACTCCCAGGGGGTCGGTCCGTCGTTCGGTGCCAACCTCGACACCGAGGCGGGGACCGTGACCGGGACGATCGTGCGGGACGTGCGGGTGACGCTCCCGATCGGCGACGGCGCCGACGTCGTCTGCACCGCGCCGAACGTGCCGTTCGTCATCAGCACCGGGTCGGTGGTCGTGCCACCGAAGGGCAGTCAGCCGACGAGGACCCTCACCGGCGCACCGCTGCGCAAGGTCGCCGGGTCGGGGCCCGTGCGGGGCACCATCGGCCTCGTCGGCACGAGCGAGGTCCCGATCGGGCACGCCCGACCGGCCGAGCCGACGAGTCCGACCAACGTCGACGCCTGCGACGGACTCGACCAGACCACCGGCGTCGTCGCGTTCCGCGCGGCCGGCACCGTGACCTTCGCCCCCGACGGCTACGACCCGTTCGCGGATCCGCCCAGGGATCCCAGGGCCGATCCCGAGAAGGCCCGCCTGAGCGGCACCCTGTCCCGGCGCATCAACGTGCGGCGCGGCAAGGCCCGGCGGATGCGGATGACCGTCCACAACCGCGGCGGCCAGGATGCCACGAACGTGCGGGTGAGGATCAGGGCGCCGCGGGGCGTGACCGTGCGTGCCCGGTCGATCAAGGTCGGGACGCTCAAGGCCAAGCGGCACAAGCGGGTGCGGTTCAGCGTCACCGCCACCTCCCGCGCGGCCCGCTCGTCGCTCGTGCGGGTGACGATCACCGCCGCGGACGGGGTGCGTTACCGACGCAGCCTGCGGGTGCGGACGCGGTAGTCCGCCCCCGGTGGCCATCGTCGCCGGCCGCCGTCGGCCGATCGGTGGGCCCGACCCGGCCGCGGTCCACGGTCCCTACCCTTCGGGTATGGGCCTGATCCGTCGTCAGTCCACCGGCGCCGCGCGGCGTCGCGTGCTCCCGTGGATGCTGCTCGCGGACCTGCTGCGGGAGAGTCGCGCCCACTGGCAGGAGCAGCTCGAGCCCGCCGACCGGGCCCGGCTGAGCGCGCTCCTGCGCCTGAGCCGGGGGCGGCCCGCCAACCTCACCGCGCAGCAGCGGGCCGAGGTCGTCGAGCTGGCCAGGCAGCTGGATCTGCCCGCGCTCGCCCGACGGGCGGCCTGGACGGCCGCCGGGGCGCAGTTCACCGCCCGCCGGCGTCGCTGAGCCCCGGTCGGGCGTCCGGCGGCCGGCCTGGCCCGCCGCCCCGCCCCGGCGACGACGTGGTGTTCCCGAAGACCGTGGGCAGCTCAGCTAGGCGACGCGGGTGGGTCGCCGGTCGTCGTCGCTGGGCTCCGCCTCCGCCGCGGCGCCGAGCAGGATCTCCGCGACGCGGTCCGGGGCGTCGAACATCGGCATGTGGCCCGCCTGCGGCAGCTCGTGCTGGCGCACGGCGTCGGGCAACGCGACCTTCGGGCGGCGCACCAACGGATCGCGCCCGCACCAGACGAGATCCACGGGCACCGTGGCCACGAGCTCCGCCAGTCGCTCCGGGGCACCGAAGGTGCGGGCGCGCATCGCCGCATCGACCCGGGCGAAGTCGGGTGACGCGACGTAGGCCCCGACGAGGGCCCGTGCGTCGGCGTAGGCGACGCCGGTCATCCCACCCATCGCCCCGCCGAGCACCCGCTTGCGGACCGTGGGGACGCGCAGCAGCGGTCCCAGCGCGGGGCGGACGATCCGGCCCACGCGCCGCGCCGTCCCCCGCGACGGGTCCAGCGGTCGGCGCCAGAACCCCGCCGGGGCCAGCCCGACGACCGACCGCGCCCGTCCGGCGAGCCCGAGCTCGAGCGCGACCCAGGCGCCGAGCGACACGCCGGCGGCGTGGACGGCATCGATCCCCTCGGCGTCGAGTGCCTCGGCCACCGCGGTGGCCAGCCGGGCGGGGGACGGCTCGACGTCGGCGGGCAGCGCGGGCGCCGCCCCGAACCCCGGCAGGTCGACGAGGATCACGGGCCGCCGGCTCCGGAGACGGTCGAGGACCGGACGCCAGGTCCGGTGGTCACCGCCCAGTCCGTGCACGAGCAGGAGCGGGAGGTCGTCGGCCGTTGCCGACCGGTTGCGGGCCGGGTGATGGACGAGCAGGGCCGACATCCACGAGAAGGTACGTGGTCGACACGGCCTCGGATGCCGGCCTCGTCCCGTGGCGGCACCGGCCGGGGCGGAGCGGGACGGAAGCCGCCCGCGTCGGGGAGCGGGACGTCGCGCCGGCTCCCCGGGGGCGCGGCAGCCGTCCCCGCCGCGTCGTCCTAGACTCCCTGTCCGCATGTCCGCGCCCGAGGATCCGTCGCCCACCGCAGCCCCCGAGGCCGAGACGGAGGCCACCACCTTCGCCCGGTGGGAGCAGGCGGGGGTGTTCGGGGCCGTCGCCGAGGGCGATCCCGCGGACAACTTCTCGATCGCGATCCCGCCGCCCAACGTCACCGGTGCGCTGCACATGGGCCACGCGCTCAACGGGTCGATCCAGGACGTGCTCGTCCGGCTCAACCGGATGCGCGGCCGCAACGTCCGTTGGACGGTCGGCACCGACCACGCCGGCATCGCCACCCAGACGAAGGTCGAGCAGCAGCTCGTCGGCGAGGGCACCACCCGCGAGGCGATCGGACGCGAGGCGTTCCTCGAGCGCACCCAGGCGTGGCGTCGGGAGTACGGCGGCACGATCATCGAGCAGTTCCGGCGCCTCGGGCTGTCGGCGGCGTACGACGACGAGCGCTTCACGATGGACGGCGGCTACGTCGAGGCGGTGCTCGAGGTCTTCGTCGACCTGTACCGCGACGGCCTGATCTACCGCGACACGTACCTCGTCAACTGGGATCCGGGCTCGCGGTCGGCGATCAGCGACCTGGAGGTCGAGGACCGCGACGTCACCGACACGCTCTACGAGATCGCCTACCCGCTGGTGTCCGAGGACGACGCGGATCCCGCGGGCCCGACCGAGGTCGTCGTGGCCACCGTGCGCCCGGAGACGATGCTCGCCGACGTCGCCGTCGCCGTGAACCCCGCCGACGAGCGCTTCGCCGGGCTCATCGGCCGCCGCGTGACGCTGCCGCTGGTCGGGCGCGAGCTGCCGATCATCGGCGACGACTACGTCAAGACGGACTTCGGCACCGGTTGCCTGAAGATCACGCCGGGCCACGACCCCAACGACTTCGAGATCGGTGGCCGCCACGGCCTGGAGCAGCTGACCTGCATCGGCGAGGACGGGTCGATCGTCGGCGGGTACGCCCCCGAGCTCGAGGGCCTGCCGGTCCTGGAGGCCCGCGAGCGGATCGTCGAGGCGCTCCGGGAGCAGGGCGCGCTGCGCGGCGAGGAGCCCTACGAGCACACGGTGCCCTTCAGTCACCGCTCCGGCCAGCGGATCGAGCCGCTCATGTCGCTGCAGTGGTTCATGCGGATGGACGAGCTGGCCGGGCTCGCGATCGCGGCCGTCGAGGACGGGCGCGTGCGGATCCACCCCGAGAGCCAACGCCGGCGCTACCTGCAGTGGCTGCGCGAGATCCGCCCGTGGGTCCTCTCCCGCCAGCTGTGGTGGGGGCACCAGATCCCGGTCTGGTACCGGCTGCCCGAGGAGCTGCGGGCCGACACGACGCTCGACCCGACCTCCGACCCGCGGGCCGAGGTCCGCGCAGGCGCCGACGCCCCCGACGGCGACGGTTGGGTGCGCGACCCGGACGTGCTCGACACGTGGTTCAGCTCGGCGCTCTGGCCGTTCGCCACGCTCGGCTGGCCCGGCGACACGCCCGAGCTGCGCGCGTTCTATCCCACGTCGGTGCTCTCCACGGCCCGCGACATCCTCTTCCTCTGGGTCGCCCGGATGGTGATGATGGGGGAGCGGTTCGCCGGCGACGTGCCGTTCCGCGACGTCTACTGCCACTCCGTCATCCAGGCCCCCGACGGCCGCCGGATGAGCAAGTCGCTGGGCACCGGCATCGACCCGCTGGCCCTCATCGACGGCGGACCGCGTCCGGCGGTCTTCGCCAAGAAGAGCAAGGGCGGCAAGCTGCAGGATCCGGGCGAGTTCCCGGCCTACGGCGCCGACGCCGTCCGGTTCGGCCTGCTGGCGATGTCGTCGACGCAGGACGTGCGGTTCAGCGAGGAGAAGATCGCGCAGGGCAAGCAGCTCGTCACGAAGCTCGCCAACGCCGTGCGGTTCGCCGCCGGCAGGCTGGGCGACCCGGCGGTGCCGGCGGTCGCCCCCGATGCACCGGTCGCCCCGCGGACGCTCGAGGACCGGTGGATCGTCTCGCGGACCGAGCGGATCGCCCGTGAGACCGCCGTCCGGATCGACGAGTTCGACTTCTCCAAGGCCGCGCTCGGCCTGTACGACTTCGTCTACGGCGAGTTGTGCGACTGGTACCTGGAGCTCGTCAAGGGCCGCGACGCCACCACCGACGCCGACCTGGGCCGCGTCCTGTCGTGGGCGCTGCGGCGGACCCTGCAGATCGCGCACCCGGTGATCCCCTTCGCCACCGAGCAGGCGTGGTCGTCGGTGCCCGGAACCGACGGGCTGCTGGCGGCGTCGCGGCTCCCGGAGCCGGACGACGCGCTGCTGGACGCCGAGGCCGAGGACGCCCTGGGCCGCGCGATCGAGGTCATCACCGCCGTGCGCTCGTGGCGCAGCGGCGCCAACGTGCCGCCCGGCCCGATCCTGCCCGCCCGTCTGGAGGCGGACGGCCACGCGGACGAGGCGCGTGAGCAGATCGCCCGCCTGGCCCGGGTCGAGCTCGTCGACACGGCCGGAGACGCGGTCCTCGTGCGGGTACCCGGCGGGCAGGTCGCGATCCTCGCCGGCGAGCACGTCGACCCCGAGGCGGACCGGGAGCGGATCGCCAGGCGGCGCGCGGAGGTCGAGAAGCTCATCGCCCAGACCGAGGGCCGGCTCGGCAACGAGAAGTTCGCGTCGCGTGCCCCCGCCGACGTCATCGCCGCGGAGCGCGAGAAGCTCGAGGCGCTGCGCGAGGAGCTGCTCGCCCTGTGAGATCGGCCGACGCCGGCGGGGAGCCGGACGCCGCCGCCGACGCGTGGCTGCGCCACCGCGAGCTGTTCGGCATCCGCCCTGGTCTGGGGCGGATGCGGCTGCTGCTGGACCGGCTCGACCGGCCCGAGACGCGGTTCGACGCGATCCACGTCGTCGGCAGCAACGGCAAGACCTCGACGGTGACGATGGCGGCCGCGATGCTGGCCCGTCCCGGAACGCGCGTCGGGGCCTACGTATCACCGCACCTCGTCGCGTTCCGCGAGCGGATCCACGTCGACGGGCGGCCGCTGAGCCCCGAGGCGTTCGCGGCCGCCGTCGCGCAGACCCGTGCCGCGGCGGAGGCGATGGAGGCGGACCCGGCGCTCGACCTCGACGGGCCCGTCACGCAGTTCGAGGCGGTGACCGCCGCGGCCTTCGTCGCGCTGGCCGACGCCGGCGTCGACTGCGCGGTGATCGAGGCCGGCCTCGGCGGACGGTGGGACGCCACCAACGTGCTGCCGGCCGCGCCGCCGTCCGGGTCGCCCGCCGTCGCGGTCCTGACGAGCGTGTCGCTGGAGCACACCCGCTGGCTGGGGCACACCGTGGCGGAGATCGCGACCGAGAAGGTCGAGGTGCTGCGACCCGGCGGGGTCCTCGTGCTCGCCGCCGGTCTGCCGGCGGAGGCCCGCGAGGTCGCCGATCGGGTCGCGGCCGAGCGCGGCGCGACCGTCGTCGTGGCGCCGCCCACCCCGGGCGGGCCCGCGGGCACCGTCTCGCCGGCGGCTCCGGCCGCCATCCCCGTCGCCGGTGCCTCCGGCGGCGCGCTCCCGGTACCGCGCCCGGTCCACGGCGTCGGCCGCCCCGTCCCCGGATACCAGCGCGCCAACCTCGCCACGGCGGTGATGGCCGTCACCGCCTACCGGGGCGAGGCCGCCGATCCCGACGGCGCCGCGGTGCGGGCGGCGGGCCGGATCGTCGTTCCCGGCCGGTTCGAGGTCGTCGAGGGCGGCGCGGGGGTGGGCCCCGGCGATGCGTCGCCCGGGGCGGACGCCGCCGGCCCGGATCGTCCCCGCGGTCCGATCGTCATCCACGACGGTGCCCACAACCCGGCCGGCTTCGCGGCGCTGGCCGACGCCGTCGCCGAGGCCGCCCCACCGCGGCCGATCGTCGTGCTCCTGGGCGTGCTGGACGACAAGGATCCGAGCGCGATGGTGGCGCGGCTGGAGCGCGTCGCCGAGACCGTCGTCGTCGCCGCGCCCCGCAATCCGCGCGCGCTCGATGCGGGGCGCCTGGCGGCCGTCGTCACGGCCACGTTGCCCGACGTGGCGGTGCACGTCGCGTCGTCCGCGCACGACGGCCTGGCCCGGGCGCGTACACTGGCGGGCCCGGAAGGCACGGTCCTCGTGACCGGCAGCCTGCACCTCGTGGCCGAGCTGCGCCGCGGGGCGCAGGCACCGCCCGGGGCTGCGTTCTGACATGTCCCCGTCCCGCCCACCCCACGACGAGGAGCTCCCGTTCCTGCGGTTGATCATCGGCGTTGCCGTGGTCGTCGCGCTCGTCATCCTGATCTTCTTCGGCATCGGCTACGCCCTCGGGCGCGCGCTGCTGTAGCAGGATTCGTCCCAGACGAGGAACCACCGGCCTCCCCGACGAACTACCGTTCCCGTGACCACCATGCCCGATCTCCTCGCCGTGTTCGGCATCAACAACGGCCCGCTCGACACCGTCGTGAAGCTGTTGGTCCTCTTCGTCGTCCTGATCTGGCTGGCGCTGGTCTACTACACGTGGGCCGACGCCCGCCGCCGGATCACCGACCCCGTCCTCATCGGCACCGCCGCCGTGGCGGCCCTGATCCTGCCCTTCGCCGGCACCGTGATCTACATGGTGGTCCGGCCGCCGGAGTACCTCGACGACGTCCGCGAGCGGGAGCTCGAGATGCAGGCGGCGGAGGCGCGACTGCTGCAGTCCGGCGTCCTGCTCTGCCCGCACTGCGAGTACCAGGTGCAGAAGGACTTCCTGCGCTGCCCGTCCTGCCTGCGCAAGCTGCGCGACCAGTGCGGGGGCTGCACCCGTCCGCTGGATCCCGAGTGGCGGATCTGCCCGTACTGCGAGACCGAGATCCCCGGTCGCACGCCCCGGCGCCGGCGCCGGCAGCGCGCATCCCAGGCCGCCGAGAGCTGACCGGGGCCGACCGGGAGGACGCGTCGGGCCGCGCGCTGCTTGACTGTCGGATCGCCGTGGCCCCGCGTCCGACCCCTCGGACAGCACGGGCCGTTCCCGCACGACCCCGGCCGACCGGCCGTCAGGAGACCCGACCCATGTCCCGCACCCTCGTCCTCGTCAAGCCCGATGGGGTCCAGCGCCAGCTCGTCGGCGAGGTGCTCGGCCGCTTCGAGCGCAAGGGCCTGAAGATCGCCGCCCTCAAGCTCGTCGCGCTCGAGACCGCCGTCGTGCAGGAGCACTACGCGCACCTGAACGACAAGCCGTTCTTCGGCGAGCTCGTGTCGTTCATGACC
>JBFWKS010000191.1:0-8299 GCA_050252545.1 Solirubrobacteraceae bacterium
TCCCCCGCCCCGCGATGACCGCCGATCCGCCGTCCAGTCCCGACGCCGCGTCCGTGCCGGACCGGCCGCTGCGGGTGTGCGTCGTCGCGGAGTTCTACCCGCGCCAGCACGACCCGGTGCTGGGGATCTGGGCGCACCGCCAAGCCGTGGCCGCGCGCGACGCGGGCGCCGAGGTCGAGGTGGTCGTCCTGCACCGGCCGGTGCCGCCGGCGGCCACCAGGCGTCGCCACATGCTCCGCACGCTGCGGACGATGCTCGCCCAGCCGGCGCGGACGACGCTCGACGGGATCCCCGTGACGTACGTGCGGTTCCTCAGTCCGCGCCGGTCGCGGAGCTACGGATCGTGGGGGCGCTGGGCCGCGCGACCGTTGCGCCGGGCGCTGCGGCGGTTGCACCGTCGCTTTCCGTTCGACGTGCTGCACGCCCACAACGCGGTGCCCGCGGGCGACGCGCTGCGTCGGATCGGCCGGCCCGAGCCGGTCGTCGTGTCGGTCCATGGCGGCGACGTCTACTACACCGCCGACCGTCACCGGGACGGCGCCGACGCGGTCCGGGCGACGTTCGCCGACGCCACCCTCGTCCTGGCCAACAGCGCCGGTACCGCCGATCGCTGCGATGCGCTCGGGGCCACCCGTACCCGGATCGTCCGGCTGGGCACCGACCTGCCGGGCGCCGATCGGCTGGAGGAGTGGCGCCGCCGGCGCGTGTGGACCGCGCCGATCGTCGATGACACCGCCGTCGGGCAGCGCGCACAGGGACGCTGGGGACGCGGACCGGTGGTGCGGGCCGCCACCACCGACCACGTCGAGCCGCGGCTCGTGACCGTCGGCCACCTGGTCGCCCGCAAGCGCCACGCCGACGTCCTGCGCGCGATCCGGGTGCTTCGCGACCGCCACCCCGGTCTGCGGTACACGGTCGTCGGCGACGGGCCCGAGCGCGCGGCGCTGGCCGAGCTCGCCGCCGAGCTCGCGATCGCCGACCGCGTGCACTGGTGCGGCCAGCTCCCCCACGCCGAGGCGCTCGAGACCGCCCGTGCGGCCGACATCTTCGTCATGCCCGCGGTCGACGAGGCGTTCGGCGTCGCGTACGTCGAGGCGATGGCCGCCGAGATGCCCGTCGTCGCCGCGCTCGGCGAGGCGGGACCGCGCGAGATCGCCGACGTCGGCGACGGCATCGTCCTCGTGCCCCCCGCCGACATCGCGGCGCTCGCCGACGCCCTCGACGGGCTCCTGGCCGATCCGGCACGCCGCCGCGAGCTCGGCAGGGCGGCACGGCGGACCGTGGCGGGCGCGTTCACCTGGCAGCGCTGCGGCGACGCGACGGTGCGCGCCTACCGCGACGTGCTCGCCACCACGACGTCGTCGGCCGATCGAGGATGATGTCGCGCGTGCCCGGCGACGATCGCCCGATCCTCATCGTCACCCCCCGGGTGCCGCAGGAGCGGGTCGGGGCGCTGCGTGCGCTGGCCGACCGCGTGCCCGTCGAGGTGGCGACGTTCGAGACGCGGGCCCCGCACTTCTCGCCGTCGGTGGACGACCCCGGGGTGCCGGTGCACCACACCTCGCAGCGTCGCGTCGCGCGGCTCGCCGCCGAGCCGCGCCGGTGGCGCGCCATCGTCGCCGGCACGGCCGGTCGGACCGCACTGCCGGGGGCGTGGCGCGGCGCGCGCGCGGCCGGCACGCCGTTCGTGCTCTGGAGCGCGCTCTGGCACGACCCGACCTCTCCGGCGCTGCTCCTCGGGCGTCCGCTCCTGCACCACATCGTCCGCGATGCCGACGCGGTGGCCGCGTACGGGTCGCACGTCGCCGCGCACGTCCGCGGGCTCGGCGCCCGCAGCGTGCACGTCGCGCCGCAGGCGGTCGACCCGGCCGTGTGGGTCGACCCGCCGGCGGCACCGCGCGACGGCGAGCCGTTCCGGATCCTGTTCGTCGGCCGCGATGCGCCCGGCAAGGGCGTCGAGGTGCTCCTCGTCGCCTGGCGTCAGGCCAAGCTGTACGAGGCGATCGGTGCCGAGCTGCTGCTCCTCGGCCCGCCCCCCGCCGCCGACGGCGGCCTGCCCGGCGTGCGGGCGCTCGGCCCGGTGGCCCCGGACGAGATCCGCGACCGGCTCGACGGCGCCGACGTGCTGTGCGTCCCGTCGTTCCGGACCCCGGCGTTCGTCGAGCCGTGGGGCCTGGTCTGCAACGAGGCGCTCCACCGCGGGGTGCCGGTGCTCGCCACCGACGCCGTCGGGGCCGCCGCGGGAGGGCTGGTGCGCGACGGCCGCAACGGGCGCGTCGTCGCGGCCGGGCAGCCGATGGACCTCGCCCGTGCGCTCACCGAGATGGCGTCGGACCCGGTCGCCACCCGCGCCCTGGGCGCCGCGGGACGCCGCGACGCGGCCGCGTTCACGTTCGAGGCGTGGGCCGACGGGATGCTCGCCGCCGTCGAATCCGCAACTCGACGGCCCCCGGGCGGTTGGTAGCGTTCAGCACCACGTCCGCCGGCGTGCGTGCGCCGGCGGTCCCCGTCGGCGTCCCGTGGTCGCCGGCCCATTCGGGTGACCAGGGCACCACCGCCCGTCGTCCCCGGCCCGAGCGAGACCGAGATGACCCGCATCCTCATCCACCTCCGCACCCTCCTGCTCGTCGTCGGCATCGCCGCCCTCCCGGCGGCCGTCGTCCCCGGCACGGCGTCGGCGTCGATCACCAGCGAGTGCACCGGGTCGATCCCCAAGGGCAAGTACACCTCCGAGGAGCTGCAGTCCGCGCTCGACAAGCTCGACGGCGGCCTGGCCGACTACTCGGACTGCGCCGACAACATCTACCGGGCGCTGCAGGACGCGGCGGCCGGGTCGTCGGGCGGCGGCAGCGGCGCGGGCGGATCCGGCGGTGGATCGACCGGTGGCTCGTCGACCGGTTCGTCCGGCACCCCGCCGACCACGCCCGCGACCCCCGACCGGCTCGCCGGCGTCGACAACGCGGCCCCCGAGGAGCGGCAGCGGTCGAGCGACGAGGCCCAGAAGATCACCGACGCCGCCAAGGACGCTCCCGTCCTGCGGATCGACGACGACGAGATCCCCACCGACGCGCTGGCGCTCGGAGCGACCGGCCAGTCGCTCCCGACGTCGCTGCTGCTGGCCCTCATCGCGGTCGCCGGCGCGGCGGCGCTCGCCGGGCTCGCGGCGACCGTCCAGACCGTGCGTCGTCGGCGTGGCAGCTGATCTGCGGGGCCGCGTGCGCCGACCGTCGGCGCTCGCGGGGGACCTCCCGTGGGTCCTGCTCATCGCCGCACTGCTCGTCTGGGTCGCGCTGAACGCCAAGGTCGGCCAGAGCGTCTCGACGCTCGGCCCGACGCTGCTCGTCGTCACGATCACCGCCGGCCTCGTCGGTCTGCTCGCCGTGCTGCGGGCCCCGACCCGTTCGCGGGCATGGGGCGCGGGAACCCTCGCCGCGGCCGCGGCCACCGTGCTGCTCGCCGGACTGTCGATCACGTGGTCCGTCGACCCGGATCAGTCGTGGGTCGAGACCAACCGGACGATCGCCTACGTCGCGGTGATGGCCGCCGGGGCGGCTGCCGCCCGGTGGGCGCCGCGCCGCTGGCAGGCGCCGCTCGGCGGCGTGCTCCTGGGCTGCACCGCGCTCGTCGTCATCGGCCTGCTCCACAAGGCGCTGCCGGCCGCGTTCGAGCAGGAGCGCGTGTTCGCCCGTCTGCAGCAGCCGGTCGGCTACTGGAACGCCGTCGGTGCGATCTCCGCGTTCGCGCTCGTCCTCGCCCCGTGGCTCGGCACCCGCCGCACCGGCTACCGCCCACTCAACGCACTGGCGTATCCGATCGCGGCGCTCGCCGTCGTCGGGCTGCTGCAGTCCTACTCCCGCGGGTCGCTGTTGGCGGCCGGGATCGGCCTGGCCGCCTGGCTCGCGCTCGCCCCGCGGCGCCTCCACAGCCTCGTCGTGCTGGGCGTCGGCGTGTCGGCGGGCGCGTTCGTCGGGATCTGGGCGTACGCGCAGCCGGCGCTGTCGACCGACGCGGTGCTGCTCGTCGCCCGCAAGCCCGCCGGCACCGAGCTCGGCGTGCTGCTCGTCGGCATGGTCCTGATGACGACGGCGATCGGGCTGGCGATCGGGTTCGTGACCGTCTTCGGCGGGATCGGTCGTGCGGAGCGGCGCCGCCTGGGCGTGACCGTCGCCTGCCTGCTGGCACTCGTCCCGATCGCCGGGATCGGCGTGCTCGCCACGAGCGACCGCGGCCTGGCCGGCACCATCGAGCGCGCCTACGACCAGCTGACCGACCCGCAGGCCGCGATCCCGGGCGCGCAGACGTCGCGGTTCACCAACACCGCGTCGGCCCGCTCGAACTACTGGCGGCAGGCGATGGACATCTACCGCGCCCAGCCGACCCACGGCGTCGGTGCCGGTGGGTTCGGTGCCGTCCAGGCGCGGGTGCGCAAGGACGGCGAGGTCGCCCGTCACGCCCACGGCTGGATTCCCCAGACGCTCGCCGACACGGGCTGGACCGGCATGGCGCTCCAGCTGCTGCTGGCGCTCGCGTGGCTGGCCGCCGCGACCCGGGCCGCCGCGCTCTGGGGTCCGTTGCGGGGATCGCCGGCGACCGCCGAGCGGCACGGCATCGTCGCCGCGATCGCGCTCGTCGTGACGTTCGCCGTCACGTCGGCCGCCGACTGGAACTGGTTCATCCCGGCGGTCGCGCTGCCGATGATGCTCCTGGCCGGCTGGGTCGTCGGCCGGGGCGCGGAGCCCGCGTCGGCCGTCGCCGGTGGTCGCGATCCGCGCTACGACCGACCGCCGCCGATCGCCATCCGCTCGCCACGCACCGCGCTCGCCGCCGGGGTGGCCGTCGTCACCGTCGTGTCGGTCGTGTCGATCATCCAGCCGTGGCGCGCCCACAAGGCCGTCGAGGCGACGTACGTCGCCGTCGGCGACGGCGATCTGGATGCCGCCGCCGACCACGCCCGCCGTGCCCGCGACCTCAACCCGCTCGCCGCCGAGGGCGACTACGCCGAGGCCCGGGTGCTCATCGGCCGCAAGGACCTGGACGGTGCCCGTGCGGCGTTCAACCGCGCCTGGAAGCGGCAGCCTGCGGTTCCGGACCCCTGGGAGCGACTGGCCGAGTTCGAGCTGTCGGTCGCCGATCGGCCGTACCATGCGCAGCGCGCCGCCGGGATCGCCCTGCGACTCGCGCCGACCCGTCGCACTGCCCAGGTGATCGCCGTCGCCGCGGCACGCCGCTCCTACGAGAAGCGCGTCGCCCGCGCCCAACGCCGCGAAGGCGCCGATCGATGACCGCGACCATCCGTCCCCCGATGGGTTACGACTGCCAGACATGCGCCGCCTCCTGATCCCCGTCGTCGCGCTGCTCCTCGCGCTCCCCGCGTCCGCCCAGGCGGACCGGCGGCTCGAGGCGACCTTCCAGGACGACCCACGGGTGCTGTCGGCCAAGCCCGAGACCCGCGACGACGCGTTGGACCAGATGGCGCGCCTGGGCGCCCAGCGGATCCGCGTGTCGGTGTTCTGGGAGCGGTTCGCCCCGGATCCGAAGTCGACGACCCGGCCGAGCTTCGACGCGACCGATCCCAACGCCTACCCGGCGGCGGCGTGGAAGGTGCTCGACGAGGTGATCGCCGGCGTGCACCGGCGCGGCATGGCGATCAACCTCAACCCGACGGCGCCGATGCCGCTGTGGGCCGGGTCCGGGTTCTTCGACGCCGCGGTCAATCCGGTGACCAACCCGAGCGCCGAGGAGTTCGGGGCGTTCATGACCGCCCTCGGCCGCCGCTACGACGGGACCTTCGTCCCCGCGGGCCAGAGCGCACCGCTGCCGCGCGTCGACTACTGGACGATCTGGAACGAGCCGAACCAGGGCGGCTGGCTCTCGCCGCAGTGGACGTCGCTCGGCAAGGACCCGATCGAGGCGTCGCCCGCCCGCTACCGCGACCTCGTCCGGCACGCCTACGCCGGCCTCGTCGGCACCGGGCACACCGTGGCCCGCGACACGATCCTCATCGGCGAGACCGCCCCCAAGGGCATCCCGAACCCCAAGCGGATCACCAACGCGATGGAGCCGATGCGGTTCCTGCGGCGCGTGTACTGCCTGGACGACCGGCTCCGGCTGCTCAAGGGCACGGACGCGACCGCCGTCGGCTGTGCCGCCACGCCGGACGCGGCCACGTTCGTCGCACAGAACCCCGGGCTCTTCGAGATGACCGGGTACGCCCACCACCCGTACGAGTTGCTCAGGCGGCCCGACAGCGCACCGGACCGCCCGACGCAGCAGGTGACGACCTCCAACCTCGCGCTGCTGAGCGACTACCTGGACCGGATCATGGCCCGGTACGGGTCCAAGCGCCGCAACATCCCGCTGTACCTCACCGAGTTCGGGTACCAGACCAACCCGCCCGACCCGTATGCGCCCAGCCCCGCCAAGCAGGCCTCGTACATCAACCACGCCGAGTACATCGCGTGGCACGACAAGCACGTCAGGACGCTGGCGCAGTTCCTGCTCTACGACGACGCGCCGATCGAGGGCGGCGGCGACGACAAGTGGGGCACGTTCCAGAGCGGCCTGCGGTGGGGCGAGGGGTCCGGCAGTCGCGTGAGCAAGCGCAAGCCCGCCTATGCGGCATACCGCACCCCGATCCACCTGCCGCGCCGCACCGTGTCGAAGAAGAGCCGCAAGCTGCGGGTCTGGGGACGGATCCGGCCGGCCGGCGAGCGCACGCGGTTCGACGTCGAGGTCCGGACCGGGTCGAAGGGCCGCTACAAGCGGGTCAAGCGCTACAAGACCGACGGCTACGGGTTCGTCTGGCGGATGATCCGGATCCCCAAGCGCGTCGTGAAGGCCCGCAAGGGCGCCGTCCGGATCGCCTGGAAGGACGGCCGGCGGACGGTGCGCAGCCGCGGCGTCTCGTTCCGCGTGAAGTAGGCGGGCGCGCGGGTACCGGACGCGTACGCGGTGCCGCCGGGACCGCACGCGTCGCGTGGCCCGTGCTCGCCGGGCGCGACGCGCCGGCCGGGGTTCAGGGCACCAGGCCGCTGAGCGCGGGTGCCGGCACGTCACGGTCGACGAGCGACGGATCGAGTGGGCCGTGGCCACGACCGGCGGTCACGCGCAGCAGCAGCTCCTCGTAGCGGTCGGTGACCGCATCCCACGAGTACGCCTTGGCCCGCTCGACCGCCGCCGTGCGCAACGCCGCGACGCGCTCCGGGTCGGTCAGCAACGCCTCCAGGGCGCGCGCGAGCGCGGGCGCCCCCTCGGATCCCGAGAACGTCGCTCCCGCCCCGCCGATGGTCTCGAGGTTCGGCGGGTGGTCGTTGACGAGCACCGCCGCTCCCGACGCGAGCGCCTCGAGGATGACCGGGTGGGTGCCGCCGACCTCGGTCGGGACGACCGACAGATAGCTGTTCTTCTGCAGCTCCCAGTAGCCGCGACCGAAGACGTAGCCGGGGAAGAGCACCCGCGGATCGCCGCCACGGTGCACGCCACGGATGTACTCGTCCGCGTACGGGGCGCCACCGACGACGACGAGGCGCTTGCCCCGCGTGACCGAGTACGGAAGCCGGCTGAACGCGTCCACCAGCATGTGCGGGTTGTTCTCGGGCTCCAGCCGCCCCACGAACAGCACGTACTCGCGCGGCTGCAGCCCCAGGCCGTCCAGTGCCTCGGTCGTCGTGTAGCCGGGGTCCTCCACGCCGTAGGGGATCACGCCGATCCGCTGCTGGTAACGCTGCGCGAACACCTCGGCGACCGCGTCGCTGTCGGTCAGGGCGACGTCGGCCCAGCGCGGCGCGTTGCGCTCGGCGAACCGCAGGTACGCCTTGGCCGTGGCCGGCCACTTCGATCGGTCGGAGTCCAGGCCGTCGACGTTGATGACCGTCGGGATCCCCGCCGCGCGGGTGACGCGGGTGAGCGGGCTGTTGCCGGCGATGAAGAACAGCGCGACGTCGGGCTTGAGGCGGCGCACAGCGTGCTCGGCCGACAGGTACGTGTGGACGAACGTGTCCAGGTACTTGTTGCGGATCGTCGGCAGGTGCACCAGGCGCGCACCGACGTGCTCGCGCAGGCCGCTGTCGACGACGTGTGGGCGGCAGTAGACCGACACCTCGTGCCCGCGCTGCACCAGCCGCCCGGCGAGGTGCTCGGCGGCGGTCTCGAAGCCGCTGTAGGCGGCAGGGATGCCGCGGGTGCCCAGGATGGCGATCTTCATGCGTGGATCCCCGACATCACCGCGTCGCGGGGCGCGGACCGGCGGGGCGTGGGCCGCGACGCCACGGTCGCGGACGCCGTGCCGGTCGGACGAGGG
>JBFWKS010000192.1:0-8289 GCA_050252545.1 Solirubrobacteraceae bacterium
ACGGCCGCACGGTGCTGCTCATCGCCCACCGGCTCTCGACCGTGCGCCTGGCCGACCGGGTGGTGGTGATGGAGGACGGGCGGGTCGCCGACGTGGGCCGCCACGAGGATCTCGTGGCACGCTCGTCGCGCTACCGCGAGATCGTCGACCGCGGCCTGGCGTGCCAGGTGTTCCTGACCCGCGACCAGCACCCCGACTGGATCGACTGCGACGCCGACCCGGCGGCCACCACCGACGACGACCGGGTGGCGAGCCGATGAGCACCGTCGATCCCGGTGGCCGCCTGCGACGCGGCCTGGCCGACGTCCGCCGCCGTCAGGGCGCCACCCGCGGGCGGGGGCGCCGCGTCCGCAACCTCTTCGGGATGCTCCGGCCGTACCGGCTGCGGATCGTCCTGCTCGGGCTGGTGCTGCTCGTCACCACCGTCGCAGCCCTGGCTCCCGCCCCGCTGGCTCAGCGCGCCGTCGACGACGGCCTGGCCAAGGGCGACACCGGCGCGCTCACCGTCCTCGTGGTGGCATTCCTCGTCGTCGCCGCCGTCGGGCTCGTCGCCACCGTCATCCGCGACCGGCTCGTCGGCTGGCTCGGTGCGCGGCTGCTCAGCGACCTGCGCGAGCGGATCTTCCGCCACCTGCTGTCGATGCCGGTGAGCTACCACGAGCGCCAGCGGGCAGGGGTGCTCGTGTCGCGGATGACGAACGACGTCGACGCACTGCAGACGATGATCTCGTCGAGCCTCGTCACGCTCGTCCAGTCGCTGCTGCTGCTCGTCGGGTCGGTCGTGGTGCTGCTGTCGCTCGACGTCCAGCTGGCGCTGATCACGTTCACCACCGTCCCGGTGCTGCTGATCGGGTCGCTGGCGTTCCGGCTGGCGTCGGTCGACGCGTTCGCCCGCACCCGCGAGACGATCGGCGCGATCACCGCCCAGTTGCAGGAGACGCTCACCGGCATGCGGGTGATTCGCGCCCACGGTCGCGAGCGTCGCCACCTCGACGAGTTCCACGCGCTCGGCGACGACAACCGCGCCGCCAACATGAAGACGGTGTACCTCAACGCCGCCTACTTCCCGGCGGTGGAGTACCTGTCGACCGTGGCGATCGTGCTCGTGCTGCTCATCGGTGGCGGCCAGGCGATCGAGGGGGCCGTGACCATCGGCGTGCTGATCGGGTTCGTCACCGCCCTCGACAACTTCTTCGGCCCGATCCAGGAGCTCTCCAACGTCTATACGACGTTCCAGTCCGGGATGGCCGCGCTCGACAAGATCGGCGGCCTGCTCGAGCAGGAGTCGACGCTCACCGATCCCGACGATCCACGGCCGCTGCCGGATCCGCTGCGCGGTGAGATCCGGTTCGAGGGGGTCGACTTCGCCTACGCGGCCGATGCCGACGGGCGGCTGGGGCCGCCGATCGTCACCGGCCTGGACCTCACGATCCCGGCGGGGGCGACGGTCGCGCTCGTCGGCAGCACCGGGGCCGGCAAGTCGACCATCGGCAAGCTCGCCGCACGGTTCGTCGACCCGGTCGCCGGGCGGGTGACGCTGGACGGCGTGGACCTGCGCGCGTTGCGCCAGCGCGAGCTGCGCGCCCGGATGGGGATCGTCCCGCAGGAGGGGTTCCTCTTCAGCGGCACCGTCGCCGAGAACATCGCCTTCGGCCGCGACGACGCCACCCGGGACGAGGTCGAGACGGTCGTCGAGGCGCTCGGCGCGGCCGACGCGCTGGGCGCGCTGCCCGACGGGCTCGACACCCGCGTCGGCGAGCGCGGCGGGTCGCTGTCGGCCGGTCAACGACAGCTCGTGGCGTTCGCGCGGGCGATGATCGCCGGAGACGGCCCGCACTCCGAGCGACCGGGCCCGGCGATCCTCCTGCTGGACGAGGCGACGGCCAACGTCGACCTGCGTACCGAGCGGCGGATCGAGGAGGCGCTGCGCACGCTGCTGGCGGGACGCACCGCCATCGTCATCGCCCACCGCCTGTCCACCATCCGCTCCGCCGACCTGATCGTCGTCGTCGACGGCGGTCGCATCCTCGAGCAGGGCACGCACGAGGAGTTGCTCGCTCGCGCCGGTGCGTACGCCAAGCTCCACGAGGACTGGGAGCGCGGCACGAGCGACGCGGTGCCGGCGTGAGCCGGGTCCACCCGCGGGCCCGACGCCCTATCGTGCCGGGCCGTCCCGCATGTCCGTCCGTGACCGCAACCTCTCCGCTCCTCACCGGTTCCAGATCCTGATGTCCCGTCCCCTCCCCCGCACCTCCTCGCGCGGCGCGCGCACGACGCTCGCCGCGCTCGTCGTCGCGCTCGCGCTCCCAGCCGCGGCCGGCGCACAGACCGGAGGTGGCGTGCCGATCGGCGAGGACCCGCCGGCGAGCCCGACACCGACGACGCCGACCACGACGACGAGCGCCAAGGCCCCCGAGGCGGAGAAGGGCAGGCGGCCGTCGTCGCGCGGCTGGATCCGGCTGCAGTCGTCCAAGCGGATCAACGTCCGCCGCGTGCCGACGAAGACCAAGCGGGTCGGCCGGCTACGCCGCAACGCCAAGGTCCGCGTGCTCTGCCAGATGAACGCGGGACCGGCATCGGGCCGCTACGGCCGCTCCCGGATCTGGGATCGGATCCGGTTGCCCAACGGCAAGGCCGGGTACGTGCCCGACGCGTCGGTCGAGATCGAGAAGAGCGCCCTCGTCGCGCCGTACTGCAAGTGGCCCGACGCCGGCGCCCCGGGCCGCGAGAACCCGCAGCAGGGCCGCTGCTCGTCGGTGGCGACCGTGCCACTGGACGCCGCGCCCGCCGACCGCGACGCGTTCATCAAGACGACCGGACCGCTGGCGCGCCGGTCGTTCGCCGAGACCAAGGTCCCGGCGTCGGTGTCGCTCGCCCAGGGGATCCTGGAGTCCGCGTCCGGCACGCTCACCGCCGGCGCCAACAACTACTTCGGGATCAAGGCCCAGTCCGTCGACGCCAAGGACGGCACGTTCCGTTGGGGTGCCCGGGCCGTCGGCTGCGTCCACAAGCCGACGTACGAGGAGGAGCGTGGGCGCCTCGTCCGGCAGATCGGCCAGTTCCGCATGTACACCGGCGCCAAGACGTCGTTCGATGACCACGGGATGTTCCTCGTCGAGAACAGCCGCTACGCCAAGGCGTTCAAGTACAGCACCAAGCCCGACCGCTTCGCCCGCGAGATCCACCGGGCCGGCTACGCCACCGACTCGTCCTACAGCCGCAAGCTGATCAGGCTGATGAAGGCCGAGAAGCTCTACGCCTACGACAAGTAGCGCGCCGCTCCGCCGCCTGGACGGCGGATGCCCACCGTCTTGCCGGGCGAGGCGACCGGCGACCGGTCAGCGTGCCGCCGACGGCACGGTCCACAGACGCCAGCCGATGCGGCCGCCGACGGCCGTGTCGTCGTCCTGACCGGGCACCGGTCCGGCCGCCTGGGCTGCGACCCACAGCCGATCGCCGACCGTCCTCACCGCGCCGGGGCTCCGCTCGATCCGGCCGTCCTCCACGAGGGTCGCACGACCGTCGACGCGGCCCGCGTCGGCATCGATCCGCAGCAGGTCGATGCTGCCCGTCCGGAAGCCGGCGCCCCGGCCCGATGCGCGCCGCAGCGCCCAGACGCGGCCGCCGGCAACGTGCAGATCACCGCCGACGGTGCCGTCCCCGACCGACCCGCCGACCGGCACGGGCTCCAGCCGCGACCCGTCGCCGGCCACGACCGTCCACGTCGTCCCCGCGGCGTGACGGTCGTCCGCGGTTCCCGCATCCCACGCGTGCTTGATCCCGGCGACGACGGTGCGTCCGACGATGACGGCGCCCTCCAGCTCGCGGTCGACGCCGAGCAGGTGCTCCTCGACGTCGGATTCGGCGGGCACCGGCAGCGGTGCGATCACCTTCCGCGTCCGCTCGCCCGGGCAGGCGACCGTGAGCTCCAGCTGGTCCGGGACGACCTCGTCGGCGGCGTCGCGCACCTTCGACGAGCCCACGACGCAGGGCGCGCGGCCCTCGCGCGGTGCGAGGACGATGTGCGAGCCGTACCCGACGACGATCCCGTCGCCGACCGGACGCTGGCGCCGCCCATCGAGGCGCACGAGGTAGCCCAGACGTCGCGATTCGACGAGGGCGTAGAAGTCGTCCCCGACCGTCATCGTCGCGCTCCACCGACGCCCCTCGGCGGGATCGCGCCCGTCGAGGGACGACTGCGGATGGTCGGGATGCGCAGGTGGCCGATCGAGCGTGCGCACGGTGCGCCCATCGGCGGCGATGCAGATCGGCGCGTCGTCCCGACGGGTCCCGCACAGGCGCCCGTCGGCCGTGCGGGACGCGTTCTGGATCGGACCGGTCACGTCGCCGACCGTCGTCCAGGTGCGACCGTCGGTCCGCCAGGTCCGCACCAGGTCGGCGTAGCGCCCGGACCCGATCACGCCCAGGTCGTCACCGGCCGAGAACAGCACGACGCGGTCGACCGAGGTCAGGCTCGGCCCCCCACGGTCCTCGGGCGTCGAGGTCACCGGGCTCACCTGCAGCGCGGGCGCGTCAGGGAGCGCCTCGGGTGCGGGCTCCCAACCGGCACCGGCACCGCAGCCGGTGGCGGCGAGTGCCAGCGCGAGGGCCGTGACGGCGACGGATGCGCCGCGGCGTGACGGGCGACCGGGACGGGACATGCACCGATCGTAGGTCGTCGCGGCTCCCGCGTCGGCGCTCGCGCGTGGGGACCCACTCCCCCTCCCGGGGATCAGCCGTCCGGGCGCGTCTCGGCGCGCTCCGGCGAGGCCGTGGCACGGGCCTCGTCGGCCTCCCGCTGCTCCAGCGCGACCCGGTCGGGCGCGTCGAGCCGTCCCGGGTGGCCGAGCCGGCCGAGCTCCGACCCGTCGCGACCGAAGAACAGCCCGACGGTCCAGTCGGCCACCAGTCGGATCCGCCGCTTGGCGCCGGGCATCGACATCAGGTGGTAGGTGCGGGCGAGGAACCACGCCGGGGCGCCCTGCCACCGCAGCCCCATCGTCGACGCGACGGCCTTGCCGCGGCCGAGATCGACGAACACCCCGAGCGTGCGGTAGCGGAAGATCCGCGCCGGACGTCCCGCCAAGGCGGCGGCGACGTTGTCGGCGACCTTGCGCCCCTGCCGCACGGCGTGCTGGGCGGTCGGCGGGGTCGGACGGTCCAGGTCCTTCGGGTCGGGAACGTGGGCGGCATCGCCGATCGCCCACACGCCCTGCACCCCGGGGACCTGCAGGTCGCGGCCGACGACGATCCGGCCACTGCGCTCATCCAGCGGCAGGCCGAGCCGTGCCACCACCGGGCTGGGCTTGACCCCGGCCGTCCAGACGACGGTGCGGGCGGGCACGACCTCTCCCCCGGCCAGCGTCGCGGTCGTCTCGGTCATCGCGTCGAGCGTCGTCGACGTGCGGATCTCGATGCCCCGGGCGCGGAGCTGCGCGACCGCGAACCCGGCCAGCGACTCGGGGATCTCGGGCATCACCCGATCACGGGCCTCGACGAGGACGAACCGCACGCCCTGGGTCCGGCAGCGCGGGTAGTCGTCGAGCAGGTCGGTGGCGAAGTCCTGCAGCTCGGCCAGGCCCTCCAGGCCCGCGTACCCGGCGCCGACGAACACGAACGTCAACCACGACTCGCGCACCCGCGGGTCGTCGATGCCCTCGGCGATCTCCAGGCTCTGCAGCAGCCGGTTGCGCAGCGCGATCGCCTCCGGCAGCGTCTTCATGCCCAGCGCGTGCTCGGCCAGGCCCGGGATCGGCAACGTACGCGACACCGAGCCGACCGCGACGATCAGCTGATCGTACGGCAGCTCCTGGTCACGCCCGTCGGCGGTGGTGATCCGCAGCCGCCGGTCGTGCGGGTCGGCACCGGTCACCGACCCCAGCCGCAGCTCGGTGTTGTGGAGCTGCTCGCGCAGCGGCACCACGGCGTGGCGGGGCTCGAGCGTGCCCGCGGCCGCCCCCGGCAACAGCGGCGTGTAGAGCATGTAGTTCTGGTCGGAGACGAGCGTCACCCGCGCGCTGTGGTGCGGCAGGCGCCGCTCCAGGCGGCGGGCCGCCTCGACCCCCGCGAATCCGCCTCCGGCGATGACGACGTTCCAGGCCACCCCTCCACCGTAGGCCACCGGCGGCGTCGAGACCAATCGCACGAGCCACGGGGTGCGGGATCGCACAACGACGTCGTGTCGGAGCGCACGCGCGCGGCGGGCACGTCCGGTCGGACCACGCACCCGCGGGCCCGACCGGGCGGCATCGGACGGCGGCGTCCCCGCCGCCCGGAGCGCCGCTCCCTACGGGAACAGCCAGAGGTTGGCCGTCAGGTTCAGGTGGTTCGTCCCACTGGCGGCCGGGATCCCCAGCTGCGAGTCGATGAGACCGTCGAACAGGTTGAACCCGACGCCGGTCAGCAGGCCACCGACGAGGATTCCGCAGTTGGACGCACCGGGCACCGTGAACGTGTCGTCGTCGACGTGCAGCGGCACCTTGATGAAGCCGTCGACGAACTCGACGCCGTCGACCTTGCCGTCGAGGTTCAGCTCGATGGACTTGGCCGCCGTGCCGATCGAGCACGTGTTGCCCAGCAACAGGCTCTGGATACCGACGTACAGCGACAGGTCGGCCGAGACATCGGCGTTGGCGAGATCGATCGAGAACCCGGGGGATCCGACCGGGACGAACGCGGCGCTGACACCGGTCAGCCCGCCGAGGCCGAGCGTGTCGAGCAGGTCCTGCAGCGGCTGGATGCCGGTCAGGCCGCCGGGCACCTGGATCGACGGGAAGCCCCCGCCACCCGCTCCGCCGGGCGGGTTCGGGAGGGGGGTCAACGACGCGTCCAGGCCGCCGGTCAGGACGATCGGCGTTTCGTCGAGCGAGCTCTTGAAGCCGCCCACCTGCACGTTGCCGGTGGTCGTCATCAGGCTGAAGCAGGCCTGGGCGTCCGGATAGCGCTCCTTGCAGTCGAACGGCGGTGTGAACGCCGGCGCCTCGGCTTCGGCGTCGGCGGTGGCCGCCGGCGCGGATCGCGTGGTCGCCTTCGAGGTGGACGGGTCGATGAGCTGCTTGACGGCCCGTTCCAGCTCTCCGGGTGCCGGTGCCGCGTTGGCCGGCCCGGCCGCCAGGCCGAAGCCGGCGGCGGCCACCGCCACCGCGGCGGCGCGCGCCAGGCGTCGCGTGGCTGACGAACGGTCGATCGGATTCCTCATGGTGGTGCTCCCTCGTCGCCGGGCGCTGTGGGATCGGCGCCCGACGCGGCCCGGCCCGCGGGAGCCCCCCGAGTGCCCGCCGGCCCTACCCCAGGGTCGGTGGAGCGCGCGGGCGCGAGCCTAGCCCGGTACCGATGGGCCGGTCAACCGTCGGTCACCGGCGCATCACCGGCCTTGGGCGCACCCCGCAGACGCGCGTACACCGTCCCACCGGCCTTCACGACGCGACGGCCTGCGCCGCGAGCGGCGCTCAGGGCGAGGGTGTCCGGGGCCGGCGAGACCCCGGAACGACGAAGCCCCCGGCGTGGTCGGGGGCTTCGTGCGAGGCTGCGGAACTAGGACTCGAACCTAGAATGCCGGTACCAGAAACCGGTGTGTTGCCAATTACACCATTCCGCAATGACGCAAACTGCGACCAAGGATCTTACCGATCTCGTCCGCAGGACGCGCGCCGATCCCATGCCTCACGAAGGCGGCGCGGACCGCTCACCGCACCCGCCCCGAGCCGTCGCCCCGGCATGGCGGATCAGGACGCGTCGGCGTCCGCCGTGAAGATCGACGTGATCCCCGCTTCCAGGCCCGGGTCCAGCACGACGAGCACCTCGTCGCCGGGCTCCAGCACCGTATCCGCCTTGGGCACGAACCCCGACCCGTCGCGCAGGACGGAGATGATGAGCGACCCGTCGGGCATCTCGACATCGGCCACGGCACGGCCGGCGGCGGGCGCCCCGGACGTCAGCTCCACCTCGACGATCTCGAGCCGCTCGGCGTGCAGGTCCAGCAGGTGGACGAGGCCGAAGCTCGGCACCTCGTGCTCGATCAGGCGCAGGATCAGATCGGTGGCCGACACGACCGGCGCCACGCCCAGCAGCTCGAACAGCTCGCGGTTGCGCGGGTTGTTGACCCGGGCGATGGTGCGCGTCACCTCGTACCGGTCGCGGGCGACCTGGCAGATCAGCATGTTGTCCTCGTCGTCTCCGGTGACGGCGACGACGAGCCCTGCGCGCTGGATCCCGGCGCGCTCGAGCACCCACATCTCGGTGGCGTCCGCGTACTGGACGGCGTGCTCGTGCTCCTGCTCGGGCGTGTGG
>JBFWKS010000193.1:0-8275 GCA_050252545.1 Solirubrobacteraceae bacterium
TTCGAGCAGGAACCGGCGCAGCTCGGCGGTGGTCGGCGCGGGTCGGGTCGCCGCCACGACGTGAGCGACCAGCCGGGTGTTGCCGCGGCCGTCGTCGCCGGGCACCACGGCGTTCTCGCCAACCCCTGGGTGTTTGTCCAGGGCGGCCTGCACCTCGCCGGGCTCGATCCGCACACCGCGGATCTGCACCTGGTCATCGAGGCGTCCCAGGTACTCGATGTTGCCGTCGGGCAGGTACCGCGCCAGGTCGCCGGTGCGGTAAAGCAGCCGGCCGGGATCCTCCCCGAATGGATCGGCGATGAAGCTGGCCTCCGTCGCATCCGGCCGGTTGAGATAGCCGGGGCCCACCCCGACGCCGCCGATGAACAGCTCGCCGGGCACACCCACCGGCACCGGCTGGAGACCGGCGTCCAGCAGGTGAACGCGGATGTTGGCGATCGGTCTCCCGATGGGGACCGTGCGGCCGGGCGCACCGCGTCGGCAGCGGTACGCGGTGACCGTGACCGCGGTCTCGGCGGGCCCGTATTCGTTCCACAGCTCGGCGTCCAGCGTGCGCAGGAAGTGCGCCGCGAGTTCGCCGGACAGCGCCTCCCCGCCGCACGTCACCGTGCGCAGTCCGACGCAGCGCGTCACCGCGGGCTCGGCGAGGACCGCCCGCAGCGTCGACGGCACGAAATGCACCGCCGTGATGGATCGCTCGATGATGGTCCGGACGAGGTAGGCGGGGTCCTTGTGGCCCTCGGGCCGCGCGATGACGAGCCGGGCGCCGACGGCCAGCGGCCAGAAGATCTCCGCCACCGAGGCGTCGAAAGTGACCGGCGTGTGGTGCAGCACCCGGCCGTCGGGGCCGAGCTGGTAGGTCGCCCGCATCCACCGCAGCAGGTTGCACATGGCACCGTGGGTGTTCAGCGCGCCCTTCGGTACGCCGGTGGAGCCGGAGGTGTGGCTGACGTAGGCGAGGCTGTCCGAGGTCGTCTCGGCCCTGACACCGGCGGGGACGGCCCCGGTGTCAGCGGCGTCCGCCGGCTCCGGGGCCTCGGGCAGGTCGAGGCACAGCCGGTGGCCGTCGAACCCCGGCAGGCGCTCGAGATGCCGGCGGTGCGTGACACAGACCGGCACGCCCGGCGCGTTGCTCAACATGGCCGCGATGCGGTTGGCGGGCTGCGCCGGATCCACCGCCATGAAGGCGCCACCGGCCTTGAGCACGCCCAGCAGGGCGACGACCAGATCAACCGAACGGTCCAGTAACACGGGAACGATGCGGTCCGGTCCCACACCGAGGCGCTGTAACCGGCGCGCCAGCCCGTGCGCCCGCCGGTCGAGCTCGGCGTAGGTCAGCTCGTCGCCGTCGTACGACACGGCTATGGCGTGCGGGCTGCGCCGGACCGTCGCCGCCACCATGTCGTGCAGACGGTCGGGGGCCCCGGAATCGCGGTAGCGGACCCCGGTATCGTTCCACCGCGCCTGGGTACGGCGCTCGGCCCCGGTGAGCAGCGGCAGCTCCGACAAGCGCGCGCCGGGGTCGGCGACGATGCCGTCGAGCAGGGTCGTGAAGTGTCCGGCCATCCGCTCGATCGTCGCGTCGTCGAACAGGTCCGTGTTGTATTGCAGTTGGCAGATGAACCGCCCTTCGGTATCGCCCACCTGCATCATCAGGTCCAGCGGCGCCCCGCCCTGTCCGAGGTGGACGGTTTCCAGGTCGAGCGCCGCCCGACCCGGCGCTCCGCCCGTGCCGCCGTGGAACCGGCGCGGCTGTTCCCAGGCGAACGACGCCTGATACAGCGGGGTACGGCTCAGGTCACGGGCGGGGCACAGCCGCTCGACAAGCATCGCGAAAGGGTAGTCCTGATGCGCGAGAGCACCTAGGACCGTCTCCTTGACGCGGCCGAGCAGCGACGTGAACGCGGGGTCGCCGCGCAAATCGGCGCGCAGCACCACCGGGTTGGCGATGTAGCCGACCAGATTGTGCAGCTCCGCCTGATCGCGGCAGCCGAACGGCGAGCCGATGAGCAGGTCGTCCTGGCCGCTGTAGCGGTGCAGCAGGGTGGCGTACGCGGCGAACAGCGTCATGAACGGCGTCGCACCGGCGCGCCGGCCCACGTCCCTGAGCCCGTCGGCCCGCTGGCGGTCCAGGGTGAAGCGGTGCACGGCGCCGCGGTAGGTCTGAGCGGCGCCGCGTGGCCGGTCGATGGGCAGCCGCGGCTCGGGGGGCAGCTCGCCGGCCAGCTGGTCACGCCAGTAGGTCCACAGGCGGTCGCCCCGCGCGCCCGCGAGCATCCGGGCCTGCCGGTCCGCGTAGTCGACGTAGCGCTCGGGGGAGACCGGCGGAGGTTGACAACCGTGTTCGGCGGCGTACAGGAGGCGAAGCTCGTCGAGCATGATGTCGATGGACCAGAAGTCGGCGGCGATGTGATGCACCCCCACGATCAGGACATGCTCGTCGGGTCCGAGACGAAGCAACGTCAGCCGGAACACCGGCCCGGCTTGCAGATCGAATGGGCGGTTGGCCTCGCGGCGGATCCACTCGTGCAGCTCGTCGGGGTCCGCGTCGCGCCGGACGAGGCTCACCGGCCACCGCGGGCGCACGAGCTGCACCGGCTGGCCGTCCCGCTCCGCATAGCTGGTGCGCAGTATCGCGTGCCGGTCGACGAGTGCCTGGGCGGCGCGTTCCATCGCCGCCACGTTCAGCTCGCCGCGGATCCGCCCGGCATAGGTGATGGTGTACGCGGGGCTGCCGGGTGCCAGCTGGTAGAGAAACCACAGCGACCGCTGTCCGTACGACAACGGGTACGCCCGAGGCTCGGCCGGGACCTCCGCCGGCCGGGAAAGCGTCCCCCCGGGGGCCGCCGCCCCGGTCGGATCGGACTCCGCGGGCCCCGTGTTCGCGAGCCGCTCGGCGAGATCGGTGACGCTGGATGTGTCCAGCAGCTGCCCGACCGGCACGACGATGCCCAAGTCGCGCTCGATCTGGGTACGCAGTTCCAGCGCGATGAGCGAGTCGATGCCTAGGCGGTTGAGCGGCAGCTCGATGTCGAGGTTCTCTGGTCTCAGAGCGAATTTGGCGGCGACCTGATCGCGCAGATACGACTCGAGTAGCCGTTTTCGCTGTGGCCCGTGCGCGCGGCGCATATCGTCGCGCGGCCTCGCCTCGTCTTTATTCGCGCCGGCGGCGGCCGGCTCGCCCCCCGCCGGCCGCGGCGGTTCCGCGACCGGCGGCCGGTTCGGATCCCGGCGCGACCCGGATGGCAGCAGCCGTTTCGCCGCGCCGAGAGCCCGCATCGCCCCGGTGACGGCCGGCCTGAGGAGGGCGGCGGCTGGGCGGGCCGTGAGACCGCGGACCCGCCGCGGAGCCGGCGCGTCGCCGGTGTCGATCGGGTCCAGCCAGAATCGGTCGCGCTGCCACGGGTAGGTGGGCGCCGCCACGCAGCGGGCGTCCGAGGGATGCAGCCGTTCCCAGGCAACCGGCTGCCCGCGCACGTACAGGGTGCCCAGGGACGCCAGGATCGTCGCCTGTTCCGGCTCGTCGCGGCGCACCGACGGCAGCAGGGTGCAGGCGCGATCCAGGTCCGCCGCGTCCTCACCGATCGCGCTCAAGAGGATGGGATGCGGGCTGATCTCCAGGAACGTGTCACGGCCCAGGTCCAGTAGCCGCCGCACCGCCGCCGAGAAGCGCACCGGCGAGCACAGGTTCTCGACCCAGTAGGCCGGGTCGGGGACGCGGTCGCCCGCCAGCTCGTCGCCCGTCACCGTGGAGTACATCGGTACCGCCGGCGGCACGGGCCGGAGCCCGGCGAGCGCGTCGGTCAGGCCGGCGCGCAGCGCGTTCATCCGCGGGCTGTGCGAGGCCACGTCCACCTCCACCCATCGGCAGAATCGGCCGCGCCGCTCCAGCTCTGTCGCCAGGTCCGCCAATTCCGCGGCGTCGCCGGAGAGCACCGTCGACCGATGACTGTTGGTCGCCGCGACCGCGACCCGGCTTCGCCGGCCCGCGGCGAGGTCCCGGGCCTCGGCGAAGGAGAGGTCGGTGGCCAGCATGGCTCCATCGCCGCTGACGCGCCGGAGCAGCCGCGCCCGCCCGCAGATCACCCGCGCGGCGTCGTCGAGGCACAGCGCGCCCGCGATGTGCGCCGCCGCCACCTCGCCGAGGCTGTGGCCGACCACGGCCTCGGGTTCGACGCCCCAGGACCGCCACAGCGCGGCCAGGGCGACCTGGACCGCGAAGATGGCGGGCTGGATCACGCCGATGTCGCCGCGCGGGGACCCCGGTCGATCGGCGAGAAGTTCCGCGACGATGGATCCGTTCGGGGCTCCGTCCAGGTGCGGGCGCATGGCGCTGTCGCACCTGGCCAGCGCGTCCCGAAACACCGGCTCCCGGGAGTGCAACCGCTGTCCCATTCCGTGCCATTGCGACCCCTGCCCGGAGAAGACGAAGACCACGCCGGGTCGCCGGTCCGGGCGGCAGCGCCCGGCGGACAGCCCGGGGTGGGGTGCTCCCCGCCGGAACGCGGCGAGCGACGCGCACAATTCCGCGGGTGTGTCCGCCGCCGCGGCCAACCGATGGTCATGGTGGCCGCGGCGCGCACCGGCCGTGTAGCAGAGGTCGGCCAGCGGCGCCCCGGCCGCCAGCGCCGACTCATAGCGGCCCGCCAGCGCGGCCAGCGCCTCGGAGGACCGGGCGGACAGCGGCAGCAGGTCCACGCGATCCGGGCCGCGGTGGCGCAGCGGTTGGGTGGCCCGCGGTCGCGGGGCCTCGGTGAGGACGACGTGCGCGTTGGCGCCGCCGAATCCGAACGCGCTGACCCCGGCGACCGCGCGGCCGCCGTTCTCCGGCCACGGGGTGAGGGTCCGCGCGACGCGCAGCGGCAGGTTGCCGAAGGGGATGAGCGGGTTGGGCTCGGTGAAGTGCAGGCTCGGCGGGATCGTCCGGTGACGCAGCGTCAGCGCGACTTTGATGAGCCCGGCCACCCCGGCGGCCGCCTCCAGATGACCGATGTTGGTCTTGACCGAACCGACCAGGCATCGGTCGCCGGGTGTGCGGCCCCGCGCCAGGATCGCGCCCAGGGCCTTCGCCTCGATCGCGTCGCCGACAGCCGTGCCGGTGCCGTGCGCCTCGACGTAGCGCACCACACCGGGCGATAGGTCCGCGCGTCGGTAGGCCTCGGCCAGCACCTCCTCCTGCGACTGAAGGCTCGGTGCCATCAGCCCGTTGGTCCGGCCGTCCTGGTTGGTGGCGCTGCCCCGGATCACCGCGTAAATCGGATCCCCCTCGGCTATCGCCCGGCTCATCGGCTTGAGCACGACGATCCCGGCGCCCTCGCCACGCACGTAGCCGTCCGCCCGGGAGTCGAAAGCCTTGCAGCGGCCGTCGGCTGCCATCACCCCGGCCCGGTCGAAATTCACGCCGAGGGCCGGCGACAGGATCACGTTCGCGCCACCGGCGAGGGCGAGCGTGCACTCGCCGTCACGCAGGCTGCGGCACGCCAGGTGGACGGCGACCAGCGACGATGAACACGCGGTGTCGACCGTCATGCTCGGTCCGCGGAAATCGTAGAAGTACGAGAGCCGGTTGGCGGCGATGCTCAGCGCGGCCCCGGTACCGGCGTAGGCGTCGACGAGCGTGGGCCGGCCGAGCTGGAAATGGCCGTAGTCATAAGTGGAGATGCCGACGAAGACGCCGGTACGACTGCCCTCGAGCCGCTTCGGCACCTGCCCGGCGTCTTCCAACGCCTCCCACGCCACCTCCAGCAGCAGGCGTTGCTGCGGGTCCATTCGCGCCGCCTCCCGCGGCGAGATGCCGAAAAACTGAGGGTCGAACTGATCGACCTGGTCGAGGAACCCTCCCCAGCGCGGCGGGTCGCCGCCATCGCCGCGGGCGGCCGGTGTCTCCCGCGTGTCCGCGCCCCAGCGGTCCGGCGGCACCTCGGTCACGGCGTCCACGCCGTCGCGGAGCAGCCGCCAAAAGGCCGCCGGCCCGTCGGCACCCGGAAACCGGCAGCCGATGCCGACGATCGCGATCGGCTCATCCGTGCCCTCGGCCGGCCCGTCGCCCTCGGTGCGGGCCACCGCGACGGCGCGGCCTTCGCCGGCGAGTGCTTCTTCGGCCAGGTGTTGGGACAGCAGGTCGATCGTGGGGTACTCGTAGGTGAGCGTGAGCGAGAGTTCGCGCCCGAGCCGGGCCCGCAGCGCGGAGGTCAGCCGGATGGCCCGAACCGAGTCCAGGCCGTAGTGGGCGAACGGCAACGATGTGTCGATCTCCGACGGTGCCAGGCCGAGCTCTTGCGATAGCTGGGCGACGAACCAGGCCGCGATCTCCTGCGCGCCGCACCCTTGGCCATCCGGTGCCGGATTCGCCCCCGGCGTGGGCGGGCGGAGATCGGGCACGGGCGGTGCGTGCCACTCGGCGAACACCTCGAGGTCGCCGTCGAGGTAGCGCTGCCGGCAGCTGCTCCGCCGGATCTTTCCGCTCGACGTCGTCGGGATCCGCAACGGTTCCAGCAGCACCACGGCGTCCGGCTGGATCTCGTGCCGCTCGGTGATCGCCGCGCGGATCGCGCCGATAACTTCGTCGGGTCCCGGGCCGGCGATCCGGTCGCGGTCCACTTCCTGCGCGACGACAAGCCGTTCGGAGCCACCGGGCCCCGGCGGGCCAGAGAAGGCCGCGCCCCGGCCGCGCACCAGTGCCGGATGGCTGTCCTGCGCTGTGGCCTCGATGTCTTCGGGGAAGTGATTCCGGCCGCGGATGACAATGAGATCTTTGAGCCGGCCCGCGACGAACAGCTCACCATCCAGGTCGAAGCCCAGGTCACCGGTCCGTAGGAACGGGCCCTTCCCGGTGTCCGCCCCGGCGCTGGCCAGGAACCCTGAGAATGTCTCCGCCGTTTCGGCGGGCCTGCCCCAGTAGCCCTCGGCGACACTGCCGCCGGCCAGCCAGATCTCCCCGACCTCGCCCGCGGCGCACCGCAGCCGGGTCACCGGATCCGCGATGACGATCTCGTGACCGCGTTGCGCGCGGCCGCAGCCGACGAACGACGTGGCCCTTGGGTGCTCCGGGCCGACGTCGATGACACGTCGCTCGCGAAGCGCGACGGCGTCCAGGTGCCGCACCACCGGCGCGATCCGATCCGGGCTGCCGGACGCGAGCAGGGTGGCCTCCGCCAGCCCGTACACCGGATTGAACGCCTCCAGCCGGAAACCGGCCGGGCCGAAGGCGTCGGCGAACCGCCGCAGGGTCGCGGCACGCACCGGTTCCGCACCACACATGGCCGTCGTCCAGCTGGACAGATCCAGAGCCGCGCGTTCCGCGGCCGTGCTGCGTTCCACGCACAGCTCGTAGGCGAAGTTCGGCGCGGTGGTGATCGTCCCGCGGTGTCGGGAAATGGCCTCCAGCCACCGCAGCGGGCGCTCGATGAACGCCTCCGGCGGCATGAGGCGGGAAGTGCAGCCGACGTAAAGCGCTTCCAGGACGCCGCCGATGAGACCCATGTCGTGATGGAGCGGCAGCCAGAAGACGGCGACCGCGCGGTCGTTTCCGTGTCCCCACGCCGCGCGGATGGCATCCAGATTGGCCAGCAGGTTGCGGTGCGTCACCACGACGCCCTTCGGCGAACTCGTCGAACCCGACGTGTATTGCACGAAGGCGGTCGCGCTCGGGCCGAGGTCCGGGGCGACCCATTGGGCCGCGGCGGCCGGGTCGACCGCGTCCACGGCACACCACCGCAAAGAATCCTGGCCGGCCAGGTCGTCCACCGCGCCCCTAAGCCGCGTTTGTAACTCGGAGGTGGTCAGGACGTAGCCGGCTCGCGCATCCGCGACTATCGACGCGACACGGCCGATCACCCGGTCGCGCACCGGGGGATGGACAGGCACCGCGATGGCGCCGGCGTAGATACACCCAAAGAAGCCGACGACGAACTCCAAGCCCGAAGGGCAGAGGACCAGCACGCGTTCGCCCTCGGCTCCCTGCCGCCGCAACGCGGACGCGATCGCCCGGGCCTTGATGTCCAGTTCCCGATAGGTCAGCCGGCTATGTATTTCCCCAGCCTGGACGTAGCGGCAATAGTCGACCGCGATCTTTTCCCGATAGCGCCCGGCCCTCTGCCGCGCCACGTCCAGCAAAGTTCGCGCAGGTGAACCCGCGTCGTCCGGCATCTCGTTACCTGATCCTGACCTCAACAATTAGGAACACAACAATGAAGAACAATTAAACAATCAGGAGCGATCAGGGGACGCTGGCGCCATCGCCGCACATGTCGAAGTTTGCTGCCGAGCCGCGCCC
>JBFWKS010000194.1:0-8268 GCA_050252545.1 Solirubrobacteraceae bacterium
GCAACCTCGCGTCCCGCAGCCTGGCGATGGTGCGCCGCTACCGCGACGGACGGATCCCCGACGTGGCCGTCGACACCGCCATCGTCGACACGTTCGCCGGGCTGCCCGATACCGTCACCGCGATGCTCGACGAGGGCCGGGTCAGCCAGGCGCTCGACGAGATCTGGCAGCGCGTGCGGCGACTCAACCGCTACGTCGAGGAGCAGGCGCCGTGGACGCTCGCCAAGGCGGAGAAGGAGGCCCCCGACGACACCGCCGCGCTCGACACCGTCCTGCGAACGCTCACCGAGGGCGTACGCAGCGTCGCCGTGCTGCTGCACCCGTGGCTGCCGGCGAGCACCGTCCGGCTGCTCGATGCGCTCGTCGCCCCGTCGCTGGCCTGGGAGGACGCGCTGCCGGGGTCCGGTCCCGCCACGACCGTCGGCGAGCTGCCGCCGCTCTTCCCCAAGGACCGGGTGGCCGCCGGATGATCGACAGCCACACCCACCTGGCGTCCTGTGCGCCCGACGACGCGGAGCTGCTCGCGGCGGCCCGCGCGGCCGGGGTGCGACGGATCCTCACCGTCGGGATGGACGAGGAGACGTGGGAGGTCGTCGTCGGCCAGATCGAGACGCACGACGACGTGTACGCCGCGCTCGGCCGGCATCCCAATCTCGCCACCGGCTACGACGACGCGGTCGGGGAGGCGCTGCGGCGCGTCGCCACCCACCCGAAGTGCCGGGCGATCGGCGAGACCGGCCTGGACTTCTTCCGCGAGCACGCCGAGCCCGACGACCAGCGGGCCGCGTTCCGCGACCAGATCGAGATCGCCCGCGAGACCGTCAAGCCGCTGGTCATCCACACCCGCGCCGCCGACGACGAGACGATCGCCACGCTGCGCGAGCACGCCGACGGCGTCACCGTCGTCCTGCACTGCTTCTCGATGCCCGACCGGTTGCATGAGTGCCTCGATCAGGGGTGGTACGTGTCGTTCGCCGGCAACGTCACCTACCCGAAGAACGAGCCGCTGGCGCTCGCGGCGTCGGCGGTGCCCGACGAGCGGATCCTCGTCGAGACCGACGCGCCCTACCTCACGCCGCAGCGCCACCGGCGCGAGCGCAACCAGCCGGCGTACGTCGTGGAGACGGCCCGGTTCGTCGCGGCCCGCCGCAACCAGTCCTACGAGGAGCTCGACGCCGTGGTGAGCGCCAACGCCGAGCGGCTCTTCCGGTGGGGCACGTGAGCGAGGGCCCGGCCCCGGCGCGGGGCCAGGCCAGCATCCGGCGGATGCGTGACCACGCGATCCGGCCGCGCCACGACCTGGGCCAGAACTTCCTCGTCGACGACAACATCCTCGACGTCATCGCCCGGCTGGCGGAGCTGCACGAGGACGACGTGGCGCTCGAGGTCGGCGGCGGGCTCGGGGTGCTCAGCGAGCATCTGCTGGAGCGCGTCGCGGTGACCCACGTCATCGAGGTCGACCGCGGCTTGGAGGCCCCGTTGCGCGAGGCGCTCGCCGGGGGCCTGGACGACGGGCGGGCACAGCTGCACTTCGGCGACGCCGTCCGGTTCGACCTGTCGTCGCTCGACCCGGCGCCGACCGTCGTCGTTTCCAACCTGCCCTACTCGGTCGCCGCGACGGTGATCCTACGGACGGTGGCCGAGCTCGGGACCGTCCAGCGGTGGGTCGCGATGGTCCAGCGCGAGGTGGGGGAGCGGTTCGCCGCCCGGCCGGGAACATCGGCCTACGGCGCGCCGTCCGCGCTGGCGCAGCTCTCCTGCGACGTACGGGTGCTGCGCAGGGTGCCGCGCGCGGTGTTCTCACCGGTGCCGAACGTCGACAGCGTGCTCCTGGGCCTGCACCGCGTGCGCCCACCGGTGCCGCGGGCCGTGCGGGAGCTCGTCGACGGGGCGTTTCGTCACCGCCGCAAGGCCCTGCCCCGGTCGCTCTCGCACGTGCCCGGTGCCCCGGCCGACCGGCGCGACGCGGCCCGCACCGCGCTGGAGCGGATCGGCGAGCGCGTCGACGTCCGTGCCGAGCGGCTGTCGGCGGAGCGGTTCGTCGACCTCGCCGCCGCGCTGGCGGACGTGGAGGGCGACCGTGCGACCGCCGACGTGATCGCCACCTGGAGGGCCGCGTGACGGCCACCGACCTCGGTCTCGGCGTGGGGCTGACGACCCTCGCCCCGGCGAAGGTCAACGTGACGCTCGTCGTCGGGCCGACGCGGGCCCGGGACGGACGACACGAGCTGGTGAGCGTCATGCAGTCGCTGTCACTGGCCGACACGGTCACCCTCCGCCGACGCCGCGAGGGTGACCCCGCACCGCCGATCGCCGACCCGCACGGCGATGCGGTCGACTGTGCCGGCGTCGACGGTGACAACCTGGCGCTGCAGGCGCTGCGGGCGTTTCGCGAGGCGACCGGCTGGGACGCGCCGCCGCTGACCGTCGTCATCGCCAAGCGGATCCCGGTCGCCGCGGGCATGGCCGGCGGGTCGGCCGACGCCGGAGCGACGCTGCGCCTCGCGCGGACGATCCAGCCGCTCGACGACGCGACCCTGGACCGGATCGCGATCGGGCTCGGCGCCGACGTGCCGCACCAGCTGCAACCGGGACTGGCGCTGGCCGAGGGCGCGGGAGAGCGGCTCACCCGCCTGCCGGGCAGGCTGCCCGGAGCGATCGTCGTCCTGCGGGCACCGTTCGGCCTGGCGACCGCCGACGTCTATCGCCGGACCGACGAGCTCGGCGCGACACGCGCAGCCGACGACCTCGCCGGGTGGCGAGCGCGGATCTCGGGAGCGCTCGGGATCGGTGTCGCGCCCGCGGGCGGTCGCCCCGAGAGCCCGCTCCCCCCGAGCCACCGCCCCGAGAGCCCGCTCCCCCCGAGCCACCGCCCCGAGGGCCCTGCGTCCGGGAGCGAGCGCGTCGGGTCCGGGGCCGCGCTCCGCGCCGATCCGCCCTCCCATCCGCTGCTGCCCGCGGCACTGCGCGTCAACGACCTGCAGCGGGCGGCGATCGACCTGCGGCCCGAGGTCGACGACGCGCTGGACGCGCTCCGCTCGGTCGGCGGCACCGGCGCGATGGTCAGCGGCTCCGGTCCGACGACCTTCGCGTGGTTCGGTGACGACGCGTCGGCATCCCGCGCTGCGGGACGCCTGCGCGACGCCGGCCACGACGTGGACGTCGCCCACCCCGTCGCGGGCGTCCCCACCCCGTCCGGGGACCTGTCGTGAGCGCCGACGCCACCCTGACCGTGCCGTCCGTCCCCCTCGCGGCGCTGCATCCGATGTGGCTGGCGCTCGCGGTGCTGGCGCCGATCGCCTGGTACGTGGCGCGCCGCTACGGGCATCGGCCGCGGTGGGCCCTGCCGCTCGCGGTCGCGGCGGTCGTCGTCGGCGGGGTCCTCGGATCCGGCGTCGTCGAGATCCCGAGCTTCGAGGACCTGCCGTTGCAGGAGTGGGTCGAGGACGTCGGTGCTGCCCTGGGCCACTGGGCCTACGCGATCGTCGGGGTCCTGGCGTTCGTCGAGACCGGGGCGTTCGTCGGGCTCGTCGCGCCGGGGGAGACGTTCGTCATCCTCGGTGGCGTCCTCGCCGGCGAGGGCACGCTGGACTACGTCGTGCTGCTGGGGATCGTCTGGGCGTGCGCGTTCAGCGGCGACCTGGCGAGCTTCCTCCTCGGCCGTCGGCTCGGCCGAGCGTTCCTCGTCAAGCACGGTCCGCGGTTCAAGATCACGCCCGACCGCCTGGCGAAGGTCGAGGTGTTCTTCGAGAAGCACGGTGGCAAGGCGGTCCTCATCGGACGGTTCATCGGGTTCGTGCGGGCGGTCGCACCGTTCGTCCTCGGATCGGGTGGCGTCACCCTGCGCCGGTTCGTGCCGTACTCGATCCTCGGCAGCGGCCTGTGGGCCACGCTGTTCGTGACGCTCGGCTACCTGTTCTGGCAGAGCCTCGACCAGATCCTGGCGTGGGCCCACCAGGGCGCCGTGTGGTTCGGTGCGCTGATCGCGGTGGTCGTCGGGGTGTACGTCGTGCTCCACTGGCTCGGTGTCGAGGAGAACCGGGTCCGCGCCCACGGCTGGCTCGAGCAGGCACGGCAGACCCGTGCGGGGCGCGTCGTGCTCGTGGTCTGGCGACCGCTGTCGCTGCCGCTGCGGTTCGCGTGGAAGCGCGTCACGCCCGGCGACCTGGGCCTGGAGGTCACGACCCTCGCGGCGATCGGTGCCGTCGGCGCGTTCGTGTTCTTCGCCTACGAGCGGGCGCTCGACGCCGCCGTCCTCACCGGCACCGACCGTGAGCTGCTGCGGTGGGTCGACCGGTTGAGCATCGACGCGTTCGAGGAGCTCTCCCGGATCGGCACCGCGCTCGGATCGGTGTGGGCCGTCGGGGCGCTCACGCTGATCGCCGCCGCATTCCTCGTCTATCGGCGCCACATCATCACGGCGGTGACGCTCGTGATCGGCACGGTGGCGGTGCAGCTCACGGTGGCGGCGGTCCGGTCGGCCGACGATCGGGTGCAGCCGCCGGGTGCGATGGACGTGCTCGACGCATCGAGCTTTCCGTCGCCGGTCGCGGCGGGCGCCGTGATCTGGGTCGCCGTCTCCGTGTGCCTGAGCCCGGCGGTCCGCCGTATCCCCGGGAGGATCGGGCTGACCGGTCTGGCGTTGATCCTCGGGGTGGCGATCTGTGCGGCCCCGATCGTGCGGCGCTCCGCGTACCTCTCCGACGTGCTGGGCGGTGCCGGTCTGGCGGCGGCGGTATTCGCGCTCGTGGGGGTCGGCGGGGTGGTCGTCAGGCATCTACGGCAGACTCCGTCCCGATGAGCCACGAGTTCGTCACCTTCCTGATCTACGTGCTCGGCGGCGGTGCGGCCCTCGTCGCCGTCGCGGCGTTCGTCCTGGTGCCGGTGGCGCGGACCTACCCGACGTGGTGGGAGCGCGCCGCGGGCGTGACCCTGGCGATCGTCATCGTGGTCGCATTCGCCGGGCTCGGCGCCTACCTGGGCCTCGGGTTCGTCGACCGGTTCCTGAGCGACTGATCGGCGGAGGGCCTGCGGTGACCGTGGCGACCGGCGGTACCATGACCCGGTGAACCCGGCCGAGCCCACGGTGGTCAGCGACGCGAGCCCCCTGGCGTCGATCGCCGAGTCGGTGGCCGGCGGGTCGGGGTTGCCGTCGCTCGCGCGTGCCGTCGCCCGTGCCCTGGACGCGGGGATCGTCATCGCCGACCGCGGCGGCGCGGTCCTCGCCGTCGCCGCCCGGTCGCGTGACGAGGAGCGACGTCTGCTGGCCACCCGCGGCGATCTGGAGGCGACGACGCTGCTCGTCGCCGGCGAGCAGACGGGCACCGTCGTGCTCCAACACCGCGGTGATCCCGACCCGGGCGTCGTCGCGCTCGTGCTGACCGTGTTGGCGCTGGAGGTCGAGCGCGTCCGCGCCCCGACGCGGGCGAGTCAGGAGGAGGCGTCGGTGTTCTGCGGCGACCTGCTCTCCGGTGAGCTCCAGGACGGCGACGCGATCCGGGACCGGGGTGCCGAGCTCGGGATCTCGCTCGATGCGCCGACGGGCGCGCTCGTGGTGCGGGTCCACCCGCACGTCGCGGCCGACGAGGGCTGGCGTGCCCGGACGCTGGCCGCGGTGGAGCGCGGTGCCCGGTCGGTGAGTCCGTCCGCACTCGTCGGGTCGCTCTCGCGGGGTGGGCCCGCCTGCGAGGTCGCCGCCCTGGTGCCGGCCCCGGGGGACGGGGCGATGGGCCGCGCGGCCGATGCGGCGTTCGCGGAGCTCGACGGCGTCCTGCCCGGGCACGCGGTGTCGGTCGGGCACGGTCGCCCGACCGAGACCCCGGGCGAGGTGCCCCGTGCGCTGCAGGAGGCGATGCTCGCCTGCAACGTGAGCGAGGGCGACACCGACGCGACGGTGCTCGGGTTCGAGCAGACCGGCGCCTACCGGCTGCTGCTCTCGGCGATGAGCGAGAACCCCGAGGAGCTGCGTCGGTTCTACGCCGAGACGATCGAGCCGCTGGCCGCCTACGACGGCCAGTACGAGACCGATCTGGTCGGCACCGTCACGGCCTACCTCGACGCCGACGGCTCGGTGGCTGCGGCGGCGCAGCGCCTCTTCACCCACCGGCACACGGTGCGCTACCGCCTGGAGCGCGTGAAGGAGCTGTGTGGCCTGGACGTCACCTCCAGCGACGGCCGGGAGCGGCTGAGCCTGGGCCTCAAGGCGATGCGCGTGCTCGGCCTGGGGCCGCAGGACGCGATCGCCGCGGTCGACCGCGAGTCGCGTCCGCGACGCTCCACCGGCGCGCGGCGCGGCCCTCCGCGCACCTGACGGCCCCAACCCGACGGGCCGTCGACCCGACGGCCTCCGACCGACGGGCCATCGTCCTCGGCCAGGGCGGTGCGACCGGGTACCGCCGCCGTCGGGCGCGTGCCGACGTGGACTAGGGTCCGCGGCCATGCGCATCGGGATCGTCACCGGCTCCGGGACCTACCGCCTACCGGGTCTGGAGGACGCCGACGCCCGGACGGTCACCACGTCCGACGGCGACGTCCCGGTGTCGATCGGTGCGGTGGACGGCACCGAGATCGTGCACCTGGCCCGTCACCGCGACGGCCACGAGCTCGTGTCGCACCAGGTCACCCACCGCGCGAACGTCCTGGCGCTGCAGGAGCTGGGGGTCGACGTCGTCCTGGCCGTCACCGTGTGCGGTGGCTGCGATCCGGACCAGCCGCTCGGCGGCCTCGTCGTCTTCGACGATCTGCACTTCCTGGCCAACCGCCTGCCGGACGGGTCGCCGTGCACGCTGCACGACACGCCCGGGGCGCCGGGGCGCGGCCACTGGGTGTTCGACGGACCGTTCAGTCCGGTGCTGCGTCGCGCGCTCCTGGAAGGCGCCGCCGACGCAGGCCTGCCCGTTGCCGACGGCGGCTGCTACGGCCACGTCGACGGGCCTCGGTTCAACACCAGGGCCGAGATCAGGACGTTGCGCCAGGCGGGCGTGGTCGCCGTCAGTCAGACCGCCGGACCCGAGACCGTCCTCTGTGGCGAGGCCGGGATCCCGTACGCCCTGCTGGGGTTCCCGACCGATTACGCGAACGGCGTCGCCGCGGTGCCGACCCCGAGCGCGACGCTCGTGGCCAACATCGCGCTGAGCACTGAGCGGTTCGGTGCGGTGCTGCGCCACGCGATCCCGCGGGTCGCGATCGCGCGGCCGGAGCCGGTCGGCGAGCAGCTGACCTGGGACTGAGGCGTCCGGAGGCGGCCGCGGCCGGCGTGGCGCACGGCCGGTCCGGGCGACGCGTTGGCGATCGTTCGCACGACGTGAACGATCGCCAAGCGCCTCCGGGTGGAGCGAGGCCCCCGGCGGAGTGGCCCGACCGGGGAGCGGCGCTGGGAGGATGACGTCACACGATCGAATCCCGGTCCGAAAGGCTCCTGTGCGCCCGTTGATCCGTCGGCTCCCCCTGCCCCATCTCGACGCTCCGTCCAGACCGTCACCGATCACGATCGCGGTGGCGGTGGTGTCCGTCGCGCTCGGTGCCGCGGCGCCCGCGGGCGCGACGCCTGCCTTCGGCGCTTCCACGACCGGGGCCGCTTCCGCCGCCGGGGCGGCCCGTGCCGGCCTCGAGCCGGTGGCCGCGAGGCACGCCTCGAAGCTCATCGTCGCGGTCGAGGACGTGCCGGCGTCGGTGGCCCGCAGTCGTCGGGTCTCGGTCGGCATTCGCGTCACGAACGTCGGGACGGCCCCGGCTCGGGCCGTGCGCCTGACGGCCGGCACCGCGAGGGGCGTCTCCCGGTCGTGGCGGACTCGCCGTGTCGGCACCCTGACGCCAGGGGCGTCTCGCCGGTACACGATCGGGCTGCGGCTGAGCAGCCGCGCCCGGACGCGGACGACGGTGCGCGTGCGCGCCACGGGCTCCTCCCGCCTGGGTGCCGCCGCCCCGGTGCGGTTGCGGGTCGGCTCCCGTCGTCAGGTCGCCACCGCGGCGCTGACCGGCCGCTGGTTCTGGGGGTGGGCCACGCGCGTCGATCGGGCGTGGGACAACCGTGGCGTGTACTTCGTCGACGAACGCTACGCGTATCGCGGCCTGCCCGAGGGGGGACTGCCGCGGTGCACCAAGGCCAATGCCCCGCGCGACGGCAATGGCAATCAGGGCGACGGCTGCGTCCGCTGGAACCTGAACGCGAAGACCGGAAGGCTCACCGTCGGCGATCTCGAGGGCACGCTCCGCAAGGGCCGCCTGGAGCTGGACGTCGTCGATCTGTGGCCGCTGACGGTCCCCGGG
>JBFWKS010000195.1:0-8264 GCA_050252545.1 Solirubrobacteraceae bacterium
CGGTGATGTCGTAGAGCCGGTCGGCGTCGCGGGCGTAGACGGCGCGCAGCAGCTCGAGCTGCACGTCGATCTCGGCCTGCGACTGGCGCTTGAAGAACCCGAAGTCCAGGAATGCCACGCGCCCGTCGTCGAGGAAGATCGCGTTGCCGGGGTGCGGGTCGCCGTTGAGCAGCTTGGAGCGCAGCGGCGCGTTGACGTAGAAGCGGAAGAGGATCTCGCCCCAGCGGTCTCGGTCGGCGCCGGGATCCTCCGCGACCTCGGTGAACTTGCGGCCGTGGACGAACTCGGTGACGATCACCCGCTCGCGGCAGAGCGCGCCGATGACGTCGGGCACCACGAAGAACGGGTGGTCGCGGTACTCGCGGGCCATCGCCTTGTGGTTGGACGCCTCGAGCTCGTAGTCGAGCTCCTCGCTGATCCGCTCGCTGATCTCGGCGGCGATCTCGCGCGAGTCGAACCCGGGCATGAGCTTGGACGCGAGCTTCAGCGCCATGCCCATGTTCCTCATGTCGGCGCGGACGACCTCGGCGATCCCCGGGTACTGGACCTTGACCGCCACCTCGCGCCCGTCGGGAAGGACCGCCCGGTACACCTGGCCGATCGACGCGGCGCCGATCGGCTCCTCGTGGAACTCGGCGAAGAACTCGCCCAACGGGCCACCGAGGTCCTCCTCGATCACGCGGCGCATCTGCGCGAACGACACCGTCGGCGCCATGTGCTGCAGCTTGGCCAGCTCCGCCTGCACCTGGGCTCGGTGCGACTCGGGGACGACGCCGACGTCGATCACCGACAGCGTCTGCCCGAGCTTCATCGCCGCCCCGCGCATCGTGCCCAGGACCCGGACGAGGCGGCGTGCCGTCTCCAGGTGCGCCTCGCCGATCGCGTGCTGCTTGGCGTCGTCGTCCTTGCCGAGGGTACGCGTACGCGTGCGCGCCTCGCGCGCGGCGTGGCCGGCGGCCAGGCCGCCGAGCTTGGCCGCGCGTCCCAGCCGCGACTTCGCCATCCGTCCGGTCTTCTTCTCCGCCATCGGTCGTTCCTCGTCCGTCGTCGCCGGGGCTCTACAGGCCGAGGGTGCGGCCGATGATGTCGCGCTGGATCTCGCTCGTGCCGCCGTAGATCGTCGACACGATGGTGGCCCGCACGTGACCCTCCATGTCGTACTCCCGCGCGTAGCCGTACCCGCCCATCATCTGCATGCCCTCCAGGGCGACGTGCTTGGCGACCTCGGTCACCTTGAGCTTGACCATCGAGCTCTCGCGGGCCAGCATCGCCGACGGGTCGGCATCCACCCGCTGGGCGACGTCGTAGACGAGCAGGCGCGCGCACTCCAGCTCGGTCGCCATGTCCGCCAGGCGATGCTTGAGCGTCTGGAAGCTGCCGATCGGCCGGCCGAACTGCTTGCGCTCGCGGACGTAGCCGAGCGTGTCGTCGAACGCGCGCTGCGCCCGGCCGAGCATCAGCGCGGCGAGGATCAGCCGCTCGGTGTTGAGCCCGGCCATCAGCTGCGTCCACGCGCCGTCGACCTCCCCGACGACCGCCGCGTCGGGCACGAACGTGTCGGTGAAGAACATGTCGTTCTGCTCGGCGCCGCCCATCGTCTCGATCAGGCGCATGTCGAGCCCCTCGACCTTCGCCGGCTCGACGTCGAGCATCGTCAGCCCCTCGTGCTTGGCCCCGCCGGGCGTCGATCGGGCGACGAGCAGCACATGGTCGGAGATGTGGGCGTTGGAGATCCAGGTCTTCTGCCCGTTGATCCGCCAGCCGCCGTCGACCTTCTCGGCCCGACAGGTCAGCGCGCCGACGTCGGATCCGGCCTCGGGCTCCGACATCGCGATCGCCTGGTTGCGCCCGGCGACGATCCCCTCCAGGACCGCCTTCCTCTGGGCCGCGTCGCCGAACCGCTCGAACGCTCCGCCGACGATCCAGGTCGGGGCGATGCCGCCGATCGGGGCGAGCCCACGCTGCGAGTGCTCGAGGAAGAGGCACATGTCGACCGCGCCACCGCCAAGGCCGCCGAACGCCTCGGGCGTCGACACGCCGATCCAGCCGAGCGCGGCCATCTTCTCGTAGAGCGACTGGCTGTGCGGCTCGCGGCCGCCGTCGGTCAACGCGTCGCGCTGCTCGCGGGTCCCGCACTCGCGGGCGCAGAAGTCGGCGATGGCGTCGACGAAGGCCTGCTGCTCGTCGCTGAGCTCGAGGGGCATGGAGGCTCCGGGGTCGAGGGACCGACGGAGCGTAGCATCGATTCGGGAGTTTGATACTCGATCAGTCGATTTGTACCAACTACAGTCGGCCGACCGGCTCCACGGAAGGCGTGGCGGAGTCGTTTCGCGAGGACCCGCGGCGTCACAACCCTCCAAGGGTTGGCGACTCGTGACACCCGCACGGCGCCTCGCGGATGACCTGGACCTGCCGGCGTCACAACCCTCCAGGGGGTGGCGACTCGTGACGCCACCCCGCCCTCGACCGCCACGCCACGCCACGCCACGCCGAGTGATCGCGGGTTCTCCGGCCCACGCCGAATCCCGGTGGGCTTCTCAGATCCCGCGGCGGGCGATCGGCAGCAGGTGCTCGCGGGCGAAGGTCCGCACCGCGTCGTCGTCGGACAGGTCGATGACGACCGCCGGGGTCAGCAGGAGCGACATCCCGATCCGGCCGATGACCTCGGCGGTCTCGTCCAGTCCGGCGTCGGGATCCGGGTCGCCGGTCGCCACCCGCACCGCGCGGACGAACGGGCGCATGAACGCGATGCTGCCCGCCACGTACGGCTCCGCGCGCGTGGTCAGGTACGGCAGGAGCAGCTCGGGCTCGAGCTCGAAGAGGCGCGTCAGCAGCGAGTTGCCCTGCACCACGCGCGACGCGGTGGTGAACGCCTCGACCAGCCGCTCCTCGGCCCCCTCGGTCGCCCGCACCGCCTGCAGGATCGTCGCCGCGTTCTGCTCGAGCTCGCGCCGGATCACCGCGGTGACGAGCTCGTCGCGCCCGGAGAAGCGGCGGTACACCGTCATCCGCGACACGCCCGACCGCTTGACGACGTCGTCGACCGTCATCCGCCGGATCCCGAAGTCGACGATGACGCTGCGGGCCGCGTCGAGCAGCGCGACGGTCCGCTTGTCGTCGGGCAGCGTCGCGCCGTCGTCGGGGGCGAGGGGATCGGGGAGCGCCATCGGTTGCGCGGCTAGCAACCCGTCGCGCGATCGAGTGCCCGGCAGACCGCGGCGAGCTTCGCCGCGCTCAGGATCGTGATGAGGTCACCGACGTAGGCTTTGGCGATCGTGTCGGTGTGGTCGGCGTTCAGCACGCACTCGCACGGCATCCCGTCCTCCACACCGAGGCCGACCTCCGTGTCCAGGCCCCGGACGTTCGTGGTGGCCAGCACCACGAACACCTCGTTCAGACGGTCGATCGCCTGGTCGCGCGTCAACACGAGCGCCGGCCGTCGCGGCCAATCCGGGTGCTCCGCCCAGCGAACCTCGCCGCGCCTCACCAGGGTTCGCTTCCCGCGTACCGCTCCTGCCGTGCGAGGCGTGCCATCACGTCCGACGTCGTCGTCCGGTGCAGCGTCGAGAGATCGCCCCACGCGTCGACGTCGGCACCCTCGACCGCCCGCAGAGCAAGCTCCGCCTGCTCCTCGCTCCACGACGCGACGCGCTCCAAGAGCTTCTCCTTCGCCGTCATGCACGAAGCGTAGCGCCGGGCCAGGATCGCCGAACGCCGCGACCGCCTTGCCGGCGTCGGCCATGATGGGCGATGCCGTTCCACGCCCCGGTCGACGCGCCCCGGCGCGAGGACGCACGGTGGGTCCCGGTGCGCGGCGCCACGCTGCGGATCGCCGGGCGCCGGGTGCGGAGCGACCGCCGGGGACGGATCGCCGTGCGGGTCCGCTTCGCCCGGCCGGGCCTGCGCGGCCTGCGCGTGCGCGCCACCGGTTCGCCGTCGCGCACCGTCCGGATCCGGGTGGTCCGTCCGCGCGCGAGGGGTTGACGCCGACGCCCGATTCCACGGCCGTGCAGCGGCTTCGACGCCGAATCGTCGCGAACGCCCACTGGCTCCGCCGCAGGTGCGCGCCTGCGCCGCGGCCGGCATCGAGGCGATCCACCTCGACGATCTGGCCTGACCGCGACGCGCCGCCTACGCGTAGTGCGCGGCGTTCTTCTGGATGTAGGACTGCAGGTCGCCCGGGACCTGATCCTCGGAGTAGATCGCGTCCACCGGGCAGGCCTCGACGCAGGCGTCGCAGTCGATGCACTCGTCGGGATCGATGAACAGCTGGTCGGCCGCCTCGAACCCGCCCTCGTCCGGCGTTGGATGGATGCAGTCGACCGGACACACCTCGGTGCAGCTGCTGTCCTTCGTGCCGATGCACGCCTCGGTGATCACGTAGGCCACAAGGCCCTCCCCTCAAACGGAATGTGCGGACAGTATGTCCGAAGGAACTTCGTCACGTAGGGCGAGCGGCGGCGCGGCCGCGCTGCATCGCCGTCGGCGACGACGCGGTGCGCGTCAGCCGACGAGCGCATCGCGCAGGCGGTCCAGCTCTTCCTCACTCGCCCCACCCCGCAGAAGGTACGCCTCGGCGCCGCCGTGGGCTTCGCGCAGGTGGACGAGCGTCTCGGCCATCGCGGGGGCCGGGGCGTCCATGGCGACCGCGAGGAGCTGCGTCGCAAGTCCCGCCTCGATCGCCTGCCGCTCCAGACGCTCGCGCACGTCGCCCGTCAGCAGCGTGGCGGTGAAGCTGTAGTCCTCGACGATCTGCTCGTCGGACACGCCGGCCAGGCTCAGGCTCAGGGCGATGACCATCCCCGTCCGATCCTTGCCGGCGGCGCAGTGCACCAGCGCCGGTAGCGCGCCCGGCGCGGCCAGCCGCCGCACGGCGGCCGTCAACCCCTCGGCGCAGCGGTCGAGCAGCACGCGGTAGAGCACGCCGATGTCGGTGAGCGCCTCCATGTCGATGCCCAGCTCGCCCGTGAACACCGGGACATGCAGACGTTCCGGCCCGTCCTCCGGCAGCGCGCTCGGGTGCTGCTCCACCTCGAGCGCCTGGCGCAGGTCGACGACCGTCCGTACGCCCAGGGCGGCGAACGCGGCCCGACCCTCGTCACCGAGGGCCGCCAAACCGTCGGACCGGAACAACGTCCCGGAGCGGACCGGACCGTCGGCGGTCGACAGGCCCCCGACGTCACGGAAGTTGAAGGTCCCCGGGACGTCGAGGCGTCGCCGGGGCGTCGGGGCGGTGAGCTGCGTGTCGTAATCGGACATCGCGACCATCGTTTCGCATCCGATCGTCGGACACGTCACCACCGGGTGTTCCCGCCACGACGTGGTGGGCGGGCCGACGGTCGCGGCCCCCGAACCGACGACCGGCGTCGGGGGTGCCGGACCGGCGGCGGCGCCCGGGGGCAGGGCGCCGCAGCCGCCGACGACGGCCGAGCGCCCGGTCACCGCAGCGGTCGGCGGCCGGTGAGGGCCGTCGACCCACGGCCGGTCAGGCCGCGACGAGCGCCTCGTCGGTGTACGTCTCGCCGGCCTCGGCCTTGGCGACCAGCGACGCGGGCGGCGTGAACCGCTCACCGTACTTCTCGGCCAGCTCGCGGGCGCGCTCGACGAATCCGGCGGGGCCGGTGGTCTCGTCGGTGCGGCCGCTCCCGCCGGGACGCTGGTACCCGTTGATGTACTGCAGCACCCCACCGGTCCACGCCGGGAAGCCGATCCCCAGGATCGAGCCGACGTTGGCATCGGCGACGGTGTCGAGCACGCCCTCGTCGAGGCACTTGACCGTCTCGATCGCCTCGCGGAAGAGCATGCGCTCCTTGAGGTCCTCGAACGGGATCGCCGCGGCGGGGTTCGTCGCCGGGTCGGCGACGCCGCCGAATGCGTCGACGAGGCCGGTCCAGAGCTTGCCGCGCTTGCCGGACTCGTCGTAGCCGTAGAACCCGGCGCCGCCGGAGCGACCGGGACGGCCGAGCTCCTCGACCATCCGGTCGAGCACCGCGAACGCCGGCTCGTTCTCGAACGTGCGGCCCTCGGCCTCGGCGGCCGCGACGGTCTCGTCGCGCACCTTGCGGAAGAGGGTCAGGGTCAGCTCGTCCATGAGCTGCAGGATCGGCGCGGGGTAGCCGGCCTGCGCCGAGGCCTGCTCGATCGATGCGGCGGGCACCCCCTCGGCCAGCAGGTTCATGCCCTCGTAGAGGAACGTGCCGATCGTGCGGCTGGTGAAGAACCCGCGGGAGTCGAATACGACGATCGGCGTCTTCCTGATCTGCTTCTCGAGTACCAGTGCGCGGGAGGTGGTGTCGTCGCTGGTCTGCTCGCCGTTGATGATCTCCAGCAGCGGCATCTTGTCGACCGGGCTGAAGAAGTGCAGACCGATGAAGTCCGCCGGACGCGACACGCCCTCCGCCAGACCCGTGATCGGCAGCGTCGACGTGTTCGACCCCAGCAGCGCATCGGGAGCGAGGAACGGCTCGATCTCGGCGAACACCTGCGCCTTGACCTTCGGATCCTCGAACACCGCCTCGATCACGAGATCGGCACCCTTCGCGTCCTCGGGCTTGTCGGTGGCGAGGATCCGGCCCAGCAGCGCCGCGCCCTTCTCCTCGGTCACCGTGCCGCGCTGCACGCCCTTCTCGACGAGCTTCTGCGAGTAGCCCTTGCCGCGATCGGCCGACTCCTGCGACACGTCCTTCAACACGACCTCGATACCGGCCTTCGCACACACGTACGCGATCGCCGCACCCATCATGCCCGCGCCGAGCACGACGACCTTGCTCGCCTTCCACGGCTGACGGTCCTTGGCGCGGCCGCGCGAGCCGTTGACGGCCTGCAGGTCGAAGAAGAACGCCTGGATCATGTTCTTCGCCACCTGACCGGTGACGAGATCCAGGAAGTAGCGGCTCTCGATGGTGAGCGCGGTGTCGATGTCGACCTGCGCGCCCTCGACGGCGGCGGCCATGATGTTCTTCGGCGCGGGCATGTTCGCGCCCTTGATCTGCTTGCGCAACGTCGCCGGCAGCGCCGGGAGGTTGGCCGCGATCTTCGGGTTGGAGGGTGCGCCACCCGGGATCTTGTAGCCCTTGACGTCCCACGGCTGCGCGATCGGTGCGTCACCGGACGCCTTGGCGGCGATGAACGCCTTGGCGGTCGGCAGAAGCGCGTCGGCCGACTCGACCAGCTCGCTGATCACACCGACCTTCAGCGCCTTGTCGGGTCGCATCCGCTGACCCTGCAGCAGGACCTTCATCAGCGCGTCGGTCAGACCGATCAGCCGCACGGTGCGCACGACTCCGCCGGCGCCCGGCAGCAGGCCGAGGGTCACCTCGGGCAGGCCGAGCTGGATCCGCGGGTCGTCGACGACGATCCGGTGGTGGGTGGCGAGCGCCAGCTCCAGGCCACCGCCGAGGGCGGCACCGTCGATCGCCGAGACGACCGGGATACCGAGCGTCTCGAGTCGACGCAGGTCGGCCTTCATCGCGGTGATCTTCGCCGTCAGGTCGACGGCCTGCTCACGGGTGACCGAGATCAGGTCGTTGAGGTCCCCGCCGGCGAAGAACGTCTTCTTGGCCGACGTCAGGACGACGCCCTTGATGGAGTCCTTCTCGGCCTCCAGGCGGTCGACCGTGGCGGTCAGCGACGACATGAAGTCGCCGTTCATCGTGTTGGCCGACTGGTTGGGGTCGTCGAGGACGAGGTTGACGACGCCGTCGCCGGCGTCCTCCCAGCGGATGGTGTTCGTGAAGCTCATGACGGTCTCTCCGTGGTTCCGGTCGGCGCTCAGATCGCCTCGACGACGGTGGCGATGCCCATCCCGCCGCCGACGCAGAGGGTCGCCAGGCCGTACCTCTTGCCGCGACGGTGCAGCTCGTCGATCAGCGTGCCGAGGATCATGCCGCCGGTCGCGCCGAGTGGGTGACCCATCGCGATGGAGCCACCGTTGACGTTGGTGATCTCCGGATCGATGTCCAGGTCCTTGATCAGCCGCATCGCGACCGACGCGAACGCCTCGTTGATCTCGACGAGGTCGAGGTCGGACGCCTGCAGGCCCGCCTTGGCCAGGGCCTTCTTCGATGCCGGCCCGGGGGCGGTCAGCATGATCGTCGGCTCGTCGCCGCAGACCGCCGTCGAGAGGATCCGTGCGCGGGGCTTCTGGCCATGGCGCTCACCGGCCTCGGGGTTGGCGGTGACCAGCAGCGACGCGCCGTCGACGATGCCGGAGCTGTTGCCGGCGTGGTGGACGTGGTCGAGCTCCTCGTCCCAGGGGTCCGTCT
>JBFWKS010000196.1:0-8251 GCA_050252545.1 Solirubrobacteraceae bacterium
GAGGGACAGTAGCGGATCCGTCGGGGCGCCGCCCTCCGGGTACCGGGCGACCCCGGTCGTACGACCGCGATCCGCCATCGCCCCCCTTCCGACGGGCTGCCGGACCCGTGCCGGCGCACGACCGCTTCCGCTTCCGCCGGCGCAGGCGTCAGGCGCGGGGGCTGCCGGGCCGCGGCTCCGCCGACTCATCCAGACGTGCACCTCGCGGCCCCGCTACGCGTCCGCCGGGTCCTCCACCGGGACCATGACCGCCGTCGGGGACTCGCGCCCACGGACCGTGACCTCGCGCAACAGGCGCCAACGGGCGCGCTCCTCCGCCGACGCGCGGGCCACCAGCCGACCGGCCGCCGCGACGAGGCCCGGGCACTCCTTGGCGACGTCGGTCAGGCGCGCGGCCTCGTTGATCGGATCGCCGGTTACCGTGTACTCGAACCGCTCCTCGGACCCGATGTTGCCGGCGACCACCAGCCCGCCGCTGACACCGATCCCGGCGCTGAGCTCCGGCACCTCCTCGGCGAGGCGGGCCGCCAGGCTACGCGCGGACCGCAGGGCACGATCCGGGGCATCCGGCTGGTCGACGGGTGCCCCGAACACGACGAGCGCGGCGTCGCCCTGGAACTTGTTGACCCAGCCGCGGTGCTCGCCGACCTCCTGCACCACGATCGAGAAGAACCGGTTGAGCAACGCGACGATCTCCTGCGGACGACTGCCGGCGGCGAGCGCGGTCGAGCCGACGATGTCGACGAACAGCGCGCAGACGTCGCGCGTCTCGCCGCCGAGGCGGATCTCGCCGTCGACCGCGGCACGCGCGACGTCCTCCCCCACGTGCCGGCCGAACAGGTCCCGCAGCCGGGCGCGTTCCTGGAGGCCCGCGGCCATGCGGTTGAACCCGTCCTGGAGCAGCCCGAGCTCGGTCCCGTCGTAGACGACGATCCGGGCGTCGAGCTCGCCACCCGCGACGCGCTCGAACCCCACCCGGAGGCTGCCGACCGGGTCCGACACCGCGCGGGCGACGATCGTCTCGACGAGCAGGCCGATCACGAACCCCAGGCCCGCGAGGGCGATCATCGCCACCGCCAGCCGGTCGGCGGAGACGTTGCCCGAGCCCGCCAGCGTCTTGACGCCGACGGCGATCACCGCGGCGAGCGCGGTGCCCGTCCCCAGCAGCCAGCCGAGCATCTGACGTCGGGCCGTGCCGAGCATGATCGAGCGATCCGGTGGCCGTGCCTCCAGCGCGCGGGCGGCCATCGGTCGCAGCAGTCGCTCCGCGATGAGGTAGCTCACCGCCGACGTGCCCATCCCGACCATCAGGCCGGTGAGGCCGATCCGGACCGCCCACTCGGCGTCGTACCGGAAGTTGGTCCCGAAGAGCAGCGCGGTTCCGGCGACCCACAGGAGCCCCGACACCGCCATGATCCGCAGCGGCGCCCGGAGCACGCCGAGCTGCTCCTCGGCCGTCGGCAGGCGGCGCGCCTGCAGCCAGCCCCACCGGCGCAGCCGTGAGCGCGCCCAGACCGCGATGCACGTCAACGCGACGGCGACGTACGCGACCGTGATCCGGGCGTTGTCCCAGAGCGGGTCCTCGCCCCCGGGCGTGATCGTCCCGGGGATGACGAAGAGGATCAGGGCGAACGCCAGCACCAGCCCGCCGAGCTGCACGATCGCGAGCGCCGCGCCGAGCAGGCCCAGGCCGATGATCAGCTGGTGGGCCTGGAAGCGCACGCGGTGCCAGATCTGGACGGCGGTGCCGCCGCCGGGCGCGACCGACCGCGCGTACTCCGCGGCGGGGGTGTCGGCCGCGATCGCGGCCGGGAGCCGAGGACGTGCCGTGGCCCGCAGCCGGGAGCGGATCCGCACGGCGAATCGGCGATGGGCGCCGGCGGTCGTCCCCCGCCCGCGGCGGCGGGAGCGCCGGGCCGGTCGCCGGTCGACCTCGTCGGACCGGTCCGCGGGTGGACGGTCGCCCTCCGCCCGCCGGTCACCGGCGGGCCCGTCGTCGAGGCCGTCGCCGCCGGTCACCGTGGCGGCCGATCGGCGGGCAGCAGCGACAGCTGGGCCGGCGGGACCCGGCGCGCGGGGGCCGGCGCGGCCGTGGTGGCCCGGGGGTCCAGCAGCTCCGGGCCGTCGCGTCCCGCGCGGGCGTCGTTGACGAGCGGGCTGGCAGCGGCGACCGACACGCGTCCGTCGGCGAGCGGGGCCAGGAGGGCGGCGACGTCGGCCGGTCCGGTGGCGGACGAGAGCCAGGCCTCCTCCTCATCCGGCCCGGCGAGGATCGCCGGCATCCGATCGTGCAGACGCGACGCCACCGCGTTGGCCGCGCAGGTGATGATCGCGACCGTCGGGACGGCGACGCGTCCGGGACGATCCGCGACGCACCGCGTGTGGCCGCCACCGTCGCCGTCACGGGCGGTCGTGCCCGCGGTATCGGCGCCGCGGGCGGCTCGCGTCCCTCCGACGGAGGGCACGACATCCTCCGGGAGCGCGTCGCGATCGAGCCAGACCGTCCGCAGCACCCCGGCCATCGCGAACGGTGCGCCGTCGTCGACGCGGTGATGGAAGGGGACCTTGGTGACATCCGGTCGTCGCCCTGCGCGCCCTCCCGCCGGAACGTCGGCGGGTTCCTCCCGCCGTAGCCACTCGTACCAACCGTCGGCGACGACGAGCACCCGGTGCTCCGCCTCGGTCACCAGCGGCGCGAAGAGCCGCGACGAGGTCAGCGTCTCGGCCCGGGCGTTGATCGGTCGCACCCGCTCACGCAGGCTGCGCGCCCAGGGCGGCAACAGGCCCCACCGGGCGGTCGCGGCCCGGCGGCCACGGCGCGCAGGGTCGGCGGGATCCCGCTCCACGGTGACGAGCGCCAGCGCCTCGGACGGCGCGACGTTGTAGCGACCGAGCGCCCCGAGGACGTCGTCGTCGCCCGTGACGCCGAAGCGGGAGTCCAGCTCGCCCCGACCGACCGTCCCGTTGGTGTAGCGGCCGCACATCCCGCGCCATCCTACGACGCCGTCGGAGGAGCGAGGGGTTGCCGCGTCGATGACCGCGTGGCGGGGGCGGCGTCACGAACCACCACCCCTTGGAAGGTTCTGCCGCCGGCTCGCCCGCCGACGCGATCGAGGACCGGGGCGGCGTCACGAAACGCCACCCCTTGGAAGGTTCTGCCGCCGGCTCGCCCGCCGACGCGATCGAGGACCGGGGCGGCGCCATGAACCACCACCCCCTGGAAGGTACTGCCGCCACCCTCCGCGAACGATCCCGCCGGCCCCGGAACCGCCTCGCCGGCCCGGTACCGAGGCCGTATCAGTCGCCGGCCGGACCCGCGTCGACCGGGCCCGCCGCGTGGACGCCGCCGTCGACGTGGAGGATCTCGCCCGTGATCGCGCGCGCGAGCGGCGAGAGCAGGAAGAGCGCCGCGTCGGCGGTCGGGGTCGGATCGGCCGTGTCCCAACCGAGCGGGGCGGCGGCGTCCCAGCCGTCGGCCAGGCGCGAGAACCCGGGGATGCCCCGGGCGGCGATCGTCCCGAGGGGCCCGGCGGACACGAGGTTGGACCGCACGCCCTGCGGACCGGCGTACCGGGCCAGGTAGCGGCTCGTCGCCTCGAGCGCCGCCTTCGCCACGCCCATCCAGTCGTAGATCGGCCAGGCGACCTGGGCGTCGAAGTCCAGGCCGACGACCGACCCACCGTGCTCGGCCTTGGACAGCGACGGCAACAGCGCGGCCGCGAGCGCCTTGAGCGAGAACGCGCTCGTCTCGAACGCGGCCTTGGCGCTGTCGGCCGGCGTGTTCAGGAAGTTGCCGCCGAGCGCGTCCGCCGGCGCGAAGGCGATCGCGTGCAGGACCCCGTCGAGCACCCCCCACCGGGAGTCGATCTCGGCGGCCACCGCGGCCAGGTCGTCCGGCTGGTTGACGTCGAGCTCGAGCACGTCGACCGGCGTCGGCAGCTGCTTGGCGGCCCGCTCGGTGAGACGGCGCGGCCGACCGAAGCCGGTCAGCAGGACCTCGGCCCCCGCCTCCTGGGCGCGCGCGGCGACGTGCCAGCCGATCGAGTCGGCGGTGATGACGCCGGTGATCAGCAGGCGACGGCCGGCCAGCAGGCCGGCGGGGACGGGAACGCTCATCGAGGACTCCGGGTCGGGATGGTTGAAGCGGGCCAGTGTCGACCTCGACCACCACGACTCCGCGATGGTGGTCGGGGTCGACGCTTACAGCGGGATGTTGCGCGCGCGGTGCTCGCCGGCCGGGGGCCGGTGCAGCCCCGACAACGCCCAGACGAGCCGGTCGCGGGTGGCGGCCGGGTCGATGACCTCGTCGACGACGCCCAGACGGGCGGCGCCCTCCGCCGACAGGTGCTCCTCGGCGTACTCGGCGGCGAGCTCGGCCTTCCGGGCGACCGGGTCGTCGGCGGCGGCGATGTCACGCCGCCCGGTGATCCCGACGGCCTGCTCGGCGCCCATGACGCCGATCTGGGCCGACGGCCAGGCGAGGACGAGCGTCGCCCCCAGCGCGCGGCTGTTCATCGCGATCTGGGCCCCGCCGAACGCCTTGCGCAGCACGACGGTGATCTTGGGGACGTCGGCCTCGGCGAACGCGTGCACGAGCTTGGCACCGTGACGGATGACCGCGCCGGACTCCTGGCTGCTGCCGGGCAGGAAGCCGGGCGTGTCGACGAGCACGACGAGCGGCACCCCGAAGAGGTTGCACCAGCGGACGAACCGGGCGGACTTCTGGGCCGACTCGGCGTCGAGGGTGCCGGCCATCTGCCTCGGCTGGTTGGCGACGACGCCGACCGGGCGACCGTCGATCCGCGCCAGTGCGCAGACGACGCTCGGCGCCCACTTCGGGGCGATCTCCAGGAGCCGCCCACCGTCGACGACCGCGGACGCGACATCGCGCACGTCGTAGGGACGGCGCTGCTCGGCCGGCACGAACGCGCCGGGTTGGACCGGCGGCGGTGCGACGGGACGGACACGGGGCGGCTCGTCACCGGCGCGCTGCGGCAGGTGGTCGAGGATCTCGCGGGCCAGGCGCACGGCCTCGGCGTCGTCCTCGGCGACCATGTGGCAGACGCCGTTGGTCTCCTGGACGTCGACGCCGCCGAGGTCCTGGGCGCTGATCTCCTCGCCGGTGACGTCGCGCACGACGCCCGGCCCGGTGAGGAACATCGCCGACCCGCGGGTCATGATCGTGATGTCGGTCAGGGCCGGGGCGTAGGAGCCACCGCCGGCGCACGTGCCGCAGATCACGGAGATCAGCGGGACCTGGCCCGACAGGCGCGTGAGCGCCGCGAAGATCCGGCCGTACCCGGCGAGCGCCTCCAGGCCCTCCTGCAGCCGGGCACCGGCCGACGCGACGAACCCCACGACCGGGATCCCGGCGTCCCCCGCCATCTCCAACAGGCGGCACAGCGTCTCGGCGTGGCGCTGGCCGAGGCTGCCGCCGAGCAGCGCCTGGTCCTCGGCGTAGCACGCCACCGGACGGCCACCGATCGTGCCCAGGCCGGCGAGCACGCCGTCGCCCGGCGCCGCGCGCTCGCCGAGCGACGGCGAGATGACCTGCGTGCGCAGCAGGCGCAGCGATCCGGGATCGCACAGCGCCTCCAGCCGCTCCAGCGGCGAGAGCTCGACGCCCTCCGGGACGCGACCGGGCTCGGCGATCCGCAGGGCGTGCGCGGCGGTGCCGCGGCGCGGCGTCCGGCGGACGAGGGTGGGGGTGCCGGTGCGACTGCTCATGACGAGGGCCTGTCTCGGGGTTCGGACGTGAGGTCGTGACGGTCGGGGGCGGACATCGGGCTATGCGCCTCCGAGGGTCAGGCAGGCGTTGTGCCCGCCGAACCCGAACGAGGTGGACAGGGCCAGCGGGGCCCGTCCGGGGGTGTCGCGGAGCGGTGTCGGTGCGTCGCGCACGTGCAGCAGGTCCAGCTCGGGATCGGGCTGGTCGAGGTTGAGCGTCGGCGGGGCGATCCGGTCGGCGAGCGCCCGGATCGTCGCCACCGCCTCGATCGCGCCCGCAGCGCCGAGCGTGTGCCCGATCGCGGACTTGAGGCTCGAGATCGGCGTCGACGACAGGTGGTCGCCGAGCGCCACGCGCATCGAGCCCGCCTCGGAGCGGTCGTTGAGCGGCGTGCCGGTGCCGTGCGCGTTGATGTAGTCGATGTCGGTCGCGTCGACGCCTGCGTCGGCCAGCGCGGCCGTCACGGCTCGCGCGGAGCCGGACCCGTCGGGGGTCGGGGCGGTCAGGTGGTGCGCGTCCTGCGACGACCCGGCACCACGGAGGTACCCGAGGATCGTGGCGCCCCGCTCGCGCGCGAGGTCCTCGCGCTCGATGACGAGCGCCGCGGCGCCCTCGGCGAGCACGAACCCGTCACGGTCGACGTGGAACGGCCGCGACTGCCCGGTCGTGGAGAGCGCGTCCATCGCGCCGAACCCGGCCCGGGCGAGCTCGACGAGCGCCGCCTCGGTGCCGCCGACGACGAGCGCGTCGACGGTGCCGGCGCGCAGCTCGCGCAGGCCCGCCGCGATCGCGTGCGCCCCCGCGGCGCACGCGCTGACCGTGCCGTAGCTGGGCCCCTGGAGGCCGTGCCGCAACGCGATCTGGCCCGTCGGGCCGTTCGCCATGAGCAGCGGGATCGCCAGCGGCGACACCGGCTTGCCCTGCAGCATCGCGGCGTGGTTCTCGGTCAGGGTGATGAACCCACCGATGCCGCTGCCGATCACCGTGCCGACGCGGGGCGCGGCGTAGGGCAGCTCGTCGGACGGGCCGCCCCAGCCGGCCTGCGCCAGCGCCTCGTCGCCCGCGACCAGCAGCAGCTGGCTCGAGCGGTCCGCACGGCGGACCTCCTTGCGCGACAGGTGATCGGTCGGGACGAAGTCGCGGCACGCGCCCTCGCCGTCGACGATCCCGCTGCGCCCGGAGGTCCAGCCGCCGTACAGCGCATCGACGCCGACCCCCAGGGGGGTGACGGCGCCGATCCCGGTGATCGCAGCGACGGTCACGCTCCGGCGCGCTCGTGGATCAGGTCGACGGCGTCGGCGACGGTCTGCAACTTGGCGACGTCCTCGCCCTCGAGCTTGACGCCGTACTTCTCCTGCACGATCTGGGAGAGCTCGGCGAGGTCGAGCGAGTCGACGTCGAGGTCCTCGAAGGTCGCAGTCGGGCTCAGGGCGTCGGCCTCGGCGCCGAGCTCCTCGAGCGAGCTGAGGACGAGCTGCTCGACGTCCTCACGGGTGACGGTGGACACGTTGGTGTTCTCCTGCGATCGGTGTTGCGTGACGGGGCGGGGAAGCGGGGTCAGGACCGTGGTACACCGGCGAGGCGACCGGCTACGGGCCGCTGGGCCGGGATACCACCATCCGGGGGGGTCTCCTCCCCGAACGCCCTTCGGTCGGGGGGTGTGCCCCGGCGGGGCGCTCCGGGTGCGGAGCGACGGGTTCGAGGCTAGCCGAGTCCGCCGTCGACGACGAGCGTCGAACCGGTGACGTACGACGCCTGGGGCGATGCGAGGAACGCGATCGCCGCGGCGACCTCCTCGGGCAGACCGGGCCGGCGGGCGGGGATGTGGGGCACGATCGCCTCGAGCAGGCCCTCGGTCATCTCGCTCTCGATGAATCCCGGGGCCACGCCGTTGACGGTGACGTTGCGACGGCCGACCTCGGCGGCGACCGACCGGGTCAGGCCGAGCAGGCCCGCCTTGGCGGCCGCGTAGTTGGCCTGGCCGGGCTGGTTGCGCAGCGCGTTGACCGACGAGACGTTGATGATCCGGCCCCAGCGCGCGCGGACCATGCCGGAGAGCGCCGCACGCAGGATGCGGAACGCGGCGGTGAGGTCGATGTCGACGACGCGCTGCCAGTCGTCGTCGCTCATCTGCAGGGCGAGGCCGTCGGCGGTGATCCCGGCGTTGTTGACGAGCACGCGGACCGGCCCGAGGGCCTCGGACGCGGCCTCGATGAGTGCGACGGGGGCGTCCGGGTCGCCGAGGTCGGCGGCGATCGCCGTCGCGACGCCTCCGGCCTCCTCGATCGACGCCACGACCCCGGCGGCGCGCTCGGCACCTCCGCCGTAGTGGACGACGACGGGCCAGCCGTCGGCGGCGAGCGCACGGGCGGTGGCGGAGCCGATCGCCCCGGACGCGCCGGTGACGAGCGCGCAGCCGTCCTCGGGTCTGGTGGGCGGCCAGGTGATCTGCTTGCTCATGCGGGTCCTTCCCAGGTCGCGCTGATGCCGGCCCAGGCGAGGCCGCTCCCGAAGCCCACGAGC
>JBFWKS010000197.1:0-8241 GCA_050252545.1 Solirubrobacteraceae bacterium
GTCGTGTTCTGGACCCTGCCACCCCAGTAGAGGCTGGCGTGCCGGACCGTCGAACCCGCCGGCACGGTGAGCGTCGCCGACGACGAGTTGATCGTGTCGTCGTCGCTGTCGACATCGACGTACACGCCAGGGGGGGGGTTGGCGTAGAGCGCGCCGCTGGACTGCTGCGCCTGGCAGACGGTGCTCGGCGGAACGTCCGGCACGCACGTGACCAGCTGGTTGGCGGCCGTGGCCACATCGCCGCGCACGGTGGCGGAGTAGCGCGACTCGAACTCGCGGTCGGCCTGTGCAGGGGCGGCGGCGAGGAGCGTCACCAATCCCGCCAGGCCGAGGGCCCGTACGGCGCGGCGGCGTGGGCCGGGACGGGCCGCGCCATCGAGAGCCGGCTCGCTGGCCGGCAACGATCGAGGTGTTCGCTTGAGCATGGAGCTCCTGTCGGTGGACGAGGTCACCGGCCGTGGACGGACCGGTGCTGGCGCAACGGGCCGGACGCCTGCCGGTCCGTGCCGGACCGTAGATCCGACGGGGGCGAACCGCGAAGACCCGAGGACGACTTCACCCGGGTGAATCGTCGGGGGCGCGCTTCGGGCGGAGCGCGCTCGTCGGTCACCCGCACCCGGCGGCTACGCATCCTCGCCCGCCTGGCCGGGCCCTACCCTGCGGCGAGCTCGGCCCGACGCGCCTCGGCGATCGTGTCTACGATGCGCGAAGGTTCGGCCGAGGGGGGATGCCGCCCCGACGGCGGCGCGCGCGCCGCCGCGATCCTCTCGCTCCCTCCGGCCCGCTCGCATGGTCACCCGCCCCACCCGTCCGTCCGATTCCGCTGTCCGGATCTTCGACGTCGAGATCGAGCTCGACAGCCCGGCCGACATGCTCGACCGGATCACGTCGTGGGTGGCCGAGCACCGCGCCGGGCTCCCCGCCCGACGGGTGATGTACGCCAACGCGCACGTCCTGAACCAGTCGCATGAGATCGACGACCTGGGCGAGGTGCTGCGCGAAGCCGACCTCGTGTACTGCGACGGCTACGGCGTGCGGCTCGCCGCGCGGATGATGCACCTGGACTCGCCGCACCGGATGACCGGGGCCGACTGGATCTGGGATCTCGCCGCCCTGTGCGAGCGTCGCGGCCTGTCGCTCTACCTCCTGGGGTCCGACCCCGGCGTCGCCCGCACCGCCGCCGAGCGGCTGTGGTCCGCGCACCCCGATCTGCGGATCGCCGGCACCCACCACGGGTACTTCGATCCCGACAGCCCGCACGGGGAGCGGGTGCTCGAGGACATCGCGCTGCACCGACCGGACATCGTCCTCGTCGGGATGGGCAGCCCCAAGCAGGAGCTGTGGGTCGACGCCGTCGCCCAGCGCGCCGACACCGCGGTGCTGTGGACCGTCGGGGCGCTGTTCGACTACGTCTCCGGCCGCGTGCCGCGCGCGCCGGGCTGGCTCGCCGACAACGGTTGGGAGTGGATCTTCCGCCTGGCGGTCGAGCCACGCCGGATGTGGCGTCGCTACCTGCTCGGCAACCCGGCGTTCCTCATCCGGATCCTCGACGAGGCCAAGCGCCGCCGCCGGGGCGAGCTGCCGTCGGCCTGACCCGCGGCTCGGCCTCGGGGCGCGCGTCCACCGACCTGCGTGGCCGACGGGGCTCCGTCGGACGCAGCATCCGGGCGTCGATGGGTGCCACCTCCAGCGGAATTGCGGTTCGTCAACGCCCCGCGATGACGAACCGCGATTCCGTGCCGCCACACGGCCACACCGCCCGCCGGCAGCGGCCTCGCGCTCGGGCGCCAATCCCATCGCGTCCGCACGCAGCGGCGGCCGGTCGAACCCACGGACGGTCGACGGGTTCCGCGTGATCTGGGTCCTCTGGTCGGGGACCGGATCGGGGTAGGGCTCCACCAGCCGGTCCGATGTCGTGTCGGGCTCGGTCGGGTCGACGTCGGCCGGGATCTCCATCCGCCAGATCGCGAACTGGTGGCCCGACAGGACCGGCCGGCCGACCGACCACCGCGGGGCCGGCACCAGCTCGCCGGTCGCCAGATCGCGCCGCAACCCCAGGACGAAGTCGGCCCGCCGTCCGATCGGCGCGACCGAGTACGTGGTCAGGCTCGACACCGGGTCGGTCGACGCCACCGGATGCCGGTCGCCGAGGAAGAGCGTCGCCCAGAGCTGCGTGCCGCTGGCCGGCAGGTCGATCAGGACCGAGCTGCCGGCGGGAAGCTCGGCGCTCCAGCGGTGGATGTCGAGCAGCGCCGCGGTCGCGTTGGGGTGTGCCCGGTCGACCTCGTCTCGCGAGGCCGCGACCGCCGGGACCGCCCACGCCACCAGCACGGCGACCGCGGCCACCCGCGGCACCCACCGAACGACGACGCCGGCCCGCCCCACCGTCACGCCTCGCTCGACCAGCGCCACCAGGCCGCCGACGAGCAACGGCAGCAACAGGACGGCGGTGAACGTCACGTGCTTGTAATCGACGTACTCGGCGGTCGAGCGATCGCGGAGGATCAGGTCCACCGCCAGGAGCACCACGGCGAGCACCGCCCACGGGATCGCCATCCGGCGGTCGCGCCACACGAGCGCCAGCACGGCACCCGCCGCGACGACGAGCGGAATCACGAACGTGTCGGCGGTCAGGCCGTAGGCGGCACCGTGGGGGGGCAGGATGTTGACGTCGCCCTGCCAGAACGGGTCCCCGCTGATGAACTGCGACAAGACCCCGCCGAGCTTGACCAGCGCCCCGACCACCGACACGCCGAAGATCAGGACGACCGCGGGGAGCCAGCGTCGCAGCCGGCGGGCCAAGCCCTCCGGCACCGGCGGCAGCCGCCACACCGCGACGCCGACCGCGACGATCGCCAGTGCCGCGTACGGCAGCGTCGACGGGTAGGCGACGAACGCCAGCAGCAGGAAGACGATCGCCAACCCGCCGGCGCGGACATCGCGCCCCCGCAGCCACGCCCACGCCAGCGTCAGCGCGGTGACCAGCAGCAGCATGCCCCACAGCTGGTTGTAGTACGGGTGCAGCGCCGTGTACATCGTCGCGGCCGAGCCGCCGATCGCGAGCGCCACGAGCCCGGCACCGGCACCCGACAGCCGCAGCGCGGTGGCGGCGTACAGGCCGGCCAACGCTGCGAACCCGCCGGTGAGCACCGCGACGAACGGCGTGAACATCTGGACCGGCCCGGTGAGCCCGATCTCGGTCGCCGACCCGAGCGCGTGGAAGATCGGGATCCGGCCCTCCCACGCCCGCGGAACACGGTCGAGCGCCGTCGACAGATCGGTCGAGAGCGGATGCGCCTCCTGCAGGAACCAGATGACCCCGACGACCTGGTGGGCGTCGGGGTTCTGCCCCATGACCGTGATCAGCTGGCTGCGCAGGGCCGGGATCAGCCCCAGGCCACCGACCGCGCACGCCGCGGCGAGGATCGCCACCGTCCCGGGCCGGTCCAGCGGGGCGCCGGTCGGGATGCGCCGCCACCGCGGCAGGAAGGTGCGTCCCGCCAGCACGGCGCCCAGGAGCAGGAAGACCGCGGTCGCCGGACGCGGGCGCAGACCGACCATCGCCAGTGCGGTGAGGACCGCGGTCGCGGCGGCCAGACCGAACGGGATCGCCAGGACCGGCCACCAGCGACGCAACGGCCCCGGAGCGAACCGCCACGCCAACGGGATGCCGGGCAACAGCAGCACGATGAGCGTCGCGCCGACGAACCGCCCCAGCCGGCCGATCGTGCCGAGCTCGCCGCCGGTGCTCGGGAGCACGTCGAAGTGCACGACCGCCGCGCCGAGCACCAGGACCGCGAGCGCGACGACGAGCGCCGCCGCCCACCGGGGCGTGACGGGCGGCGCGGGGTTGGTCCGGGGGACGCTCACGCGGGAGAGCCTGCCAAAAGTCGGGTCCGGGGACGCGCGTGCCGTCGACCGGACGGCGTCGCGCACCGACGGGACGGGCCCCGCAACACCGGCCCGCCCGGGTCGGCCGGCCGGCCGGGATCGATCGGCCTAGACGAGCCCGAGCGCGAGCATCGCGTCGGCGACGCGCACGAACCCGGCGATGTTGGCTCCGGCCACGTAGTCGCCGGGCATGCCGTACTCGTCGGCGGTCGCGTAGCAGTCGGCGTGGATGTCGCGCATGATCTGCACGAGCCGCTCCTCGGTGTGCTCGAAGCTCCAGCGGTCCCGCGACGCGTTCTGCTGCATCTCCAGCGCGCTGGTCGCCACGCCACCGGCGTTGGCGGCCTTGCCCGGTCCGAACGCGATCCCTGCGGCCCGGAACGCCCGGACCGCGTCGGGGGTGCACGGCATGTTGGCGCCCTCGGCGACCGCGACCACGCCGTTGTCGATCAGCGCCTTCGCGGCGTCGCCGTCGAGCTCGTTCTGGGTGGCGCACGGCAGCGCCACGGTGCACGGCACGTGCCAGACCGACGCGCCATCCTCGTGCCGTACCCGGCCGCCGCGCCGCTCGGCGTAGACCGTCAGCCGCGCCCGCTCGACCTCCTTGACCTGCTTGAGCAGCGCGACGTCGATCCCGTCCGGGTCGTGCACCACGCCGGTGGAGTCCGAGCAGGCCACGACGCGTCCACCGAGCTGCTGGACCTTCTCCGCGGCGTAGATCGCCACGTTGCCCGAGCCGGAGACGACGACGTCGCGGCCGTCGAGCGACGAGCCGGTGGCGGCGAGCATCTCGCCGACGAAGTACGCCGTGCCGTAGCCCGTGGCCTCCTTGCGCACGCGGGCGCCGCCCCACCCGATGCCCTTGCCGGTGAGGACCCCCGACTCGTAGCGGTTGTTGATCCGCTTGTACTGGCCGAAGAGGTAGCCGAGCTCGCGCTCGCCGACGCCGATGTCGCCCGCCGGCACGTCGGTGTACTCGCCGATGTGGCGCTGGAGCTCGGTCATGAACGACTGACAGAACCGCATGACCTCGGCGTCGCTGCGGCCCTTGGGGTCGAAGTCGGCGCCGCCCTTGCCGCCGCCGATCGGCATGCCGGTCAGCGCGTTCTTGAAGATCTGCTCGAACCCGAGGAACTTGACGATGCTCTGGCTGACGTTCGGGTGGAACCGCAGGCCGCCCTTGTACGGGCCGAGGGCGCTGTTGAACTCCACCCGATAACCGCGGTTGACGTGCACCTCGCCGGAGTCGTCGCTCCACGGCACCCGGAAGATGATCTGGCGCTCGGGCTCGCAGATCCGCTCCAGCAGCTTCGCGTCCACGTACTCCGGGCGACGCGCGACGACGGGCACCAGGATCTCGAGCACCTCGTGCACGGCCTGGTGGAACTCCTGCTCACCGGGGTTGCGGCGCTGGAGCGTGTCGTAGACGCCCTGGAGGCGGTGATCGAGTTGCGGTTGGTCGACGGCGGCGGTCTGAGTCATGGCGACGGTCGACATTCTGCCCTGCGCGTTCCCGGGGTGTCGGGCGACAGGCCGACGTGCGACCGGCGAAAGGACGACGTCAGGGGGACGGGGCCCCGTCGGGTTGGCGGGGTCCCGGACCAAGGGATGCCGGGTTCTCCACACATAGCGGGGACAACCGTGCACCCCCTGCCACGAGAGCCGGGCTGGCGGGCCCCTGGACCAAGGGGGTGCCGGGTTCTCCACAGATAACGTGGGCAATCGTGCACCCCCTACCGTGCTGGGCCCGGTTGGCGGGCCATACCCAGCGGGGCCGGGCCGGCGCGACGGCGCCCGACACCGCGAAGGGGTGCCGGGACCGCCCGTCGACGACGACCTCCCCGTTCTACCTTCGCCCCGGGACCGGCGGCCCGTAGACCTGGCCCTCCAGCGGTGCCCACGCCCCGGTCGCGAAGACCTCGACACCCTGATGCAGAGCACCGGTCGGCGCGGTCCGGAGCTGCAGCGGGCGATCGTCGCGGCCCGCCGGACGCTGGCGGTGTCGGGCCGGCACGAGGCCGCGGTGGAGCGCACGGTCCGCTCGCTGCCGACGACGCTCGCCGACGTCCGCGGTGCGCTCGCGGCCGTCGAGGGGCTCGGGACCGACCTGGACCCACTGTTGCGCGACCTGCGCCCGGTCGTGCGGTCGCTGCCCGCGACGTTGCGCGAGGTGCGCGCCGCGCTGCCGTCGCTGTCGGGCCTGCTGCGCGACGCCGACGTGACCGCCCGCGAGGGCGAGCCGGGCTTGGGCGAGGTCGTACGCGCGGTCGGTGCCGCACGCATCGCCGTGCCGACGCTGCGCTCGCCGATCACCAGGCTCAACCCGATCGTCGGCGCGATCGACGAGCACCACGACGGGATCGGCCTGCTCGGCGAGCGGTTCAGCGGGATCTTCTCGACCGCCGACGCCAACGGACCGATGCTCCGCGGGCTCGGGTTCTTCGAGGACTTCGACCCGGCGAACTTCGGGTTCGGCACCGATGCGACCCCGGCCGAGCGACGCCGTGCCGCCGACGGTGCCGCCCGCGCGACCGAGCGCCTCTGCCGGGCGGACAACCCGCTGGCGTGCCTCGTCCGCGTGCTGGTCCCCGGCCTGCCGACCGTGAAGCCCCTCGACGACGAGGGGAGGCCGCGATGAACCGCCCGGTCCCGCCGCGCGGCCACGATCGGCTGCGTCGCTCGCCGCCGCGCGGTCGCGCACGCCACCCGGCGATCGATCCGCACGGGAAGGTGCGCACGCGATGAGCACCCACGTTCCACTCCGCGGCCTGATCGCACTGATCGTCTTCGCGATCACGATGGTGGTCGGATTCCTCGCGCTGTCGGCCCGGCTCGGCGGACCGACGGTCCGGGTCGGATCCAGTCCGGTGACGCTGCGCGCCTGGGTCGCCGACACCCAGGGCCTGGTCACCCGATCCGACGTGCGCGTCCGCGGCGTCGTCGTCGGCCACGTCGACCGCGTCGAGCGTCGCGGCGCCCGCTCCGACCTGTGGCTCGTCCTCGACGGCGCACCGGTGACCCTGCGACGCGACGCGACGCTCCGCGTCGGCACGAAGACCGCGATGGGCGAGGCGTACGTCGACCTCGATCCCGGCCGGCCCGGCGGACCGGCGCTCCCCGACGGTGCACGCCTCCCCGACCGTCAGGTGCGCGCGTCGGTGACGTTCGACCAGGCCCTGGCGACGTTCGACGCGCCGACGCGGAAGGCCGCGGGACGCGCGGTCCGCGTGGCGGGCCGGGCGACCGCCGATCCCGAGGCGGCGAGCCAGGTCGCCGGTGCGATCGACGGCCTGGACGGTGCGGTCTCCCGCCTGCGCGACGTGACGTCGACGCTCACCGACCAGGCGGGGGACCTCGCGGCGATCGTCCGCGACGGCGGGACCGTGGCCGCCGAGCTGGCCCGCCGCTCGGAGCGGATCACCGCCCTCGTCCGCGACGGGCGCCGCACGCTCGATGCGGTCGCCGCGCACGGTCCCGCGTTGCGCTCCGGGCTGGAGGAGGCCCCGCGGCTGCTGCGCACCGCCGATGCCGTCCTGCGGCGCACCTCCCCGCCGGCATGCCGACCAACGCGCACCCCAGGCCCGGAGACGCGGCGGACAACAAGCCCTACCGCAGCGGAGACTTCAACCGCCTGCAACCGGTCCCGCCGCCGACGGACGGCGGGTAGTCAGTCGGTCGGGCGGACCGCGTCGCGACCGATGCGGCGGACGATCACGCCCGCGGCACGCCAGGCGTCGACGTCCAGGGCGCTGCGGCCGTCGACGATCGCCCGCACGCCGGGCACGTCGGCGGGGGTCAGCTCGCGGTAGGCGGCGTGGTCGGCCTGCAGGATCGCGCCGGCGACCGGCTCGCCGTCCCACGGATGCAGATCCAGCGCCCGCAGCTGCTCGTCGTCGTAGAGCGGATCGGCGACCTGCGGCACCGCACCGGCGGCCCGCAGCGCGTCGCGCAGGGCGAAGACCCCGCTGAACGCCGTCTCCTGCACGTCGCCGCGGTAGGCGGCCCCGAGGATCAGGACGCGCCGCCCGGCCAACGCCGTGGCCACGCCCTCGTCGCCCCTCGCGGCCGAGGTCCCGACGCCGGCCGGCGCTGCGGTGTCCGCGGCCCCTGTCGCATGCGCCGCCTCGGCCCCGGGTGCCGCCCCCGCGCCACGTGCCGCCGCCCCGGCCCCGCCGGCCTCGCCCAGCGCCGCTCCAAGCAGGTCCACCGCGTAGGCGGGCATCGCCTCGTTGACCGCGCGCGCGGCCGCCGGCAGCGTGGCGTCGGGATCCCCGGCCAGGTAGAAGCGCGGGTAGACGGGGATGCAGTGGCCGCCGACGGCCACGCCGGGCCGGTGGATGTGGCTGAACG
>JBFWKS010000198.1:0-8230 GCA_050252545.1 Solirubrobacteraceae bacterium
GACGAGCGTGACCATCGAGTCGAGCCGGGCCAGGTCGCCAAGGCTCCTTCCGTCCTCGTCCTCGAAGGTGAAGGTCTCCGCCACCGGCAGTGGCTCGCTGATCCCCGTCGACTCGATGACGAGGTGGTCGAACCGTCCCTCGCGCGCCAGACGCGTGACCTCGACGAGCAGGTCCTCGCGCAGGGTGCAGCAGATGCAGCCGTTGGACATCTCCACCAGCCGCTCCTCGACCCGGTCGAGATTCGCGTCACCCCGCTCCACGAGCGCCGCATCGACGTTGACCTCGCTCATGTCGTTGACGATGACCGCGATCCGGCGGCCCTCGCGGTTGCTGAGCAGGTGGTTGAGGAGGGTCGTCTTGCCCGCGCCGAGGAAGCCGGACAGGACGGTGACCGGCAGGCGCCGGTCCTTCGGGGAGATCGCCATGCCCTGAATATATAGGACTGAGTCTTATTACTGGATGCGGAGTGGCGTGACCGGGTCGACGAGCACCGGCCCGGCGACGGCCCGGTCGGTGGACGGCGCCCCCGCGTGGCTCGAAGGGCCGAGCACTCCCGCCGCGAGCACCGCCACCACCACCGACGTGCGGGCCGCCCAACGCCGGGCGGCCGGGCGCGCGAGCCACGGCACCCGTGCCTGCAGCCAGATCCGGGCGCCGCTGGCCCCCGCCACCGCCGTCATCGCCCCCGCCGCGCACTGCACGCACATGGACGGCAGCCTGACAGAGACCACGGCGAAGCTGGCGGCCCGCGCTCCTCGGCCACCCCCTCGCGCCCTGGGCCATCATCGTGACGCGACCGCCGGGACGCCGGACGGCGCCACGCCGTCGGCGGGCGCTGGAGGCGCTGCCGCTCGGCGACGCGGCGCGGCGGCTACCCGCGGTCCGGCCCCGACGTCGTCGCGCCGGTGGACCTCCCGACCCCGAGCGGGGGCGGGCACGACACCGGCGGCGGGACGGTCGGCTGCCCCACGGGCGCGCGGATCAACTCGGCGATCACCGAGCCGACCGGCAGGCGGCTCGTCGGCGTGGTGCGCGGATCGGAGTTCATCGCCCGACCAGCTCCCGGGCGGCGGCCTCGGCCGCGGCCGTGGGGACGGAGCCGGCGACCAGGTGGCTGACCTCGCCGTCGCTCACGCTCAGGATCGTGCCCAGCGGGGTTGCCAGCTCACGGCCCGTCGCCCCGTCGAAGGCCAACTCAGGGAGGCGCAGTCCGGTCTCCGCCAGGTCGATCGGCTCGTCGCCGCGCTTGGTCTGCAGGACGACGAGTCCGCCGAGGCCCTCGCCGTAGGCGATCAGCGCCGCCGACCGATTGCCTGCCCGGACCTCGCGGACGGCGCGTCGCGGCAGTCCCGCCAGCTCGTCGGGCGCGACGACGTCGAATCCGACCGCCTTGCTGACCGCCTCGGGGCCGCTGGCGCCGCGATCGACGGGCGCACCGCCGAAGCCCCGGGGACCACCGAGCAACGTCCCGATGTCGGATCCGGTGGTACCGCGCGTCGACGCGCCGCGGTCGCGATCGCCGACCCGGCGAGCGCCGTCGCCGGCCCTGCCGCGGGTGTTACGGCCAGTGCCGGCGCGGTCGCCCCGCCGATCACCGCCGGCCACGCGGCCCGGGATCCCGTGGTCGATCGGCACCGTCCGCATGCCGCGCGGCACGGTGACCTTCAGATCGTCCGCGGCGACCGGGCCGACGTCCACCGACGTCGCGGCCACGTCGATCACCGGCTCCCGCTCGCCGTGGGCGAAGATCGCCACCCGCAGCGGGGTGCCGGTCTTCGGATCCCAGGCGATCTCGGCGGCGCCGAGCAGGCCGCCGTCGTGCTTCGGTGCGACCCGGACGGTGTAGGCCGGCCGACCGGCCACGTTGCCGGGAGCGGGGCCGGTCACGTCGGCGAACCCGCGCACCGCCACCAGGGCCATGTCGATCATCGCCGGGCTCGGCTCGAGTCGGCCGAGCATCCTCAGCATGCTCCCGGCACCCGGGGGCGCGGTGGCGGCGTAGGCGGTCCGCTCGCCGTGGTCGACGACGGTCAGCCGCTCGCCGTCGAACCCGACCTGGACCCGTCGTCCACCGGAGCGGACGTCGGCGGCCAGCCGTCCGTCACGGCCGACGCGCAGCGTGCCGGTCGCGCCGTCGACCAGCGGTCCGGAGGCGCTGCCGCGGACGCTCTCGTCGACGAGGCGGCCGACGAACCGTCCCTCGATCGTGAGCCCGGCGGGCTCGGGTGCCTTGAAGGTGTCGGCGATGGCCTGGGAGAGGCTGCGGTCCGGCGGGGCGGGCTCGCCGCCCGACGCGGCCAGCGCCGCGGCACCGCCTCCGGCGAGCAGGGCGACGGCGGCCACCGGCGCCAGCACCCGGCGCGGGATGCGGTCGATGCGGGGGATGCGCGTGGTCATGGGTCGACCGTACGGTCGTGGCTTGAGAGTTCTCTGACGGTCGCGTCGCCGGCGAGCGGCAGCACGATCGCCACGGTCGCGTCGCGGATCCGGACGTCGCCCCCGTGACGGGCGGCCGTCGCGGCGACGATCGCCAGCCCGAGCCCCGACCCGGCCCGGCGCTGCACGACCGCGTCGTCGCCGCGCCAGAACCGCCGCAGGGCCTGCGCTGCCTGCGCGGGCGGGATCCCGGGCCCCTCGTCGCCGACCACGATGGCGACGCGACCGTCGTCCTCGGCCGTGACCGCCACCGTGACCGTCCCGCCGCCCGGTCCGTGGATGCGACCGTTCTCGACGAGGTTGCGGATCGCCCGCTCCAGCGCGTCGGCCCGGCCGCGGACGACGAGCGACCGATCCGCCCGGACCTCGACGTCGGGGGCTGGGGCGAGGGCGGGATCCGCCATCACGGCGTCGACGACGTCGGCCGGCCGCACCGGGTCGTCCGGCCGCAGGGCGCCCTCCTCGCGCTCCAGCGCCAGCAGGTCGTCGACGAGCCGGGCCAGCCGGTCGGCGTCGGCCTCCAGCGCCTGCAGCACCTCGGCGTCGGCCCCGTGCCGTGCGGCGTAGGCGGCGTTGCCGCGCAGGGCGGTGACGGGGTTGCGCAGCTCGTGCGACGCGTCGGCCAGCAGTCGCCGCTCCGCCGCCCGCGCCCGGTCCAGCGCGTCGAGCATCCGGTTGAGGGTGTCGGCGAGCGCGGCGGTCTCGTCGCCCCGGGTCCCCGTGTCGAGCCGTCGCCCCGGGACGGGATCCTCGCCGATCGCGCGCGCCCCGCGGGCGAGGCGACGCAGGGGGCGCAGCCCCACGCTCGTCAGCGACGCGGCGAGCAGGGCACCGACGGCGGCGGCGACGAGCGCCGCGATCGCGATCAGGCGCCGGAGCGTGGCGAACGTCTCGTCGATGTCGGCCACGGACGAGGCGACGAGCACGACCCCCTCCGATCCGAGCCGGCCGGTGCGCGGCAGCGGGGCCGCGTAGCTGCGGATCGGCTCGCCGCCGAGGCGATCGTCGGCGTACCCGGCGCGACCGCGGCGCGCGTCGTCGAACGCCGCGCCGCGGGGCAGCACGCGGTAGCCGAGCGACACCGAGCGACCCTCGCTGAGCATCCGTCCCCGCCGGTCGTGGATCTGCACCCACACCTGACGACCCCCGGAGCCCAGGTCGAGCGCACCGTGGGTGCTGGCCAGGGCCGGGGTGGTGGTGATCAGGCGCGACACGTCGACCGCGCGCTCGCGCAGCTCGCGATCGACGCCGGCGCGGAGCTGGTGCTCGACGACGGCGGTGGACACGGCGCCGAGGGCCAACAGCGACAGCAGGACCGCGAGCGCCGACGCGCCGACGAGACGTCCCCGGATCGTGCTCGGCAACGGCGGGCGACGCGGGATCCTCATGGCCGCAGCGAGAACCCGGATCCGCGGACGGTCCGGATCACCGGGGGGTCGCCGAGCTTGCGCCGCAGGTAGCCGACGTAGCGGTCGACGACGTTCTCGACGGCCGCGTCGTTCCAGATCTCGCTGATCGCGCGCTCGCGGGTCAGCACGCCGCGCGGCCCGACGCGCAACAGCAGCTCCAGCAGCGCCGACTCGCGGGCCGTGAGGGCGATCTCGCGACCGTCGCGGGTGGCGGTCCGACGGTCGGGATCGAGCACGATGCCGGCGGCGGCGGGTAGGGCCCCCGGCGCGGTCGCCGGTCCGCGGCGACCGAGCGCGCGCTCCCGGGCCAGCAGCTCCGACGTGGCGAACGGCTTGACGAGGTAGTCGTCGGCGCCGGCGACCAGACCGGTCACGCGGTCCTCGATCGCGTCGCGGGCGGTGAGCAGCAGCACCGGCACGCCAAGGCCCTTGGCCCGCAGCCGCCGGCAGACCTCGAGCCCGTCGAGCCCCGGCATCGCAACGTCGAGCACCACGACATCGGGCACCGACCGCTCGACCGCCACCAACGCCGCGCCCCCGTCGGGGGCCACGGCCGCGTCGTAGCCCTCGGCGGCCAGGGTCCGCTCGAGCATCCGCAGGACGGCCGGGTCGTCGTCGACGAGCAGCACGCGCACGGCCATGCGGTGATCCTCGCACGACGACGATCGTGCTCCCCGGGCGCGACCGACCACCATCCGATCCGGGATCCCGTCGTGGGGCGACGGCAGACCGGATCGGGACGCGACCGGGCCTCAGGTCCCGACGATCGGCGGTGGGTCGTCGGCGGTGCCGCCGGTCCGGCCCGACACCGGGTCCTCCAGCATCGTCATCCGGTCCGGGTCGCCGGCCTCGAAGTGCTCACGGCCGACCGCGATGAACAGGCCGTCCGACACCGCCACCGTCCGTCCGTCGTCGGTCAACCGGGCGACCAGCCGGTACTTGCGCCCGTCGATCGACGCGACCCACGCCTCGCAGACCAGATCGCGCCCGAGCATCACCGGGGCGACGTAGTCGACCTCCAGCCGGGCGGTCACCGCCGGACGGCGGAGCACGATGAGCAGCTCGCCTGACAGGTCGTCGAGGATCGTGGCGACGATGCCGCCGTGCGCGAATCCCGGCGCACCCTCGTGGCGATGGTCCAGGCGCAGCGTGGTCCGGACGACGTCGCCGTCGCGGACCATCGGCATGTGCAGGCCACAGGCGTTGTCCGGCCCGCAGCCGAAGCAGTTGCCGTGGTGGGGACGCAGCGGTCCGTCGTCGGGGAACCGCGCCCCGACCGGCAACGGGGCCGGCGGGGGCAGCTCGGGCTCGCGGGGCATCGGGAGACCTTTTCAGATCCCGCCGCCGCCCCGTGTCCGTCGCCGTCACCTGCCGTCCCGTCGCCGCCGTCCGCGGCCTCCGCCGACGGGGACGCCCGCGGTCGCGGCCCGTCCCGCGCCGGCCCATGGCCTACTTCAGCTCGGCGGAGCTCTTGCCCAGCAGGTTGCGCGCGATGATCAGCAGCTGGATCTGCTGGGTGCCCTCGAAGATGTCGAGGATCTTCGCGTCGCGGGCCCACTTCTCCAGCAGCTCGTCCTCGGAGTAGCCGAGCGGGCCGACGAGCTCGACGCACTTCAGCGCGATCTCGGTGGCGCCGCGGCCGGCCTTCGCCTTGGCCATCGACGCGTTGACGGAGTTGGGCTTGCGGTTGTCGGCCATCCACGCGGCCTCCAGCGTCAGCAGCCGGAACGCCTCGTAGTCGGACTCCAGCCGCAGCAGCTCGGCGGCCGCGCCGGTCTGCAGGTGCGCCGGGCGGTCGTAGTCGACCTCCAGGCCCGCCTCGCGGAAGAGCTCGAACGTCCGCTCCAGCGCCGCCTTGGCCACGCCGACGGCCATCGCCGCGACCATCGGCCGCGTGTTGTCGAACGTCTGCATGACGCCGGCGAACGACTTCTTCGCGTCGACCTCCGGCGAGCCGAGCAGGTTCTCCTTGGGGATCCGGCAGTCGGTCAGCGCGAACTGCGCCGTGTCCGATCCGCGGATCCCGAGCTTGTGCTCCAGGCGCACGAGCTCCAGGCCCGGGTTGTCGCGGGGAACGATGAACGACTTGATCGCCGCGCGACCCTTGCTCGGGTCGACCGACGCCCAGACGACGACGACGTCGCAGCGCTCGCCCGAGGTCACGAAGATCTTCGTGCCGTTGAGGACGTACTCGCCGGCCTCCTCGTCGAGGATCGCCGTCGTCTGCACCGCGGCGGAGTCCGAGCCGAAGTGCGGCTCCGTGATCGCCATCGACGCCCACTTGTCGCCGAACCGGGCGAGCTGCTCGTCGTCGGCGACCGCGGCGATCGCGGCGTTGCCCAGGCCCTGTCCGGGCATGGTCAGCACGAACGACGTGTCGCCCCAGCAGGCCTCGGCCACCGACAGCACCGTCGAGACGTTGCCACCGTTGACGTTGCCCTCCCGGACCTTGTTGCCGCGGCCGCCGGACGCGCTGACGCCGCCGCCGGGGTCGCCCTCGTTCATGCCCTCCAGCACGGCGCGCAGGGCGTCGAGCTCCTTGGGGTAGACGTGCTCGGCCCGGTCGTACTTGCGCGAGATCGGGCGGAACATCTGCTCCGAGACCTGGCGGGTCATGTTGACCAGGCCCTGGAACTTCTTGGGATTCTCGAGATTGATCATCGTGGAGGTCCGATCAGACGGCCGGGTTCGCGGAGTCGTGGATGAGGTCGACCATCAGACGAGGAGCGTGCCTTCGAGGATGCCCGCTGCCCGCAGGTCGCGGTACCAGCGCTCGACGGGGTGGTCCTTGACGTAGCCGTGGCCGCCCAGGAGCTGCACGCCCTGGGAGCCGATCTGCATGCCCTTGTCGGCGGTGAGCCGGCGAGCGAGCGCGGCCTCGCGGCGGAAGCCCGCGCCACGGTCGGCACGACTGGCGGCACGGTAGGTCACCAGTCGCAGGCCCTCGGCCTCGATGGCGATGTCCGACACCGTGAACGCGACCGCCTGGCGGTGGCTGATCGGCTCGCCGAACGCCTCGCGCTCGTTCACGTAGGGGATGACGTAGTCGAGGACCGCCTTGGTCGTGCCGGCAGCCAGCGCCGCCCAGCCGATCCGGCCCAGCGCGATCGCGTCGCGGTAGACGTCGTCGTCGCCGTCGGCCAGCAGCGCGGACGCCGGCAGCCGGACCCCGTCGAGGTGCAGGCGGCCGGTCGACGCGGCCCGCAGGCCCATCGCCGGGTCGGGCGAGGTGGTGACGCCGTCGGTGCGGGACTCGACGATGAACAGGCCGGTGCGCGGACCGCTCCCGTTCTGCGGCTCGATCCGGGCGGCGACGACGAAGAGCTCGGCGTCGGCCACGCGCGGGACGAGCGACTTGACGCCGTCCAGCGTCCAGCCCTCGCCCTGGCGACGCGCGACGGTGCCCAGTGCGAAGGGGTCGAAGAGTGCCGTCGGCTCCTGAACGGTCAGCGCCGCGACGGGCGGCTTGTCGCCGACGAACTCCGGCAGGTAGGTGGCCTGCTGGTCGGCGTTGCCCCACAGCCCGATCGCGGTCGACACCGCGCCCGGGGCCAGGGCGGCCACGGCGATGCTCAGGTCCCCGTGGGCCAGGGCCTCGGCGATGAGGGTCGCGGTGACCGCCGAGCGCTCCTCGACGATGCCGCCGAGCTCCTCGGGCACGCCGAGCGACGCGATGCCGAGCTCGGCGGCCGCGTCGAGGAGCGCGGTGGGCGTCGCGTCGGCCTGATCCGCGGCCTCGGCGACGGGGCGGATCTCGGCGGCGGCGAACTCGCGCGCGGCCTCCTGCAGCATCTGCTGGTCGTCGGTGGGCGTGAGATCGAAGAGCCCCTTGGCCTTCGACGCCGTCTCGGGCGCCTGGCGGCGGGCCGATGCGAGCTTCTGCGTCGCCTTGAACGTGCGTCCGGCGGCCCCGGCGGTGCGGAACCCGGTCGCGGTCGCGCGCCGCAGGACCCGCTCGGAGGGCTTGCGCAGCCCCAGCCGGTCGACGACGTCCATGCCGGCGAAGCGCGTCAGCGCGCGGATGCCGTAGGCCAAACCTCGGTCAGTGACGCTCATAGGAGTCCCCCGGCCCGGCCGGGGAGCGGTCGCGTTGGAGGCCGTCCGGTGACCCTCCGATCCGGAGTCCGGTCACCGCTCGACCACGATTTCCTACCGAGGGTAGCACTTGGGGCCGACGCGTCCTACCGCCGGTCGCAAATGCGTCCTCCGCGTCCGGAACGACGACGGGCCCGCGCCCCCGAGGAGCAGCGGGCCCGACACGGACCGGCGAGCCGGATCGGAGCGATGTGACGTTCCCCGTCACCTTCGGCGGGGTTCGTCACATCGGCGAGGCGGCCCGACCCCTAGGGACCGGAGCGATGTCACGTTCGCCGCCACCTTCGGC
>JBFWKS010000199.1:0-8209 GCA_050252545.1 Solirubrobacteraceae bacterium
CCAGCTCGTCGTGCTGAACCTCGCGATCGCGCTGCGGACGTGGACCACCGAGCAGGACGGCCGTGGCTTCGTGACGCTCAACATCGACACGGGGATCGACGACGCGACCGTGCTCGCGCCGGACCTGCAGTGGTACGCCGCCGGGCGCGACCTGCCCGGGCTCGACGAGCCCCCGTGGCCTCTCGGCGATCTCGTGATCGAGGTCCGTAGCCCCTCGACCTGGCACATCGACGTGGGCCGCAAGCGTGCGATCTACGAGCACGAAGCGGTCCGGGAGCTGTGGCTCGTGGACCCGCCGGCCCGGAGCGTCCTGGTCTTCCGTCGCTCCGCCGAGGGCACCCGGACGTTCGACGTGACGGCCGAGACCGGCGGCGGCGACGCACTCACCACCCCACTCCTGCCGGGCTTCGCGCTCGTCGTCGCCGGGCTCTTCACCTGATCGACGACCGAGCCCCGTGCCGGGCACCGCCGCGGGCACCGCAAGCCGTCGCCCCGCACGACCGGCGTACGACTCACCCGTCCACGACTCGGCGCCCACGCTCCCCCAGAGCACACAGCGCAAGATTGGATCCTTGCGTGACGCTTTGGGATCCCATACTCTCGGCGGGGTGACGACCTCCACCGTCCGGTTCCACCCGCGAGGCACTGGATGCTGAGGCTCGCCACGGACATGGGAGGGACGTTCACCGACCTCGTCCTGACCGACAGCTCGGGCGGACTGAGCCTGCACAAGGCCCCGACCACGCCATCGGACCCGGTGGCCGGCGTCCTGGCCGCCGTCGACGTCGCCGCCGCCGCGCACGGCCTGGACCGCCGTGGCCTGCTGGCCCAGACCGGCGTCTTCGCCCACGCCACGACCCGCGCGCTGAACGCGATGCTGACGGGCAACACGGCCCGCACCGCGCTGCTGGTGACCGCCGGCCACCCCGACATCCTGCTGTTCCGGGAGGGCGGTCGCGGCAACCCGTTCGACCTGACGGTGCCCTACCCCGAGCCGCTGATCCCGCGCGCGCTGACCTTCGAGGTTCCCGAGCGGCTGTTGCCCGACGGCACCGTCCGCCGGCCGCTGGACGAGGACGCGGTGATCCACGTCGCCGGCCAGCTGCGCGAGCGCGAGGTCCAGGCGGTCGCGGTCTGCCTGCTCTGGTCGATCGTCGACCCGGTCCACGAGCTGCGCGTCGCCGAGCTCTTGGCCGAGCACCTGCCCGGCGTGCCGGTGACGTTGTCGCACCAGCTGAACCCGACCCTTCGCGAGTACCGGCGCGCGTCGTCGGCGGCGATCGACGCGGCGCTGAAGCCGGTGATGAGCAGCTACGTCAACGAGCTGGAGCAGCGGTTGCGGGACGAGGGCTTCCCCGGCCGGCTGCTGCTGGTGTCCTCCTCCGGCGGCACGCTCGACGCACAGGCGGCCGCCGAGGCGCCGATCCACCTGATCGGATCGGGCCCGGCGATGGCGCCGGTCGGGGCACGCCGGATCGTCGAGCGCTCGCCCCATGGCGATGCGCGCACGTCGATCGTGTTCGACAGCGGCGGCACGTCCTGCGACGTCAGCCTGGTGCGCGACGGCCGGATCCTGACGACCCGCGAGACGTGGATCGGTCCGACCGGCGGCGGCCACATCACCGGCTTCCCGTCGGTCGACGTGCGCTCGATCGCGGCCGGCGGCGGCAGCATCGCCTGGGTCGACGACGGTGGCCTGCTGCGCGTCGGCCCCCACAGCGCCGGTGCCGAGCCGGGGCCCGCCTGCTACGGCCGCGGGGGCACCCAGCCGACCGTCACCGACGCGGCGCTCGTGGCCGGCTGGATCGACCCGCGCTACTTCCTGGGCGGCGCCCTGCCGCTGGACGTCGCCGGCGCCCGCGCCGCGTTCGCGCCGCTGGCGCGGGCCCTCGGCCGCAGCGAGGTCGAGGTCGCACTGTCGGTGATGGAGCTGGCGACCGAGCAGATGGCGGCCGCCGTCGAGTCGCTGACCCTGCGCCAGGGGATCGATCCGCGCGACGCGGTGCTGGTCGCCGCGGGGGGCGCGGGTGGCCTGAACGCGGTCGCGATCGCACGCCGGATCGGCGCTCCGGCGTTGATCGTGCCGGCCCTGGGTGCGGGACTGAGCGCTGCCGGCGCGCTGCTCTCGCCGTTGAAGCAGGAGCATGCGATCACGAGTCCGGCGCTGCTGGGCCGCCACGATGCCGCGCAGGTCGAGCGGGTGCTGGCCGAGCTGCGCGGCCGCTGCGAGGCGTTCGCCGCCGCGCACCTGCTGGAGGGCACCGAGCCGCTGATCGAGCTGTCGGTCGAGGCCCGCTACCGCTCGCAGGTGTGGGAGATCGAGGTCTCCGTCGACCGGCTGTCGCTCGCGGACGCCGCCGGCGTGGCCGAGCTCGCCGAGCGCTTCCATGCCGCCCACGACCGGACGTTCGGTGTCCGCGATCCCGACGCGACGATCGAGCTCCTGACCTGGCACGGGCGGGTCAGCTGCCCGCCGCCGGGGGTCGCCGAAGCGACGTCTGCCGCGGCGACCATCGACGCCCAGGAGCCCGCGACCCGCGCGATCGAGCTGCACCGCGTCGGCGCCGTCGACGCCGCCGTGGTGCGCCTTGCCGAGCTGCCGGTCGGCGAGCCTCTGGCCGGTCCGGCGATCGTCGAGACCCCGGTCACGACGATCGTCCTGCCGCCGGGCTGCCTGGCGCAGCGCACCGCCGACGGCGACCTGGTCGTCGACCCGACCGGCACCGCATCCGACGGCAGCCCCCGGAACGACCGGGCCGGCGCGCTGCGATGAGCCGCCGAAGCGACGAGGAGACCCAGATGACCACCACCACCGACGGCGCCGAGCTGGCGCTGTACGCCAGCCGCTTCGCCCAGATCGTCGACAGCATGGCCAACACGCTGTTCCGCTCGGCGCGGTCGGGGGTGATCAATACGGCGCACGACTTCTCCTGCTGCCTGATCGACCATCGCGACGAGATGGTCGCCGCCACGCGCAGCATCCCGATCCACGTGATGAGCGGCCCGGAGCTCATGGTCCGCACGATGCGGGAGTTCCATCCGGAGCTCCGGCGCGGCGACGCGTTCCTGCACAACTCGCCGTACCACGGCAACTCGCACGCGGCCGACCACACGCTGCTGGTGCCGGTGATCGATGACGAGGGCCGTCATCGCTTCACCGTCTTCGCCAAGGCGCACCAGGCCGATTGCGGCAACGCCGAGCCGACGACCTATTACACCGGCGCCAAGGACGTCTACGCCGAGGGCGCGCTGATCTTCCCCTGCGTGAAGATGCAGTCCGACTACCGGGACAACGAGGACCTGGTGCGGATGTGCGAGATGCGCATGCGCGTGCCCGAGCAGTGGCGCGGCGACTACCTGGCGTTGGTCGGGTCGGCCCGGATCGGCGAGCGGTTGGTGCGCGAGCTGGCCGAGGACGTCGGCTGGGACGAGCTGGCCAAGCAGGCCGAGGCGTGGTGCGACTACGGCGAGCGGCGGATGGCGGCGGCGATCGCGAAGATGCCGGCCGGCGCGGCCACCTGCACCACCACCCACGACCCGTTCCCGGGCGCGCCGGACGGGGTGCCGATCAAGGCGACGGTGCAGATCGACCCCGCGGCCGAGCGGATCAGCGTCGATCTGCGCGACAACCCCGACTGCCTGGACAGCGGCCTGAACCTCACCGAGTCGACCGCCCGCACGGCGGCGATGATCGGCGTCTGGACGACGGTCGGCGCCGACGTGCCGTCCAACGGCGGGGCATTCCGGCGGCTGGACGTGCAGCTGCGCGAGGGCTGCTGCGTCGGGATCCCGGTCCACCCCCATTCCTGCTCGGTCGCCACCACGAACCTCGCGACCCGCACCGCCAACACCGTGTCGCGGGCGATGGCGGAGATCGGCGAGGGCCTCGGCTCGGCCGATCACGGCCTGATCATCCCGCCGTCGGGCGCGGTGATCTCCGGTCGCGATCCGCGCCACGACGATGCGCCGTTCGTGAACATGCTGATCCTGGCCGGGTCGGGCGGCGGTGCCGCCCCGGGCCAGGACGCCTGGCTGACGATGGGCGACGTCGGCACCCTCGGGATGCTGCGCCGCGACAGCGTCGAGATCGACGAGCTGCGCTTCCCGCTGCTGGTGGAGACGCAGCGGATCATCACCGACAGCGAGGGCGCCGGCCGCCACCGCGGAACGCCGGGGACGCTGGTGGAGATGACGGCCCTGGGCACCGACATCACCGCGCACTGGTCCGGCGACGGGCACGTCCACGGTCCGGTCGGCGTCCGTGGCGGCGGGCCGGGCGGCAACGCCGATCAGCTGCTGCGCCAGCCCGACGGCAGCGAGTCGCGCCTGCCCGGCTACGGCGAGCTGATCCTGCGCGACGGCCAGACGTTGGTGTCGATCTGCACCGGCGGCGGCGGCTACGGCCCACCGACCGAGCGCGACCCGGAGCTCGTCGCCCACGACGTCCGCGAGGGCTGGGTGACGCCGGAGCGGGCGCGCGAGGTCTACGGGGTCGCGGTCGACGCGGCGGGTGTGGTCGACACGGCGGCGACGGCCGCGCTGCGCGGAGGCTGAGCGCGGCGGACGGCTCACCCCCGGGCGGCCTGGCGCTCCAGCCCCGCGATCCGCTCGGCCTCCGGGTCGTCGTACCGCCAGGCGGGTCGGGCGGTCAGCGGCACCCGGGTGGTCACCGTGTCGGGTCCGAACAGGTCGATCCGGGTGAGCCCGCCGATGTCGTCGTACGCGCGCAGCCGTCCGGCGGGCGGCAGTGCGTCGGTCGTGCTGCCCAGCGCCGGGGCGGACCACACCGGGATGCCGGCGAGGGTGCCGGCCGCCGTCGCGTGGGCGTGGCCGCAGACGATCTGGCGCACGTCGGTCCCGGCGACGACCGCGGCGAGCCGCTCCGGATCGCGCAGCGCGATCCGGGCCGACACGGGATGCGGGTTGCGCAGCGGCGGGTGGTGCAGGGCCAGGATCGTGCCCTCGGGCGCGGCGACGGCCAGCTCCGCCCGGAGCCACTCCAGCTGGGCGTCGGAGAGCTCGCCGTGGTGCGCGCCCGCCGCGGTGCTGTCCAGGGCGACGATCCGCAGCCCGCCGACGCGCACGGATCGGTCGATCGGCTCGCCGTCGCGCAGCGTCCGGCGCAGCGTCTCGACGTCGTCGTGGTTGCCGGGGACGACGACCATGGGGAGCGGCCGGCCGCCCCCGGTCGCCGGACGTCCCCCGGACGTCGCACCGCCTCCGCCCACCGCCCGCGCGTCGCCGGCTCCTTCACCGTCGGCGTGGACCAGGGGCCCGCCGAAGCCGTCCCCGTCGGCCCCGACGAGCGCCCCGGTCCCGGCGAACCGCTCGATGGTCGCGGCCAGCCGCCGGTACGACGCGACCGAGCCGTCGTGGCTCAGGTCGCCGGTGAGCAGCAGCGCCGCAGGCTCGGCGCCACCGTCGCCCACGGTGGCCAGCGCGAGCGCCAGCCGGTCGTCGGCCGGTCCCGGCTCGGCGCGCAGGTGCGGGTCGGAGAGCTGGATGACGGTCCGGTCCGGGCGGTGCATCGCGGCGAACCGTACGGGAGCCCGAGCGGCGGCCGGTTGTCACCCGGTGTCCCGCACGACCGGGCCGCGGGGTGACGCGCCGCGGCGATCGGGATCACGCGAGCGGCGGCGATGTCACGTTGCCCGCCACGTTCGGCGGTCAACGTCGCACCGTCTGGCGCCACCGTCGACGAACCGTCCACGCCGGCGTCGCCGCCCCACCCCGGTCCGATGGCGGACTCAGGCGCCGGTCGCCCAGCGGCGCAGGGTCTTGCCGGGGATCAGCTCCTGGATCGTCACCCGGTGGACCTCGCCGTCGGCGTAGTCGACGACGTGGGCGTGCGGTCCGTAGTCGCCGATGAGCTCGCGACACGCCCCGCACGGGGTGACCACGCGCCAGCCACCGTCCGCGGTGCGCAGGACCGCCGCCACGGTGTCGATCTCGCGGTCGCCGTGGCGCATCGCGGTGCCGAGCGCGACACCCTCGGCACAGACCGACATCCGCCCCGACGAGCCCTCGACGTGGACGCCGTCGTAGATCGCGCCGGAGCGCATCCGCATCGCGGCGGCCACCTCGCTGCGTCCCTCGACGTAGGACTGCTCGAGGGTCCGCACGGCCCGCTCGACCAGCGCCCGGTCCTCGGGCGGAAGGTCCACCACGCTGCCGCTCATCGCGTCTCCCCGATCGCCGTAATGGATCCGATCCTAACAGGAGTGGATCCACGTCGGTCGGCCACGTCGGGGCCCGGCGCCTGTGAGATGCCGCACGCCGATGGCCGTTGTGTGCGGCCCGTCACCACTCTGTACGGATGGACAAGCCACCTTGTACATATGCACATGTTCCCGGCCCTCGACACCCTCTCGTCCCTCGACCGCCGGATCGACACCCGCGACAGCCTCGCGGTCGAGCTCCACCAGATGCAGCGCACCGCGACGCGCTCGAGCGAGCGGATCACCTCGCGCCCGGTCCGCCGGTCGCCGCTCGCCGCGATCCTCGGCCGCTGAGCTGGCGCGGCCCCGCGCCGCGACCCTCGGCCGCCGAGCCGGCGCAGCCCCGCGCCGCGCTTACGCCTCGAACACGGTCGTCCCGCCGAGCGCCGTCTGCAGGACCCGCGCATCGCACAGGCGCTCCGGATCCCCGACGGTGGGATCCTCCGACAGGGACGTCCAGTCGGCCAGCAGCCCGGGACGCAGCGCGCCGCGCTCCTTCTCGGCGAAGCAGTAGCGCGCCGCCCCGGTCGTGTACATCGCCAGGGCCTGCTCCCGGCCGATCGCCTGCTCTGGACCGAGCGGCTCGTCGAACCCGCGCGCCCGCCGGGTCGTCGCCTGCCACATGCCGAAGAGCGGCGCCAGGGGAAAGTCCGGCCCGTCGCTGCCGCCGGCCACGGTGACCCCGGCGTCGATCCAATCCCGCAGCGGACTGGCCCGTGCGGCCCCGTCGACGCCGAGCCGGTCGGCGAGCGCCGAGGCCACCCGCCACTGCATGCCGGGCTGGATCGACGCGAGCACGCCGAGCCGACGGGCGTCGGCCATGTTGCGGGCGCTCGGCCACAGGTAGGCGTGCATCACCGAGAACCGCAGGTCGGCGATCGACGCCTCGCGGTCGGCGGCCGCGAACGTGTCCAGCGCCAGGTCGATCGCCGCGCCGCCGACCGTGTGCACCGCCAGCGACCACCGCTCCGTGGCGCAGAAGCGGGCGATGGCGGCGAAGGTCTCCGTCGACGCGGTCTGGTTGCCCCGCCAGCCGTCGGTGCCGGGCCAGGGCTCGCGCAGCAGCGCGCTGCCGAACGACCCGGTCCCATCCAGGTACACCTTGACACCGCCGATCCGCAGCCACGCGTCGCCGAAGCCGGTCCGCACCCCGCTGCCCCGCAGCCGCTCGATCGCCTGCTCGGCCGGCAGGTCGGTGTCCGCCAGCGGCATCGCGAAGGTCCGCAGGCGCAGGTCGCCGTCGGCCCACAGCGCCTGGTAGCTGCCCAGCTCCTCCGCCGTCAGGCCCGGCTCGGCGGTGCCGGTGATCCCCAGCCCGTGGAGCACCGGCTGGATCTCGCGCAGGGCGGTGCGCCGCTCCGCGTCGGTGACCGGGGGCAGGTGGTCGAGGACGAGCTCGGCCGCGGGCCGCTCCACGAGGACCCCGGTCGGCTCGCCCGCGGCGTCCCGCTCGATCCGGCCGCCGGGCGGGTCCGGGGCGTGGCGGTCGATCCCCGCGCGGCGCAGCGCCGCAGTGTTGGCGATCGCGTCGTGCGTGCGCCGGTCGAGCACCACCGGGCGGTCTCCGGTGACGGCGTCGAGGTCGTGGCGGGTGGGCAGGCGCCGCTCGGCCAGCTCCTCGGCCTGGAAGTGCGCGGCGACGAGGACCCAGCTCTCGCCGGGACGCTCGTCCAGGTACCGCGCGATCCGCGAGACGACCTCGGCGACGCTGCCCGCGTCGGACACGTCCAAGCGGCGGCGCTCCAGGCCCGAGATCAGCACGTGGACGTGCGCATCGATCAGGCCGGGCACCACGGTGCCGGGCAGGTGCTCGACGCGGGTCCCCGGCGGGCAGGCGGCCTGTGCGTCCTCGCGGGTGCCGACGGCCGCGATCCGGTCACCGACGATCGCCATCGCGTGCGCCCGCGGCCGGGCGGGGTCCATCGTCACGAGGTCTCCGGCCAGGATCCGGGCCCGGCGTCGGCGCGAACCGCACAAGCATCCAATCCAAA
>JBFWKS010000200.1:0-8203 GCA_050252545.1 Solirubrobacteraceae bacterium
CGACCCGCAGGACCACCGAGCCGTCCTCGGCGGCGATCGTGCCGACGTCGGACACCTGACCACCGCCGTCGGGATAGAACGGCGACTCGGCGAGCTTGACGTACGTGTGCCCGTCCTCCTCGACCGACCCGGTCACGGTCGTGACCTGCTCGAGGGTCTCGTAGCCGACGAACGTCGTCGCCTGGGCGCCCAGGCGAGCGGCGATCGACCCGGCCGATGCACCACCGTGGTCGCCGCGCCGCGATCCAGCCTTGGACCGCTCGCGCTGCTCGTCCATCAGCCGCTCGAACTCGTCCTGGCCGTCCCAGGCCACGCCGCGCTCGGCGGCGAGCTCGACGGTCATCTCGACCGGGAACCCGAACGTGTCGTGCAACCGGAACGCGTCGGCGCCCGAGACCGTGCCCCGCGCGAGCAGCTCCTCGAGCAGTGCGGTTCCGGCCGCGAGGGTGCGGGTGAAGCCGTCCTCCTCGGCGGTGACCCAGGTGCGGATCTCCTCGCGGCGCTCGACGAGCTCGGGGTAGGCGGCACCCATGAGCTCGACGACCACGTCGAGGTAGCGGCCGAGGAACGACCCCTCGATCCCGATCCGGCGACCCTGGACGACCGCGCGGCGCATGAGACGGCGCAGGACGTAGCCGCGGTCCTCGTTTGACGGGACGACGCCGTCGGAGATGAGGAACGTCATCCCGCGCGTGTGGTCGGCGAGGATCCGCAGCGCACGGTCGACGTCGGCATCGCCGGCTTCGTACCGCTTGCCGGAGAGCTCCTCGCCGAGGGCGATCAGCGGCGCGAACTGGTCGGTCTCGAAGATCGTCTCCTTGCCCTGGAGGAGCATCGCCATCCGGTTGAGGCCCATCCCGGTGTCGATGTTCTTCGTCGGCAGCGGCACGAGCGTCGACGACCCGTCGTGGTGCGTGGTCTGGTCGAACTGCATGAGCACGAGGTTCCAGAACTCCATGAACCGGTCGGACTCGTCCTGGCCCGGCGCGGTCGCGTCACCGTAGGCGGGACCGCGGTCGAGGTAGAGCTCGGTGCAGGGACCGCACGGGCCGTTCGGACCGGCCTGCCAGAAGTTGTCCTCGCGCCCGAGCTCGACGATCCGCTCACGTGGCACGCCGACCTCGAGCCAGTGCTCGATCGACTCGGTGTCGGGCCCGAGGCCGAGCGCCTCGTCGCCACCGAACACCGTGACGAACACCTTCGCGGGGTCGAACCCGAACCCCTGCGTCGTCAGCTCCCACGCGAAGGCGATCGCCTCGCGCTTGAAGTAGTCGCCGATCGAGAAGTTGCCGAGCATCTCGAAGCACGTGAGGTGCCGGGCGGTGACGCCGACGTTGTCGATGTCCGGCGTGCGGAAGCACTTCTGGCAGCTCGTCAGGCGGGTCGCGGGCGGCGTCTCGGCGCCGAGGAAGTACGGCTTCAGCGGATGCATCCCCGCCGTCGTCAGGAGGACCGACGGGTCGTGCTGCGCGGGGACGAGCGACGCCGACGGCAGCCGACGGTGGCCCTGTCCGGCGAAGAAGCCGAGGAACGTCTCGCGGATCTCGTCGCTGCTGACCGGCCGATCGGTGCTCACAACCGGCGATTGTGGCGGAAACGCCCCGGCCGCTGCGTGCCGCGAAGCTCGGCGCCGGACCGGTCGCGTGACGGCATCACCGCCACACGCGTCACCACCGGTGGGAGGATCGGACCATGCCCGCCGCCCGCTCCGCTCCCCAGCTCGGCGTCTTCCTCACGCCGGCCGCCGACGACGTCGATCGTGTCCGCCGGCTCGCCCGCGCCGCCGACCGCTCGGGCCTCGACCTGATCGGCGTGCAGGACCACCCGTACCAACGGCGGTTCGTCGACACCTGGGCGCTGATGGCGACGATCCTCGCGGACACCGAGCGGATCACGGTCTTCCCCGATGTCGCCAATCTGCCGCTGCGGCCGCCGGCCGTCCTGGCCAAGACGGCGGCGTCGCTCGACCTGTTGTCCGGCGGGCGGTTCGAGCTCGGTCTCGGCGCCGGAGGGTTCTGGGACGCGATCGAGGCGATGGGCGGACCGCGGCGCACGGCCGGCGAGGCGGTCGACGCGCTCGTCGCGGCGATCGAGGTGATCCGCCTGATGTGGTCCGGGGAGCGCAACCTGCGGTTCTCGGGCGAGCACTACCGGCTGGCGGGCGCGCACGCCGCGCCGACCGCGCCGCATCCCGTCGGGATCTGGCTCGGCGCGTACAAGCCGCGGATGCTGCGGGTGACGGGGCGCCTCGCCGACGGGTGGGTGCCGTCGCTGGGGTTCGCCGACCGCGAGTCGCTGCAGGACGCGCACCGGCGGATCGACGAGGCCGCGGCCGACGCCGGCCGCGACCCGTCCTCGATCCGCCGTGTCCTCAACGTCACCGGCACCGTGTTGCCCGCCGGCGAGGGCCGCCGTGAGCTCGAGGGATCCGGGATGTCCCGCGGAGCGATCGCCGGCGATCCGGGGGCGTGGGCCGAGTACCTGGCCCCGTTCGTCGAGGACGGGTTCGACGCGTTCGTGCTCGGATTCGCCGACGAGAGCACCGACCAGGTCCGCCGGTGGGGCGAGGAGGTCGCTCCGCTGGTCGTGCAGCGGCTCGGCTGATATGGGGGTCGGTTCGTCAAGTGGGGCGTGGGTGGGCGGACGGGCCCACGGCGCCGGCGGCCGCGTACGCTGCGGAGCATGGCGCAGGTCCTCGTGGTCGACGACGAGCCGGCGGTCGTCACCGCACTCGACCGTGCCCTGCGTCTGGACGGGCACGACGTGTCGGTCGCCGAGGACGGGATCGCGGCCCTCGACCGCCTGGGGCGCTCGCCCACGGATCTCGTGGTGCTCGATGTGATGCTGCCGGGCCTCGACGGGGTCGAGGTGTGTCGCCGGCTGCGCGCCGACGGGGTCGACACCCCGGTCCTGATGCTCACCGCCCGCGATGCGCTCGAGGACCGTGTCGTCGGCCGCGACGCCGGGGCCGACGACTACCTGACCAAGCCGTTCGCCCTGGGGGAGCTGCGGGCCCGCGTCCGGGCACTGCTGCGGCGGACCGGTACCGCCGACGGACCGCTGCGCGACGGGCGGCTGCGTCACGGAGACCTGTGGCTCGACCCCGCCACCCGCGAAGCGACCCGCGGCGACCGACCGATCGAGCTCACCCGGACCGAGGCGAGGCTCCTGGAGCTCTTCCTGCGCCACCCGCGGGAGGTCCTGACCCGCAAGGCGATCTTCGAGCACGTCTGGGGATACGACCTGGGTGCCACCTCGAACGCGCTCGGGGTCTACGTCGGCTACCTGCGGCGCAAGACCGAGGCCGGCGGGGAGCCACGGCTGCTGCAGACGGTGCGCGGCGTCGGCTACCGCCTGGGCGACCGGTGACGCTGGGCCGCCGCGTGACGCTCACCGTGGCGCTCGTCGCCGCGCTGGTGTCGATCCTCGGCGGCGCGGCGGCATGGTTCGCGACCCGCTCGGTGCTCAAGGGCAACGTCGACGGTGCGCTCGTCGCCCAGGTCGACCGGTTCCGGGACGGCACCCGGCTGGCGGAGCTCATGCGCGCCCTGGACGGGCTCGTCGGCGTGGACGGGACCGCCGACGCACAGGACGACGGGTCGGACCCGTCCGACGCCGACCGTCGCCGCCTGGAGCGACTGGGCCGCGACGGCGACCCCGCCCGGTTCACCGCTCCCCCACCGCGGCTCGGCGGCCCGGCCGACTACGCCCAGGCGATCGTGCCGCGGGGCCGCGTGACGCTCCGCGGCGACCTCCGGCTGCCGGTCGGCGACGAGGACCGCCGGATCGCCCGCGAGGGCGGCACGTCAGGCCCACGTACGGTGCACATCGACGGCGACCCGATCCGGATCCTCACCGCCGGCGTGCCCGGCGGCGCCGTGCAGTTCGCCCGGCCGGTGACGGTGCTGCGCGACACGTTGCGAACGCTGGCGCTCGTCCTCGGCGCGCTCGGCGTCGTCGCGGTGCTCGTCGCCGCCCGGCTGGGTCGCGCCGCCGCCCGGCGGGTGCTCCGCCCCGTGTCCGACCTGGCCGATGCCGCCGCCCACGTCCAGGCCACCGGCGATCTGGACCGTCGCCTGCCGGTGGTCTCGACCGACGAGGTCGGAGCGCTGACCGCCCGGTTCAACGGGATGCTCCAACGGCTGCAGGGCTCCCGCGACGCGCTCGACCGGAGCCTGGCCGAGCAGCGCAACCTCGTCGCGGACGCGTCCCACGAGCTGCGCACCCCGGTCACGAGCCTGCGAACCAACGCCGAGGTCCTGCTGGAGGACAGCGACGCGATCCCTCCCGAGGAGCGGCGGCGGATCCTCGTCGACCTGCGCGACCAGGCCGAGGAGCTGGGCCGGCTCGTCGGGGACCTGACCGAGCTGGCCCGCGACGAGTCGGGGCCGGCCGGCGGCACCGTGCCCGTCGACGTGCGGACCGCGATCGACGACGCGGTCGCCCGGGCCCGTCGCGACCACCGCGACGCGACGTTCGTCGTGGTCTCCGGACCGGACGTGACCGTCCACGCGTTCCCCGACCGTCTCGCCCGCGCACTGGGCAACCTGCTGGACAACGCGGCGCTCCACGGTACGGCCGACAGGCCGGTCACGGTGACCCACGACGCTGGCACCGCCGGCCACGTCACGATCCGGGTGGCCGACCACGGTCCCGGGATCACCACCGCCGACCGCGAGCGGGTCTTCGACCGGTTCTGGCGCGGCGACGGGTCGCGGGAGCGCCCCGGTAGCGGCCTGGGACTGGCGATCGTGGCCCAGGTGGCCCGTCGTCACGGTGGCCGCGCGCGGGTGGAGCCGACCCCCGGTGGCGGCGCGACCCTCGTGCTCGAGATGCCGATCCGCCGGGAGCCGGGGCAGTCGTGAGCGGCGTCGAGCGATCGCCTCCGCCCGGGTCGATCGCTCGGTCTCGGCCCAGGGCGAGCCACGATGCGCCGCCGGAGCCGACGCAAGGAGACGGCAACGCCTCAGGCCAACGTGCCGGACCCGACGACGACGTCGCCCTCCAGCAGCATCGCCGCCTGCCCGGGGGCCGCGCGGACGAGCGGGTCGCGCAGGACGACCACGCCGTGGCCCCGCTCCCCCGGGTCCGGAGCGACGACGACGCGGGCCGACCGCGGTTGCTGGCGGTAGCGCAGCTTCACGCCGTCGACGCGGGCCGCGTCCCGGTGCAGGATCAGGTCGTGCAGCTCGACCCGGTCGGTCAGAAGGCGCTCCCGCGGGCCGATGGTGACGGTGTTGGTGACGACGTCGGTGGCGACGACGTAGCGCGGCTCCCCGGCGGCGACCCCGAGCCCCCGGCGCTGCCCGAGCGTGTAGAGGTGGGCGCCGCGGTGCTCGCCGACGACCTCGCCGGTGTCGGCGTCCGTCACGGGCCCGGGGGTCGCGTCCAGCCCGCCGTGGGTGGCGAGGAACGCCGACGAGCGGGTGCCGGCGAGGAAGCACAGATCCTGGCTGTCCGGGGTGCGCGCCACCGGCAGGCCGGCCTCCTCCGCGATCTCCCGCACCCGGAACTTGGTCAGCCGTCCGAGCGGAAAGCGCATCCGCGCGATCGACGCCCGGTCGAGGGCGCTGAGCATGTACGCCTGGTCCTTGCCCGGGTCGGCCGCCAGCCGCAGCAGCCCGTCGTCGGTCGTGCGGGCGTAGTGGCCGGTGGTGAGCGTCGCGCAGCCCAGGCGGTCGGCCAGATCCAGCATCGCGTCCAGGCGCACCTCGCCGTTGCACCGCACGCACGGGTTGGGGGTGCGTCCTGCACGGTGCTCGGCGATCCACGGATCGACGACCCCGGCGCGGAACGCGTCGCGCAGGTCGAGCGTCAGGTGCGGCAGGCCCATCCGGTGGGCCAGGTCGCGCGCACGGCGCACCGCGGCGTGCGAGCAGCACGAGGACTCGGCGTCGTTGGCGGGGTCGCGCCAGAGCTCCAGCGTGACCGCGACCGCGCCCGGTCCGGCCTTCAGCGCCGCCACGGCGCTGTCGACGCCGCCGCTCATCGCCACCAGGGTGGGGCCGTCGTCGAGCGACGGACCGGGGTCCTCGGAGGCCGACGGCGCGGAACGCCCGTCGACGGGACGCGTTCCGGGGTCGTCACCGGGCGCCGAGGTGCGGGGTCCCGGTCGGGCGGTTCCCGCGACGCCCGGCGAGCCGTCGGCGGCCACCGCGGTGCCCAGCGCCCGGTGCAGCGCGTCGACGACGAGCTCGGCGGCGTGGCGCTTGCCGGGGTGCAGCCCGCCGACCTCGTCGGCGACGGTGTCGATCGAGATCCGGGCCGCGTCGCGCACCGTCGCCCCGCGCAGCAGGCCGACCGCCACCGACCCGCAGACGGTCAGGGCGCCGCAGCCCTCGGCGACGAACCCCGCGTCGGCCACCCGCGGACCCGACACCGCGACGACGATCCGGACCAGGTCACCGCAGGCGGCACCGCCGGCGACCCCGTCGTGGCCGCCGTCGGGCAGCTCCCCGAGGCCCTCGGGGGTGCGCAGGTGCTCCTCGTAGCGCCAGTCGGCCACCGAACGAGGGTAGACCGTCGGCCGAAGCGCCCCGTCACCAGGGGCCCGCGGACGCCGTGGACCCGTCGGCCGGCGACCCGCACCCGGACCCCGCCCCGCCCTCGGCCCGCCCGGCGAACCGACCCACCGGAGCCGGGACCGGACACGACGTGTGACCTCGCTGCCGATTGGGTGTACGGTTGTGCACTGGATGGCTTCAGCGCCGTCCACCCGACCCGAGACCCCGGAGACTTCCGTGCAGGCCACCGAGATCGAGCACGCCGGACGCGTCGCCGCCGACACCTTCGCCGGCGGTGTCACCCATGTCCAGACCGCGCACCGTGCGATCGCGCGCCGTGCGACCGGACGCACCGGCTGGGACCGCATGCTTCCCGATCCCGTCCGGGCCGGGTTCGCCACCGTCGCGCGGGGGCACGACCTCATCGCCGACGGCGTCTACGCGGCCGTCCGCACCACCGGCGCGGTGGCGCTCCGTGGCGCCGGCCGCGGCCTGTCCGCGTCCCTGGCCGATCCGGCCGCCCTCGCCCCCGCCCGTCCGAGCCTCGGCGACGGCGCGGGGGCCGGTCCGGGCGACCGCCACCGCCACGACGCGCCGTCCGGGTCCGACGACGCGGCCCCGCGGGACCACCCACCGCACCCGGCCGGCCGTGCCGCTCCGATCCCGCTGCGGGACCATCCCGTCGGCGGCCAGGTGCTCGGGGCGCTCGAGGGCGCGTTCGGCCACCGGTTCACCGCCGAGGACGACGCCTTGGCGCTGTCGATGACCATCCGTCACCGCGGTGCGGACCTGCCGCTGGAGCCCGAGGCGCTGCGTCGCGCGTTCCCCCTCCCGAGCGGACGCGTCGCGGTCCTCGTCCACGGCCTGTGCATGACCGACGCCGGGTGGGCGACGCGTCCGCGCGGCGTCGCGCCCGATGCGCCGCCCGAGGTCCTGTGGCCGTACGCCCGACGGCTCAAGCGCGACCTGGGCATCGACGTCGTCACCGTCCGCTACCCGTCGGGGCGGCGCATCCCGGCCAACGGTGCCGCGCTGGCCAACCTGCTGGAGCAGCTCTGCGCAGCCTGGCCCGGGGACGTTCGCGAGCTCGCGCTGATCGGGCACTCGATGGGCGGCCTGGTGGCGCGGAGCGCCTGTGCCGAGGGGGTCGACGCCGGTCATGGCTGGCCGTCGCGGGTGCGTCAGGTCGTCATGCTCGGCAGCCCCAACCTGGGTGCCAACCTCGAGCGGTGGGTGAGCACCGCGTCGTGGCTCGCCGGCCGGCTGCCCGAGACCCGTGTCGTCCGGGATCTGCTCGACCTGCGCAGCGACGCGATCCTCGACCTGCGCGACGGGCTGCTCCACCACGACGACGTGCCGCTCGCCGAGGAGGCGTGGCCGTGGCGGGCGCGGACCGGACGGACGGGAGGCCGCGTGCCGCTGCTGCCCGGTGCGCGCCACCACGCGATCGGGGTGACCCTCGGCCGCGATCCCGACGCCTGGCTGTCGCGATCGGTGATCGGGGACCTGCTCGTCACCCCGTCGAGCGCGACCGGCCGGTCCGACTGCGATCGCCACCTGCCGCTGCGCGACGGTGACGCGGTCGTCTTGGGCGGCCTGACGCACTTCGACCTGCTGAGCCACCCCCGGGTGTACGAGCACCTGCGCCGGTGGCTCGGGCCGGCACCGGCGCTGCCGCCGGCGGGCGGGACCCGGACGGG
>JBFWKS010000201.1:0-8081 GCA_050252545.1 Solirubrobacteraceae bacterium
GGCGCCGAAGACCGCCTTGCCGTCGCGGGCGGCGACGATCGCCGGAACCGCGAAGAACGGCATCTTGCCCGGCGCGATCGAGTTCGTCCGTCCCGGGCGCGGATCCCAGTTCATCATCGAGTTGTTGAGCAGGATGCCCGTGCCGGGCACCACGACCAGCGATCCGTAGTCGCCGCCGATCGTCGTGATCAGGGCGACGACGTTGCCGTCGGCGTCGGCGGTGACGATCTGCGTCGTGCCGCGCGTACCGCCGACCGACGGCAGCGGGGTCGCGACCGGGGCCGCACCCGTGTCGTACGGCCACGGGTCGGCCGCCGTCAGGGGCCGCGGCGCCACCCTGTCCATCCGGATCTCCCTGGCCCGCTCGGCTGCGAACGCGGCGCTGGCCAGGCCGGCGACCGGGCTCTCCACGTGGTCGGGGTCGCCGTAGTACGTCTGGTTGTCGACGAACGCGTGGCCGACCGCCTCGGCGAGCAGGTGGTGGTGCTCGAACCCGCCGGGCTCGTAGTCGCCGACCGGGAACCGAGCCAGGATGTTCAGGGCCTCGGCGCCGACCTGGTCGTTGGCGGTCACGACCTGCAGGCCGCGGTAGTCGATCGGGGTCTCGACGAAGACCTTCGGCTCGTACGCGGCCAGGTCCTCGGTGGTGAGGACCCCGCCGTCCGCCTGGACGGCGTCGGCGATCGCCTCGGCGATCGGACCGCGACGCAGGGCGTCGGGCCCCTCCTCCGCGATCCGCTCGAGCGTCTGCGCCAGCAGGCTGCCGTCGAGTCGGTCGCCGGGGCCGTGCTGACCGTAGAACCGCGGCGGATCACCGTCGCGCAGCAGCCAGGCGGCCGCCGCGGGGTACCGACGGATCAGGTCCATCCGCGCGACGATCTCGATCAACAGGCCGTAGTTGATCTGGACACCGGCGCGGGCCTCGGCGATCGCCGGCTCCAGCACGGTCCGCCAGGGCAACCTGCCCGCGCGCTGGTGGATCGCCCACAGCCCCGGCACCGCCCCCGGCGTGGCGACCGACAGCCCACCGACGTCGTTGGCGTCGTCGACGACGTCGGGCCAGTCGTAGGGCCCCGCGTCGGGGTCCTCGACGGTGTCGAACATGTCGGCGGAGCCGGCCAACGGCACGCGAGGCCCGTGGTCGACGGTGACGAAGCCACCATGCTCGGGCAGGTACGAAGCCAGGTGCCCGTAGCCGCCGACGCTGCAGTTGTTGGGCTCGACGACGAACGCCACGAACGCGGCCGCCACCGCGGCGTCGACGGCGTTGCCGCCGCGCTCGAGGATCTCCGCACCGGCGCGCGCCTCGGCCTCGTGGCCGGCGGCGACCACGCCGAAGCGCGACGTCACCTGCTCGCGGCTGTGAACGACGGAACCGACGGTCACTGGTCCTCCTCCTCGTCGAAGACGTAGCATCGCAACTCGGACTCCAGCACGATCATCGCCGGCCCGTCCTGCGCCAGCAGCCAGTCGACGTCGGCGGCGAAGCCGTCCACGCCGGCCCGGCGGACGGGAAGTCCGAACGCCTCTCCGACGGCCACGAAATCCGGCTCGGTCAGGTCGGTGGCGGTACGCACCCCGAACCGCGCGTCCTGGTACTCGCGCAGGATACCGTAGCCCCCGTCGTCGACGAGCACCAGCTTGACGGCGAGGCCGTGCTGCCGCGCGGCGGCCAACTCGGCGATGCCGTACTGGAACCCGCCGTCTCCGGACACCGCGAGCACCGGCAGGTCCGGTCGTACGGCGGCGGCACCGAGCGCGGCCGGCAGCGCGTAGCCGATCGTGCCCGAGCCGGACGGGTAGAGGAACCGCCGCGGACGGCGGGCCGGGAAGTACCCCGCGCCCCAGTACCCGAGGATGGTCGAGTCCCAGGCGTCGACGGCGTCGGCCGGAAGCGCTGCCCGGATCGCGGCGACCAACCCGGGCTCGGGTCCGGTCTCCTCGGCGGCCACCCGCGCGGCAACCGCGTCGCGCACCGCCGCCGCGCGGACCTCCCCCGCGCCCGTCGGACGGACCGGGATGCGCTCGACCAGCGCCGCGAGCACCGTCGCGGCATCGCCCACGAGCGCATCGGCCGCGTAGTTGCGCCCCACGCGATCCGCGTCGACGTCGACGTGGATCAGGTCACCCGAGAGCTCGAGCTTGAAGTCGCCCGTGGCGTCCGCGCCCAGCCGCGTCCCCACGGCCAGGACCACGTCGGCGTCGGCCAGCAGGCGCAGCATCGCCGCCTCGTGCGTGCCACCACCACACGACAGCGGATGGTCGTGGGGCAGGACGTCGCGCGCCGACGGGGTGGGCACCACCGGGGCGTCCCAGCGCTCCGCGAGCTCGCGCAGGGCGTCCCATGCCCCGGCCCGCACGACGCCGGTCCCGGCCCAGAGGACCGGACGCTCGGCCGCGGCGAGCCGATCCACCACCGCGGCCACGTCGCCGGCGACCGCGTCGACGGGCGTCGGGCGCTTGCGCTCGTGCTCGGCCGGACGCCACCGCTCGGCGGGACCGGCCAGCACGTCGGCCGGTACCTCGATGAAGACGGGGCCGCAGGGGGCCGTGCTCGCCGCGGTCCACGCCGCGAGCACGGTGGGGCCCAACTCGTCCGCCGCGCGGACGCTCCAGGCCTGCTTGACGACCGGCCGGAACGACCCGATCTGGTCGGGCAGCTCGTGGAGCACCCCGCGGTCCGCCCCAACGAACGCGCTGTCGACCTGTCCGACGATCGCGATGACCGGCGAATGCGCCGCCGCCGCCTCCATGAGCGACGCCAGCGCGATCAGGGCTCCGGGGCCGCTCGACAGCACCAGCGCCGTCGGCGAGCCCGCGATCCGTGCCGCACCATCGGCGGCATACCCCGCATCGAGCTCGGTGCGCAACGGGATGGTGCGCACCTCGCGATCGCGCAGGGCCTCCCAGAGCGGGAGCATGTGGATCCCGGGCAGGCCGAAGACGTGCTCGACACCGAGATCGCCCAGCACGTCGGCGATGACGTGGGCGCCGGTCGTATCGACACCGGTGCGGGCGGTCATCGGCCCGCGACGATCGGGATCGGGTGCGTGGCGGGACCGGCCGGCGTCACAGCTCGACCGCGTAGGCCTGGTTGTGTGCCTTCAGCGACGCATCGTTCCCCATCGACCAGTGCTTGGACATGTCGGGGCTGAAGCGGCTGGAGGGCGGGGTCCGCCCGAGTGCCTCCGCCATGCTGCGGATGTGGTGCGGGCCGGCTCCGCAGCAGACGCCGAGATAGGTGACGCCGATCGCGTGTGCGGCCTTGGTGAACTCGGCGATCTCGTAGCGGTTGCAGGTGAACGGGTCCAGCGCCGTCGGGAAGGGCACCCCACCGGGGATGCAGTCGCAGGCGGGGTCACGCAGCGACTGGAAGCTCGGCTCCGCGTCGGTGGTGCGGTACGGGACCGGCAACGCGGCGACGGGGACGTCGACGGCGTCGCGGATCTCCTGCAGCAGCGGCAGCATCGTCTGCGGGCCGCGGATGCAGTTCAGACCGACGACGTCGGCGCCGGCGTCCGCGAGGCGCTTGCAGGTCTCGGCGGGGCTCCAACCCTCGCGGACCTCGGGCGCCCGGTGGATCGACAGGGTGATCACGGACGGCAGGCCCGACGCCTTGATGACGTCGAGGGCGATCAGGGCCTCCTCGCCCCACGAGATCGTCTCGCCGATGACGAAGTCGGCGCCGGCCTCGACGGCCCACCCCACCTGCTCCTCGAACATCGCGCGGACCTTGGCCCGCGCCGCGTCGTCGGGCTCGAAGACGTTCGTGTTGCAGATATTGCCGGCCAGCAGCGTGCCGGTGTCGCGCGCGACACCCTTCGCGATCTCCAGCGCGTCGCGGTTCATCTTCTCGAGCAGGTGCTCCTTGCCGACGATCCGTAGCTTCTCGCGGTGCCCGTAGTACGTGAATGCCTCCACGACGTCGGAGCCGGCGTCGACGAACTCGCGATGGAGCTCGGCGACGAGGTCCGGGCGTTCGAGCACCACTTCCGGGACGAAGGCGCCCGCCTGGAGGTACCCACGCCGCTCGAGCTCGAACAGGTAGCCCTCGGCGCAGATCACCGGTCCGTCGGCGAGGCGGTCGAGCAGGCCGCGGTCATTGGAAGGGGTCGTCATCAGGGGGTCTCCGGAGCACCGTGGTCGAATCAGGACGTCAGCTCATTGCCAACTCGGGATGGTTATACGGCACCTGGGTGGTTCTGTGGGATGAAAATGGTAAGTTGACAACCCATGTTGGCATTCAATCGTGACCGGCGGGCCACCTCGCGCCCGCTCCGCTGACATGACCGAGACCGTCGCGCCCCTGGAGGTCGGAACCTTCATCCGGGAGCTCCGCTGGTCCACGACACCGGCGGACACCAGACGCCACCTTGCGCTCCTCGTCGCCGACGCCGTGGCGGTCTCCGTCGCGGGTCGACCCGCACCGGCCGCACGCATCGCCGCCGAGCACGCCACGGCGATCTACCCGGGATCCGACGCGCGATCGCTCTGGGACGGTCGACCGCTCAACGTCGTCGGTGCCGCGTGGGCCAACGCCGTCCTGGCCAACGTGCTCGACCTCGACGACGGGCACCGTCTGACCAAGGGTCACCCCGGCGCCATGGTCGTGCCCGCCCTCGTCGCCGTCGCCCAGGCCCGCGACGCGACCCTGGGCGAGCTCTACGCCGCCGTGACCGTGGCCTACGAGGTCGCCGTACGCGCGGGGATCGTCATGCACGAGCGCGAGCCGACCTACCACGCGTCCGGCGCCTGGGGCGCCATCGGCGTCGCCGCCGGAGCGGCCCGGCTCCTCGGGCTCACCGACGAGCAGTCGGGGCACGCACTCGGACTGGCCGAGTACCACGGTCCGATCGCGCCGATCATGCACTCGTGCGCCCACCCCGCGATGACGAAGGACGCCTGCGACGTCGGGGCGCGCCTGGGCGTCGAGGCGGCGCTCCTCGCCGGTCGCGGCTTCACCGCAGCACCCAGCGAGCACGTGACCGGCCACGCCACCTGGGAGGACCTCGGGGAGCGGTGGCGCCTGCGCGAGGCCTACCTGAAGGCCTACCCCTGCTGTCGCTGGACCCAGGGGGCGATCCGCGCCGCGCTTGCCGCCCGCGAGCAGGCCGGCGTCCCCTCCACGGAGATCGCCGCCGTGCGGATCCGCACCTTCGCGGCCGCCGATGGCCTGTCGCACGAGGTCCCCCGCGACACCGAGCAGGCGCAGTACAACATCGTGTGGCCGGTGGCGCACGTCCTGGCCCGTGGCGACTTCGACGTCGCGGCCGTGCTGGGACCGTTCGACGACCCCGAGGCCCTGCGCCTGGCCGCGCGGACGGACGTGGTGGTCGACGATGCGCTGACGGCGGAGTTCCCCGCCCAGCGGCTGACCGCCGTCGCGCTCGAGCTCCACGACGGTCGCTCGATCGCCGTCGACCCGTTCGAGGCGCGGGGCGAGCCCGACGACCCGCAGTGGGCGACGATCGTCGAGGACAAGGTGCGCCGGTTCGTCGATCCGACCCGTACGGGGAGTGGCGTCCCGGATCCCGAGCTGCGCCTCGGCGCGCTCGGCGTGGAGGCCTTGGTGGACGCCCTCGCCCCGGCGGCCCAGGGATAGCCACGGCCCGTCGGCGACGGGCCGGTGCGGACGTCACCCGTCGTGGGCGACCATCACGTGCTTGGCCACGGTCATCTCGTGCAGGGCGTCCACCGAGAGGTCCGTGCCGTACCCCGACGCCCCGCGTCCGCTGTGCGGCATCTCGGGCGTGGTCGCCGCGTGCTCGTTGACCCAGACGGCACCGAACTCCAGGTCGCGGACGAACCGCATCGCCCGACCCACGTCCGCCGTCCACACCGACGCCGCGAGGCCGTAGGGCACGCCGTTGGCCCAGCGCAACGCGGCCTCGGCGTCCTCGGCACGCTGAACCGTCACCACCGGCCCGAACACCTCCCGCTGCACGACCGGATCGTCCTGCCCCACGTCGCTGAGCAGGACCGGATCGAGGAACGCTCCCGGATCCCGTGGCCGCCCGTCACCGACGATCAACCGGGCCCCACCGGCGACCGCCGCGGCGATGTGGTCCACCACGCGCGCCCGATGCTCGACGGAGATCAGGGGGCCCATGTCGGGCTCGTCCTCGGGGACACCGACCGTGACGGCCGCCGCCTCTGCCGCCAGGGCCTCGACGGTGGCCTCGTACCGCGGCGCCTCGACGATCACGCGGGTCGCGGCCATGCAGTCCTGACCGGCGTTCCAGTACGCGGACGCCCGGACCCCCCGCGCCACGGCAGCCGGGTCGGCATCGGCGAGGACCACCACCGGAGCCTTACCGCCCAGCTCCAGGTGCACGCGCTTCAACGACGGTGCCGCCGCGGCCGCGATGGCACGTCCGGTCGGGACCGACCCGGTGAGCGCGATCATCTGGACGTCGGGGTGCGCTGCGAGCCGCGCACCGGCGACCGGCCCGTCCCCGGCCAGGACCTGCAGCACGCCGGGCGGCACGATGTCCGCGGCCAGCTCCGCCAGGCGCAGGGCCGTGAGCGGCGTCAGCTCGGAGGGCTTGAGGATCAGCGCGTTGCCCGCGCCGAGGGCCGGACCGATCTTGTAGGCGGCCATGAGCAGCGGGTAGTTCCACGGCAGGATCGCCGCCACGAGGCCGAGCGGCTCACGGCGCACGAACGACGTGGTGCCCCGTCGGTACTCGGCCGCCGCCGGAGCCCCGACCGTACGCGCGACCCCGGCGAAGAAGCGGAGGACGTCGGTGGTGGATGCGACCTCCTCCTCCGCCACCGAGCGGGGCTTGCCGGTGTGCGCGGCCTCGAGCGCGCCGAGCTCCCCCGCGTGCCCGTCCAGGCGATCGGCCAACGCCAGCAGCACGGCAGCGCGCTCCCCGGGCGTGGAATGCCGCCACCCCGCCCGCAGCCCGGCGTGGGCGCGAGCGACCGCGGCGTCGACATCCTCCACGGTGGCGTCGGGGACGGCGGCGAGACGCTCACCGGTGGCGGGGGCGAGCACGGAACGGCCCTTGGTGGCGGACACGGGCTCGATGCTAGCGTGGGGTCGCCAGGTTGGCTATAAGTCAACTCTGATTGGCAGTGTGTAGCGCCTCAGACCTCCGGCCTCCGACCCACCCCTCCTCACATGCGCATCACCGACTGCGAGAGCTGGATCATCAGCTTCCCGTGCAACCCCGACAGCCGGGACGCCGAAGACGACCACGTCGAGGTCATCGGGGTCAACCTCACCACCGACGACGGAACGACGGCGAGCGGCTTCACGTTCACCGACGACGGCGGCGGCGGGCAGGCGATCAAGGCCCTGATCGACGGGCTCCTGCTGCCGATCGTCCGCGGGTCGGAGGTCGAGCCGCCCCGCGCGGTGTGGCCCCGACTCTGGGAGGCGGTCCATCAGCTGGGCCGCGGCGTGGCGACGATGGCGATCGCCGCGGTGGACATCGCCCTCTGGGATCTGCAGGCCCGCCTGAACGACCGGCCCCTCGCCCGCGAGATCGGACAGCTGCGCGACGCCGTGCCCGCCTACGGCAGCGGCAAGGCCTCGCCCTTCCACTCCATCGATGAGCTCATCGAGCTCACGATGACCTTCGTCGCGGAGGACGTCCGGGCCGTCAAGGTCCGGATCGGGGTCGACCCGCAGGCCGACATCGAGCGGATCGCCGCGGTGCGGAAGGCCGTCGGCCCCGAGATGCGGATCATGCTCGATGCCAACGAGCGCCTGGACCTCGCCACCGCGCTGTGGTTCACCGAGCGGGTGCGCGAGTTCGACATCTCCTGGCTGGAGGAGCCACTGGCCCGCGACCAGATCGGTGGCCTGCAGCGCCTGCGGGCCGCGTCCCCGATCCCCCTGGCGCTCGGCGAGCACCTCTTCAGCGCCGCGGAGTTCGTGCCGTTCGTCAACGGCGGTGCGGTCGACATCGTCCAGCCCGACGCGTGCATGCTCGGCGGGATCACCGAGATGCTGCGGGTCGGCGAGCTCGCCGCCCTGCACGGCCTGACGTTGGCGCCCCACCACATCCCGGAGCTCCACGTGCACCTGGCCGCCGCGCTGCCGAGCGCCAGCTGGCTGGAGCGGTTCCCGA
>JBFWKS010000202.1:0-8060 GCA_050252545.1 Solirubrobacteraceae bacterium
GCTCATCCCCGAGCCGATCATGGGCAAGACGCCGCCGCTGGAGGAGTGCCTTGCGGAGGGCACCGAGCTGCGGCAGACGTACGACACGGATCCGGTCGCGAAGGAGGTCCTCGATACCGCGCGGGGGCTGGAGGGCAACATCCGGGCGTTCGGGATGCACGCCGCCGCGGTCGTCATCAGCGACCGGGATCTGACGCAGGTCGTGCCGTTGTTGTTGTCCGACAGTCGCAAGGTCGACGAGCACGGCAAGAAGATCTACAACCAGGTGACGCAGTTCCCGATGGGTCCGGTGGAGGAGCTGGGCCTGTTGAAGATGGACTTCCTGGGGTTGCGCAACCTCGATGTGATCGATGATGCGTTGGCGATCATCGAGCGGTCGTCGGGGGAGCGGATCGACATCGCGCAGGTGCCGTTGGACGATCGCAAGACGTACGAGATGTTGGCGCGGGGCGATTCGATCGGGGTGTTCCAGTTCGAGTCGGAGGGGATGCGCAAGGCGCTCAGGCAGGTGGTGCCGACGGAGTTCGACGATCTGATCGCGCTGGTGGCGTTGTATCGGCCGGGCGCGATGGATCAGATCCCGACGTATGCGCAGGGCAAGCATGATCCGTCGATGATCCGGATTCCGGATCCGCGGTTGGAGCCGATCATCGGTCCGACGAAGGGGGTGATCCTGTACCAGGAGCAGTCGATGCGGATCTCGCGCGATCTGGCGGGGTTCACGCCCGGGCAGGCCGACGACCTCCGCAAGGCGATCGGCAAGAAGAAGCGGGACAAACTGATCGAACTGGAACCCCTGTTTCGGCGAGGCGCGACGTCGTCGGGCACGGCCCCCAACGTCGTCGACCAGGTGTGGCACGCCCTGTACACGTCCGGCAACTATTCGTTCAACAAGTCGCACGCGGCCTGCTACGGGTTGGTGTCGTACCGGACGGCATGGTTGAAGGCCAACCATCCGGCCGAGTACATGGCGGCGCTCCTGTCGTCGGTGTTGCCGTCAAAGGACAAGGTCCGGTTCTTCCTCAACGTGTGCAGGGACATGGGCATCCCGGTGCTGCCGTCGGACGACGTCCGCGCCTCCCGGTTCACGGTCCGCGACGGAGCGATCAGGTCGCCTGCGACGTGAGCGGGCTCAGCCGCGCGCCGAGAACCAGACGGACGCGACCGTGGGCAGAAGTTCATCGCGACGGCGTTCAACCACCGGTAGTACCCGCGTGGTCCCGCTGGTAGCCTTCCGGTATGACCAGCAAGATCGCCGTGAGCCTGCCCGACGAGCAGGTGGACGCGATCCGCCGTGCAGTCGCGCAAGGGAGGGCGCCGTCGGTGTCCGGCTTCATCAGCGCGGCTGTCGCACGCGCCGAGCGGGAGGACCATCTCGCTCGGCTCCTGGACGACCTGGATCGGGAGCTGGGCGAGGTGAGCCCGGCCGACCTGGCCTGGGCGGACAAGGCGCTGGGCCTGGAATGACCGACGGTGACGTGACGAAGGGCCTGACCCTCGACACGGGAGCGTTGCTCGCACTCGAGCGGGGCGACAGCCGGGTCCGTGCGCTCCTTCGCCGTGCGCTCGAGCACCAACTCGCGCTGGCCGTCCCCGCGGGGGCCGTCGCCCAGGCGTGGCGGGGCGGCCCTCGTCAAGCGCGGGTGGCTCGACTGCTCGGTGACCCCGCTGTGGAGGTCCCGTCCTTGGACGACACGACGGCACGAGCCGTCGGCCTGCTGTGCGGACGGACCGGACATCCGGACATCGTCGACGTCCACGTCGCACTGCACGCCAGGGCTCACGACCAGACGGTGGTGACCTCCGATCCTGATGACCTGCGGGCGATCGATTCTCGGTTGCCGCTCGTCGCGATCTGACCGGCTGCCGTCGCGAAGCGCGGTCGACGGCCGTTCGCCCCGCCCGAGTCCCGAGTTGCTCCAGATCTGTCTCACGACCTGGATCCCGGGCATCCGACCGGGCCGCCTCACCGAGCGCGCTGACCGACCACCCCGTCGACCCCGGCCACCATCCGCCCCAGCGCGCGGCGGTGCCCGCCCAATCCACCGAGCAGGGCCACGTCCGCCGGACGGGTCGGATCGATCGCCGAGACCGCCTCCACGTCCGGGTCGACGATCAGCCGTGGCCCGTCGTCGATGATCAGGACGACCGCGGCGTCCGGCCCGTCGACGACCAGGTCGGGCAGACCGAGCCCGGCCGTCACCTCGCCGGCGGCCAGGGGCGGCAGCCACCGCTCGCGCTGCTCGTCGCTACCGCACGCCTGGAGCACCGCGGCCACCGTCGCCGTCGACGCCAGCGGCGTCGACAGGCAGGCGTACCCGGCCCCCTCCAGGATCACCGCGAGCGTCACGGTGTCGAACCCCTGCCCGCCGTGCTCCTCGGCCACGGCGATCCCCGGCCACCCGAGCGCCGCGATCTCGCGCCACAGGTTCGGGTCGCCGCCACCCCGCTCGGCGGCGTCGCGGACCGTGGCGATCGGGGCCCGCTCGTCCAGGGACCCGCGGGCGACGCTCTTGATGTCGTGCTGATCGTCGGTGAGGTCGAAGCGCATGGTGGGTCCTCAGCGGGCCTTGGGCAGTCCGAGCACGCGGCCGGACACGATGTTCTTGAGCACCTCGGTGGTGCCGCCCTCGATCGTGTTGCCGCGGGCGCGCAGGAGCCGGTGCGACCACGGGTCGTCGGCCGCCAGGGCGGCGGGGCCGAGCGCGTCGACGGCGAACTGGGTCAGCTCCTGGTTGGTCTCCGACCAGAGCCATTTGGTGAGCGCGCCCTCCGGCCCGGGCTCGCCGTCCCGCTCGGTCCGCGTCAGGCCGCGGTAGGCCGTCAGGCGGATCACCTCAGTCCGCCGGTGCAGTTCGCCGAGCCGCTCGGCGATCGCCGGGTCTTCGAGCAACCCACGCCCGGTGATCCGGGCGGCCAGCTCGTCGACGTCCTGGCGCAGCTGCGCCTGGAGGAAGAACCCCAGCCCGGCACGCTCGTTCATCAACGTGGTCATCGCCACCCGCCAGCCGTTGCCGACCCCGCCGAGGACCCGGTCGGCCGGCACCCGCGCACCGTCGAGGAACAGCTCGTTGAACTCCGTCTCGCCGGTGATCTGTCACAGCGGGACGACGTCGACGCCGTCCTGCTCCATGTCGAGCAGGAAGTACGCCCGATGCTTCGGTGCGTCCGGGTCCGTGCGGGCCAGCAGCATGCGCCACCGGCCGTACTGGGCCCAGCTCGTCCACACCTTCTGCCCCGTGATCACCCAGTCGTCACCGTCGCGCACCGCCCGGGTCCGCAACGACGCCAGGTCCGACCCGGCCGACGGCTCCGAGAAGCCCTGGCACCACATCTCCGACGCGTCGAGGATCGTGGTCATGCAACCAGCGCCGCAGCTCGTCCCGGAACGCGAGCTCCGATGCCGTGAACGTCAGATCCGTCGTCGCGACTCCTCGGCCGTCTCGGGCCACCATGTCGTCGAGGCCGTCCGGCGACAACAGCTCCAGTTCGGTGCATGCGTGGCGCGTGCCCGACGCTGCACCGACCGGCGGTCCGACGGCGCGTCGGGCGACCCACGGTCCGGCGGTTCTCAGTAGACGGCATAGCCGCCGTCCACCCGGATGTCGTCCCCGGTGTGGTACGCCGACGCGTCGCTCGCCAGGTACACGGCGATGCCCTCGAAGTCCGCCCCGGTGCCCCAGCGGCGGACGGGGATCCGAGGCAGCACCGCGTCGACGAAGCGCTGGTTCTGTAGCGGCACGTCGAGCAACGCGCTCTCGGTCCACCCCGGCAGCAGGGTGTTGGCGCGGATGCCGTGCGGCGCCAGCTCGACCGCCAGCGCCTTCATCACCGGGCCGAGCGCCCCCTTGCTCGCGGTGTACGGATACCCACCGGACTGGCCCATGAGGACCGACAGGCTCGCGGTCGCCACCAGGCTCCCGCCGTGTCGCCCGCGACGCGAACCTGGATGTCGCCGCCCGCCGGATCGCGTGGGCCAACGCGCTCAACGCCGGCCAGGCGTGCATCGCACCGGACTACCTGCTGGTCGAGGACGCGATCCGCGAGCCGTTCATGGACCGGCTGCAGCGCGAGGTCGAGCGCACCGGCCGGGAGTACCCCTCGCGGGTGGTCAGCACCGCCCACGCCGAGCGGCTGTCCGGACTGCTCGGCGACCACGGCGGCAGCGTCGCCTGCGGCGGACAGGTCGACGGCCCCGGCATGCGGGTGACCCCGACGGTGATCACCGATCCGGATCCGGACTCCGCCGTGATGCAGGAGGAGATCTTCGGCCCGATCCTGCCGGTCCGGTCGGTGGCGTCGGTCGACGAGGCGATCGCGTTCGTCAACGCCCGTCCGAAGCCGCTGGCGCTGTACCTGTTCACCGAGTCGGACGACACTGTCGAGGCGGTCACCGGCTCGACGGCGTCGGGATCGGTCGGCATCAACCACCTGCTGTACCAGCTGCTGATCCCCGACCTGCCCTTCGGTGGTGTCGGCGCGTCCGGCATGGGCGCCTACCACGGGCGTCACGGCTTCGACACGTTCAGTCATCAGAAGTCGGTGCTGCACAAGCCCACGAAGCCGGACCCGTCGATCGCCTACCCGCCCTACGGTCCGATCGCCTCGCGCATCATGCGGCGGATGATGGGCTGACCGTCCCGCATCGAGGCGGCGGGCACGGCCGGGCGGACCCCCGCCACGACGGTGGGATACGGTCCATCCCTCTCGACCATGGCCCGTTCCCGCCCCTCGATCGACGACCTCGAGACCGGCCTGCGCGCCGGCGACCGCGGGACCCTCGCGCGGGCGATCACGCTCGCAGAGAGCCGTCGCCTGGACGACCGGGAGCGCGCACAGGAGTTGATCGCCCGGCTGCTGCCCGGTCCCGGTGAGGGGCCCTCGAGCGCGCGGCGGATCGGCCTGACCGGCGTTCCCGGTGCCGGCAAGTCGACGACGATCGAGGCGCTCGGGGTGTGGCTCGTCGAGCAGGGACACAAGGTCGCGGTGCTCGCCGTCGACCCGTCGTCGACCCGCCAGGGCGGCAGCATCCTCGGGGACAAGACCCGGATGCAGCGCCTGAGCGTGCTCGACGAGGCGTTCATCCGGCCCTCCCCCACCTCCGGCGTGCTCGGCGGCGTCGCGCGGCGCACCCGCGAGGCGATGGTGCTGTGCGAGGCCGCCGGGTTCGACGTCGTGATCGTCGAATCGGTCGGCGTCGGACAGTCCGAGGCCGAGCTCGCCGAGCTCGTCGACTGCGTGTGCCTGCTCCTCGTCCCCGGCGCCGGGGACGAGCTGCAGGGCATCAAGCGCGGCATCGTCGAGGTGTCCGACCTCATCGTCGTCAACAAGGCCGACGGCGACCGGCTGCGGCTGGCCCGCCATGCCGCCCGCGACTACCGCCACGCGCTGCGGCTGCTGCCCGACGCCACCCCCGGCTGGAAGACCCAGGTGCTGATCGCCAGTGCCACGGAGAGGACCGGGATCGCCGAGACGTGGGAGGCGATCCAGCAGCATCGGGAGCACATGGAGGAGTCCGGCGAGCTCGTCCTGCGGCGCGACCGGCAGCAGCAGCGGTGGCTGCACGCCCAGGTCGAGGAGGCCGTCCTGGCCGCGTTCCACGCCCGGCCCGGCGTGGCCGACGCGGTCGCGGAGGCCGAGCGGACGGTGCGCGACGCGACCACGACGGTGCCGCAGGCCGCCGACCGGGTGCTGCGGGCCGGGTTCGGCCCCGATCCCGACGCGCTCCCCCCCGACGCGCGGTCCTGACTCCCGAGAGTCGGCGGCTACCGGCCGACACCCACCGTCGTCGGAGCGGTATGGGCCGGCACGCATCTCGCCGACGGCCTACCGGCCCCACGCCCACGGTCGGCGCGCCGACCTCGGCCGGGTCTGCCGTCGTGACCTCGTGCGATGGCAGCGCACTTCCACGACAGCGTCGGCATATCCACTAGGATATGCCCATGGACAACGCCCGCGAGCTCCGCGATGCTCGCGTCGCGGCGGGGCTCACCCAGTACGACCTCGCCGCGCGCATCGGCACGTCCCAGGCAACGCTCTCGGCCTACGAGCGGGGCCGCAAGCAGCCCACGATCGCGACCGCTCGACGCATCCTGCAGGCCGCCGACCGCGACCTCGCGATCGTGACCGCCGGTGCCGCGAAGGAGCGACGCCGACTCGAGGCCGCCGGCCGCACCCTCGCGGACGTACTCGACCTCGCCGGCCACCTGCCGACGCGGCACGACCCCGAGCTCGCCTTTCCGCGGCTGCCCGGGCGGGCGCCGACGGAGACGCGATGACCCTCGCCGAGCGCCTGCTCGCGCTCCATGCCGCGCTCGAGGACGCGGACATCCCCCACGCGTTCGGCGAGGCCATCGCCCTGGCCTACTGGACCCTGGATCCGCGAGGCACGAGCGACCTCGACGTCAACGTCTTCCTGCCCGCCGACGACTGCGCCCCCGCCCTGGCGGCCCTACCTGCAGGGATCGACCAACCCGGCGACCTGGCAGCCGTCCTGGCCCGCGACGGCCAGCGCCGACTCTGGTGGGAGACCACGCCGGTCGACCTGTTCTTCGACTACGCGCCGATCCACCGCGACGCCGCCGCCCACCGCCGGATCGTGCCGTTCGCCGGTCAGGAGATCCCGGTCCTCGGCCCCGAGGAACTCGTGGTGTTCAAGGCGATGTTCGACCGGACGAAGGACTGGGCGGATATCGAGGCGGTGCTCGAGGCCGGCACGGTCGATCTGGTGCCGGTCCGTCGCCGGATCACGGAGATGGTGGGGCCGCAGGACGCACGACTCGCGCGCCTGGAGGAGGCTACCCGGCGGGCCAACCCCTGACCGGCGGCGCCCGCAGGACAGCGGAGCTTGCGGACCCGGCCGACGACGGTCAGCACGATCCTCGCGGGCGGGTCGGCGCGGATCGGCGCGGGTCGGCGCGGGTCGCGGACCCGGCGCGGGCCGGCCTACCGCCCCACACCCACCGTCGGTGCGTCGCGCTCGGGGTCCATCGACGGCGGGGCGACGTCCCGCGCGACCGGGCCCACCGTCGCGGCCGCGGACGGGGTCGCGGACGGCATGACGACCCGGGCGGCCGCCGCGGCGGTGAGCACCTCGCCCGGCAGCGGCTCCGGCGGCAACGACGGCTCACGGACCGGCTGACCGGCGACCAGGAGCCGTCCCAACAGGGCGATCGTCGCGGCGATCCCGCCCGACACCGTGAGCGCGGCCAGGTGGACGAGCACCATGCTCGGGTCCTCGAACCCGTGGCGCACCGACAGGTAGAGGATCCCCGTCCCGAACAGGTCGGCGGCGAACGCCATCGGGACGATCGTCAGCAGGGCCAGCCGCTGGACCCCGCGCAGGTAGGGAACAAGGCGGTAGATCACGATGCCGCCGACGATCCCCGACATGGCGTTCGTCGTCGCGAGGAAGACCGGGTAGCCGGCGACCACGAACGGCTGGCTGTCCTGGTACTCGTACACCCCGAGGAGCGAGACGTAGGAGATCTCCGCGGCCAGGGCCATGAGCACCAGGCCGCCCCACATCTTCCACACCGTCGACATCGACGGGAACCGGGCCAGCGTCCGGACGACGAGGATCGTGGCGCCGCCGTAGAAGGCCGTGTAGGCCGGTGGGACCCAGATCGGCTGGGCGCTGCCGAACGTCTCGTAGAGGTGCCACTGCCCCTGCTCGTTGAACCACAGTCCGTACAGGTGGTCGAACGCCGGCTCCATCAGGCAGGTCAGCGTGCCGCCGATCAGGACGAAGAACGGCCACACGATCCGCTCGCGGCGCCACAGCAGGATCACCCAGATGATCGCGGCGGCGGCGAGGCTGAAGGTCAGGACCGTCGAGATGATCTGCCCGGTCTCGTTGACCGGCGTGTCCAGACCGTGGGTTTCGACGGGGGCCATCGCGTTCTCCTCGGGGCTCGGCGGGTTCGTCCTCCATCGCGGAACGGACCACGACCGCGCCAAACATAACATCTGGTCCCGGTGTTCGACAACGCAACGGCGCGGGCGCGGTGCGTGGGGCCCGGCCGCCCGGGCCGCCCGGGCCCACCACCGTTCCGGTCTCG
>JBFWKS010000203.1:0-8059 GCA_050252545.1 Solirubrobacteraceae bacterium
TTGGAGTACCTGCGGCGCGGCGGCCGGATCGCCACCGCGCAGGCGTGGGTCGGCGGTGCCCTCAAGATCAAGCCGATCCTCACCCTCGACGGGGAGATCACGCCGATCGAGCGGGTCCGCACGTCCAAGCGCTCGTTCGAGCGGATGGTGAAGGTCGCCGAGGACCTGGCCGCCGCCGGGTCGGACACCTGGTGCGTCCAGCACATCCAGGCGCCGGACGAGGCCGCGCGGCTCGTCGCCGCCGCCCGCGAGATCATCGGCACCGACCCGCTGTTCGTCAGCGAGGTCGGCCCGGTGATCGGCGCGCACGTCGGTCCGGGCCTGTTGGGCATCGGCGGCGTGCCCCCCACCCTGTTGCGGTAGCCGGACCGGCGCAGCGCCGGCCGGACGCCTACGCGCCGGGATCGTCGGCCGGCAGCGGGGTCGCCGCACCGGGCCGCAGGCCGTCGAGCACGACGGCCCGGGCCCGCAGCCACAGCGCCTCGTCCCGGGTGATGTGCGGAGGCGCCAGGCGCGCGGTCGCCCCGGCCAGCCCGATGATGTCGGTCGCCGCCACATCGGTGCGCAGCGCCCCGGCCTCCTGCGCGTCGACGACGATCGGTCCGAGCGCCCGTTCCACGCGTGCCCGGAACGCCGGCAGCTCGCCCTTGCCCGCCGCGTCCGCCGCGATCGCATCCATCAGGGCCCGGGCCTCGGCGTAGTGCGTCGCGAGGGCGGCGAACACGACGACGAACCGCGGTCCGGGCGCCTTCCCCTCGCCGGTCGTCGACACCGTCTCGACGATCTGGTCGCCCAGCCGCTCGATCACCGCGTGGAGCAGATCCTGCTTGGTCGGGAACCGCCGGTACAGCGTGCCCACCCCCACGCCGGCCGCGGCGGCGATCGCGTCGACGCCGACCGACGGCCCGTCGCGTCCGAAGACGAGCTGCGCGGCGTCGAGCACGCGTGTGCGGTTGCGCTCTGCGTCGGCACGCAGGCGACTTCCGGGGGTGGCCTCGGCCGCGGGCATGGCGCGATCGTAGCGACCGGACGACAAACGGAGCAATCCGCTCCGCATCTGCTACGGTATGCGAAGCACTCTTCCGCATCGCGCGTCCGCGCGACGGACGATCCTCGCCGACCGCGTCCCGGGACCGGTCGCTCCGCCGCCGCCCGTGCCGCCACCTCCCTCCGCCACCGCCCGCCCCAACGCCGTCCTCGCCGTCCTCGTCCTGGCGGCGCTGACGTACTCGCTGGCGCAGACGCTGATCATCCCGGCGTTCTCCTCGCTCACCGACGCGACCGGGACGAGCCCGGCGACCGCGTCGTGGCTCCTCACCGGCTTCCTCGTCAGCAGCTGCGTGGCCACCCCGATCATCGGCCGCCTGGGCGATCTGTACGGCAAGCGCCGGGTGTTGGTCGTCGTCCTGCTCATCTTCGCCGCGGGGTCCGTCGTGTCGGCGATGGCCGACGGCATCACGCTGATGATCGTCGGACGGGTCGTGTGTGGCATCGCCGGCGGCGTGTTCCCGCTGGCGTTCGGGATCGCCCGGGACGCCCTCGATCCCCGCCGGGTCCCCGGCGCGCTCGGGGCGATCAGCGGCGTCTTCGGCATCGGCGGCGCGATCGGCCTGCCGCTGTCGGGGGTCATCGTCGACCATCTCGACCTGTCGCTCATCTTCTGGACCGGGCTCCTCGCCCTCCCGGCGGCGCTGGCCGTGCACCGCATCGTGCCGCCCTCGGTGACGAGCGACGACGTGCGGGTGGACTGGGCCGGGGCCGCGCTCATGGGCACGTCGCTCGTCCTCGTCCTGCTCGCGATCACCCAGGGCAACAGCTGGGGATGGGCGTCCGCGACGACGGTCGGGCTCCTCGCCGCGGGACTGCTCGTGGGAACCGCGCTCTTCGCGTACGAGGCCCGCCACCCGGCTCCCCTGATCGACGTGGCGATGCTCCGTGGGCGCGCGGTGGGCGTGGCCAACCTCACCGCGATGCTCACCGGGATGGCGACCTTCTCGGCGTTCGTGCTCATCCCGCAGTTCGCGGTCGCGGCGCCGTCGACGGGCTACGGGTTCGGCATGAGCGTCAGCGGGGCGGGACTCCTGCTCCTGCCCAACGCCGTGGTCATGGTGGCCACCGGTCCGCTCGCCGGGCGGATCGGCGCTCGCCACGGATTCCGTGTCGTCCTGGGTATCGGGACGGCCGTCATCGCGGTGTCGTTCGCCTGGCTCCTGGCCCTGCACGCCACGATGTGGCACTTCCTCGTCGCCAGCGCGGCCCTGGGGCTCGGGATCGGGTTCGTGATGTCGGCCCTGGCCAACGTCGTCGTCGACGCGGTCCCGCGGGCGCAGGTCGGGGTGGCGACCGGCGTCAACTCGCTCGCCCGGCAGATCGGGGCGGCGTCCGGCGCCGCGGTCGCGGCCGCCGTGCTCGCGGCGCACACGGCTCCGGCGTCCGGGTTGCCGACCGGCACCGGCTACACGCTCGCGTTCGCGCTGAGCGCCGCGGTGTCGGTGCTCGCCGCAGGCGCGGCGTGGCTGCTGCCGCGGCGCCGGCCCGGTCGACGTCGGCCCGACGGACCGCCCGTCCTGGCTCGGTCGCGCGAGCGGCGGCCGGTCGTCGCACGGATCTGACGACCGCGCACCCCGGCACCGGCGACGCCGCGAACCCGCTTTCCCGTGCCCGGCGGGTGCCCGCGGGACGGGCCGGCGCACGGGCCCGTCAGACGACGAGGCCCGGCCGGTGTCCGTTCAGCGGCGCTTGCGGCGCAGCATTCCGGTGAGGGCGCCGATGCCGCCGGCCAGGACGAACCCGGCGACGGCGGTGCCGATGACGACGGCCTTCTCGTTGCGCCGGATCTGACCGCGCCAGTCCGAGATCTCGGTCACGTCGGCCTGGAGCCGCTCGATCGAGGTCGTCAGCTCGCGCCGGTGGTTCTCGAGCGAGGCCCGGATCTCCTCCGGGGTTCGCGCCGCAGGGCTCATGCGCCGTCCTTCGGGATGTCGAGGCGGCCGTGGTCACCGGTGGGACCGCGATCGCCGGTGGTGGCCGGGACGGCCGGGGTGGTCGCGCCACTGCGGGCCGCGCTGACGCTCTCGCGGATGAGCCTGGCCTCCTCGACCGCCATCGTCGGCACCGGGGGCGCGCCCTTCTTCACGAACTTCATCGCCAGGTACCCGGCGAGCGCAGCCATCAGCACCAGCAGGACGACGACGATCAGGTAGCCGAAGAAGATCTTGTCGCCGCCGACCGGCAGCAGCCACCAGAAGAAGAACGCCAGGCCGTGCAGGAAGAACAGGCCGGCGAGGGCCAGGAACACCCCGGCGGCGACGCCGACGGCCGCGCCGCGACCGAGGCTCGTGACCTTCTCGGCGACCTCGGCCTTGGCCAGCTCGATCTCGTCGCGGACGATGTGCTGGGTCCGCTCGCTGACCTCGGCCAGCCCGGCGACGACGCTCTTCAACGACGCCTCGCGGCGCCGGTCCTCAGCGCCGGACAAGGGTCCGCAGGAGGATCGCGACCACGGCGCCGCCCGCGAATGCGGCGGCGACGAGCAACTCGGGACGATCCTCGGGGATCAGCCCTCCGAGCATGCCGGTCTGGGTGGACGGGCCGTCGTCGTCGAGCGACGACGGGGGCGGCGGCACGTACGACTGGTACGCCCCACCGGGTCCCGTTCCGGGCGACGGGGCGGCGTCGGCCGTCGCCGCCGGGGCGGGCTCGGGCTCGCCGGCGGCGTCCGCGGTGTCGTCGACGGCCGGGGTCCCGGCATCGGCGGCGGCGTGCGGAGCATCCTCGCTCGCCGACGTCACGCCGGCCCCGCCGGTCGTGGCGGTGGCGGTGGCGGTCGCTCCGACCTCGGCGTCGCTCGCGGTCGGCGTCGCGTCGGCGGCGGGCGTCGCGTCCGCGGAGTCCGGCGTCTGGTCGATCACCGGCGTCGGGTCGATGACCCGCGTCGTCGGATCGACGTCATCCGTCGATCCGGGATCGCCGGCCTGCGCGGACGCTTCCGGCTCCGCCGGGTCATCGACCGCGGCATCCGCCCGGTCGGGATCGTCCGGCACGGCGTTGCCCGACGCCACGAGCGCGTCGAACTCGACGGTCGTCGGCGGGGTCGGCTGCTCCGGGCTGGGCACCCAACCCACCTGCGTCGGGGTGTCTTCCTGCTCCTCGGGACTGCTCACTCCGGGGGCTCCTCTCCGAACACACGTCGCCAGATCAGGCCGGCCGTGCGGTGCGCGGCGAGGCTTGCGACCACACCGAGACCGGCGACCAGACCCGACCAGGCCAAGCGCTTGACGAGCTCGTTCTGCATCGGCCCTACCCTACCCGCGCGTCCGGCGCTGCAAGCACGACGTGTCGCACGCGGATCGGCGCGGCACCCTCCGCACGCCCCCGACAGGCCCGCTCCGCGACGATCGCTCGCGCCGCCACCGGGTGTCGCCGGCGTCCTCAGCGTGCATCGAGCCCGCCGAAGATCGTCTCGACCAGGTCGCGGACCGCGGCCGCGCGGTCCTCCGGCCCCGACGGCAGCTGGTCGAAGATCCACGCGGTGAGGATCTGCTCGATGCCGCCGTAGAACACCATGCCCGCGTACTCCGACGGGATCTCGCCACGCAGCTCGCCCCGTGCCTGGGCGTCGGCGACGATGCGCGCGATCTGGTGGTGCGCCTCCTGGATCGTCCCCCAGTGGCGCCGGCCGAACGTGTTGGCCTGCCGCGTGACCTCGACGATGACGACCTGCATCACCTCGGGTTCGCGACCGTAGCTCTCGACGATGAACGTCGCGACCTTCGCGAGCTTCTCGCGTGCGGTCAGCGTCTCGTCGGTGCGGGCGGCCTCGATCACCTCGAGCATCAGGCCCCAGCGCTCGAGGAACGCCTCGTCGAGCAGGCGGTCCTTGCTCTTGAAGTAGTGGTAGACGAGCCCGTAGGCCACGCCCGCCTCGTCGGCGATGTCCGAGACCCGGCAGTTGTTGAACCCGCGTGCGGCGAAGACGCGGATCGCGGCGTCGAGGATCGTGCGCCGCTTCTCGGCGGTCGCGGTGGTCGATCGCGCTGCCATCAGGCCCGCGCTCCGCGGTCGGGGCGATCGCCCACCGGTCCGGGGCCCTCGGGGTCGGCGGTGTCCCACGCGGCCGCCAGGTCGCCGTCGGGTCGGGCGGCGAGGGCACCGGCGGTCGCCGCGCGCCGCTGGCGCAGGACGGGGAGCTGCTCGCGGACGCGGTCCTGTTGGTCCAGGTCCAGATCGGCGACGACCACCGCCTCGGCCGCGTCCGGTGCCTGGGCCAGGACGGTGCCCCACGGGTCGACGATCATCGATCGGCCACCCGAGCGCAGTCCGCGGATGTGCTCGCCGTGGTGGTTGGCCGCGAGGACGAAGCAACCGTTCTCGATCGCGCGCGCCCGCACGAGCACGTCCCAGTGGGCGTTCGTCGTGCGCTCGGTGAACGCCGCCGGCACGGTCAGGATCCGTGCCCCGTCCGCCGCGAGCTCGCGGTACAGCTCCGGGAAGCGCACGTCGTAACAGACGCTCATGCCGACGCGGGTCCCGTCGGCCAGGGCACTGACGACCGGGCCACCGCCGGCGATCTCGCGGTCGGACTCGCGGTAGCGCGTGCCTTCCACGTCGGCGTCGAACAGATGGAGCTTGCCGTAGAGCGCCAGGCGACCGTCGGGCGCGGCGTGCACGGCGGTGTTCTGCACCCGGCCGTCGCGGCGTCGGATGGCGACGGACCCCGCGAACAGGTCGACGCCGAGCTCGGTGGCGATGCGGCGCGCCCAGTTCACGGCGGGGCCGTCGGCCGGCTCGGCCCGATCGGCGACGTCGTCCGCCCGCCCCAGGTAGGGCCACTTCTCGGGCAGGAGCACGACCTCGGCGCCGCGCGCGGCGGCGGCGCGGACGAGCCTGTCGGCCGCCGCACGGTTGGCCTCGGCGTCGGGGGTGCTGCGAAGCTGGATGACGGCGGCGCGCATGGAGACCTCCTCGACCGGTCGACTGACCAGTCAATCAACCAAGCCTACTACGCCGGCGGCGCCCCGCGGCCGATCCGGTCACGTGGATGCACGGAACGAGGAGAGCTCGCGTCGCAGCAGACGGCCGTGGACCGCGCCGACGAGCTCACGGAGCGGATCGATCCCCCCGAGGATCAGGTCCGCCGCACGGTCGGGGTCCAGGTCCTGATCGGCCAGGCGGTGCACGAACGTCGCGGCCTCCTCGCGCGCGAGCGGCCGGAGCACCTCGACGTAGCGGACGACGTCGTAGGCGGTGAAGCCGACCTCGACGCCGAACCCCGATCCGCGGAACCGCATGATCGCGTCGACGATCCGGGCCTCGTCGGGGTCGTAGCCGTCGCGACCGTCCCCGAGGACGCCGAGCTCGGCGAACTTGTCGAGCAACGGCCCGGGCGCACCGGTTCGCGCGATCAGGGCGTCACGGTCGATGACCTTGAGCTCCTGCCGCCCCTCGGGCCGCGCCAGCACCCGGTCGAGGATCGCGTCACCACGCGCGGCGGCGGCGCGGGCACGCTCGGGGCCGTCCGGTTCGGCGAGCAGCTCGCGGATCGCGCGCAGCGGCATGAACCGCTCCTCCTGGAGCCGCTTGACCAGGCGGATCCGCTCGACGAACCCCTCCGGGTAGTAGGCCATGTTCCGCGACGTGCGCACCACGCCCGGCCGGCCGTCCTCGGGCTCGAGCAGGCCTTCGCGCAGGTAGTGCTTGACGGTCGCCGCGCTCACCCCCGCGCGCGCCGCGAGATCGGCCATCTTGAGCAGCCCGTCGCGCTCCCCTCGGTTCTCGGACGCCGCGGCCACCCGTCGAGCCTAGCGCGCGCGGTACGTCGCACCTCCCACTCCCGATGCGACGGTCGGCGCGTCGCCGGCGCCACCCACGGATCCGCGTGCCCCGCCCCGCGGGGCCACCGCGGGACGGGCTCGGCCCGGAGACGAAGCCGATCAGCTTGACGATAAGCGGCGGAATCCGACTACCTGAGCCTCGCCATCAGCATCAGGTTTCGTACCGTTACACGCTCACCATCAGGCGATCCGTCCCGTCCCGCCCATCGGTCGACGGTCCGGGGATTCTGTCAACCCCGAGCCCCTCCCCCACGCCGAAAAGGCGGTCTCGTCGGGGTTCCGCGGTACACGAGGCACTCTGGTGGCGGGGTTGCTCGGCCCGGTGGGCGGCGGCCGAAGCCCGTCCGATCTCCGGTGCCGAACCGGGTCACGGCCCCGGCGGATCGGACCCCTCGACCGGCGCTCGGGGCGCCTCATCGACCCCCTTCCAGTGCCCCGACCCGTACCGATCGGACGCCACCCACGATGCGATCGGCGGGCCCCACCCCGACCGTCGGGTCGCCTGCCGCCGGGCGGGGTGTCGAGGCCTCGCATGTGGGCCCCGTCGGGCCCCGCTGAAGGCCGACCGGCGCCGTCGCCGTCGCGCGCGCCCCGGCGCGCCAGGACGCCCCAGCGCCCCTCGCGAGGTCCCCGGAACCCGGAATGCGCGGTTCCGCCCCCGTCGGCCATCGACCGTCGAGCTAGGACGGGCGCGAGGATGCACGCGGGGGCGACCGCGAGGGTCGTCGCGCCGCGGCGTGGGCGGTCGCGCGGCCTGCCGCGTCTGCCGTAGGGCCGAGGGACGCGCCGGCGACCGGCCCGCCGGGGGTCCGGTCGCGAGCACGGCCGCCCGGGCGTACGCGGGGGCGCCCGCGACGGGGGCGGTGTGCACGGGCCGGGGGTCGGTGTGCAGGGCGACCCCCCGCTCGCGTCGGTGGTCGATCGGCCGGAGCACCGTGCGCATCCGTGCGCGAGCGACCGGGCGCGCGCCCGCGGGAGCCCCTGGGCGACCGGACGACGGCCCAAGCGGTCGCGGCGGCGAGCGACCGGCGGCGCGACCGCACGGTGCGACGCGCGTCCGTGCGGACGGACGGTCGACGGTCCGCCCGCATCGCCGAGCGCGCGCCCGCGACGACGGACGCGTGGTGCGGCGGACGGGCCACCGGGCGAGCGGGCGGCCGGCCGCGCGACGGAGAGGCCGCGGCGTCGGCCGAGCGTCGGGCGAGACGGTCGGGCGGCCGGACGAC
>JBFWKS010000204.1:0-8037 GCA_050252545.1 Solirubrobacteraceae bacterium
TCCTGCACTACCTGCGCGCGGCAGCGACCGAGCCCAACCCCGAGACGCCCGGCCCGACGCTCCCCGACGGCGAGGGCCTGGCCGTCATGGAGCGCGTCTGCTCCGGTCCGGTGGCCGACCGGTTCCTGCTCTACGGCATCTACAACCGCGCGGCGGCGTACCAGCGCGGGCGGGTGGTCGACTGACGCGGGTCGTTCGGTCGACCTGCGGGCGCGTTGGTGGATCGTCGGTCGAACGTGGCAGCGCCGGCCGTTTGGGGGGTGGCGTCACGAGCCACCATCCCCTGGAAGGTTCTGCCACCGGCTCGGCCGCCGACACGGTCATGGCCGGGGGTGGCGTCACGAACCACCACCCTTCGGAAGGTTTTGCCGCCACCCCTCCGCGAACCACCCGGCGACCGGCCGGTCAGAACTCCCGCTCGTAGACGTACATGACCGGACCGTCGGGGCCGCCCTCGCGGTTGATGAACCCGCGGCTCTCGTAGAGGGCGCGGGCGGCGACGTCGTCCTCGCTCGTGCCCAGCTCGATGCGGTCGGCGCCCTCCCGGCGAGCGAGCGCGATCGCCGCGTCGAGCAGCGCGCCGCCGAGCCCGCGGCCGCGCAGCTCCGGCACGACGTAGAGCTCGGCCAGGTACGCCTCGGCGGCCCGCGAGTAGAGCGACGGACGCAGCCGCAGCAACGCCAGACCGTCGGGGGCGTCGCCGGTCAACAGCACCTTCGTGTCGCCGGTGGTCATGAGGTCGCGCACGCGCTCGGCGAACAGCTCGGCCGACGGGGTCGGCATGTCGTACTCGACGTTGAACGCGTGCAGCACGCGGCCGATCGCGGGGGCGTCGTCGAGGACGGCGAGACGGACGGCGGGGGAGGCGGAACGAGTCATCGGAACCTCGGCGGTGGAGGCGGGGTGGGAGCCGGTGGTGGAGGCGGTCGGGCGCCCGACCACGGCGTCGATCCTCCGCCGCCGGTGCACCGCCGCACGTCCCGACTCTACGGGCCCCGGTCGGGCTCGCCCGGCGTTCCGCCGCCGGGTACGCGGGCCGAGCCGCCGGTCGGGCGGTCGCCGCCGACGTCGGGTCAGTCCTCCAGCGCCAGCCGCGCCAGGGTCAGCGCGCCCTCGCGGGAACCGGCGACGGCGAGGAACCGGGCCACGTGGCAGAAGACCGCGTCGGCCACGCCGGTGACGCGCTGGAGGTCCTCGCCCTCCAGGCCGCCCCACGCGTCGGGCAGCGTCCGGCGGTTGGCGAATCCGTGCGCCGCGGCGGGGGCGCACTGCACCGTCCACTCCCCGGACGTGCGGGGAGCCAGGACGTAGAGCACGTCGGGCGCGCCGTTCAGCACCGCGTCGCGCCACGGCATGCCCTGGGCGAGCTCCAGGATGCGGGGGTCCTCGCGTCGCTCCAGCGCCGCGTGGACGAGCTGCGCCGCACGTGCCCGGGCCTGGGCGCGGGCGACCTCGCGGCGCAGCAGCGTCGACGCCAGCTCGACCGCCGCGTCGAACGCCGGGCCCTCGTCCTCGTCGGGCTCGTCCCAGGCCGGGTTGAGTGCGGCGATCGCCCCGCTGACGGTGTACGGCGCGACGTCCTCCAGGCGTAGATCGAAGAGCTCCTGGCCGTTGTCGGGCGCGTCGATCGCGGCGACGATCTGCGCGTCGACGGCCGCGGCGACCTCGGGGCTGCCGCAGATCGCCTCGCCGTGCTCCTGCCAGACCAGGCCGAACGACGCGAACCGGATCCCGTTGGGGCGCTCGCCGACCTCGCCCTGGTGGTGATCGAAGTCCCCGGCCGCCGGATCGTGGCGCCGGCCCACGTCAACGCGCAGCGCGCAACCGTCCAGGACGTCGCGGTCGCGGGTGCGAACGATCTCCAGCGGACCGTGGACCATGCCCAGGGCGGCGAGCGCGAACACCTCGTCGGCGTGGAACGACCCGGAGTGGGTGCCCACGCGCAGGGGGGCGTGCGTCTCGGCGGAGGAGGTCACGACGGGGGACGGTACCCCGGACCGCGGCCGCACGATCCCAGACGTGCCCGGGACCGCTGTTCCTCAGCGGCCCGGGCATCGTGGCCTCGTCCGTGATCTCGGCCCACGACGGTCCGGCTACGGCGTGATCGTCACGTGGAACCGCTTGCGGGCCCCGGCGGTCGTCGGCGACCCGTCGCTGTTGCGCGGGCTGACGACGAAGTGGTTCTCGTCGTTGGTGCCGGCGGGGGCACAGGCGACGATCCCGGTGATCCCACAGCGGCTGGCGGTGATCTCGCCGCTGAACTCCGGGTTGGCATCCGGTCCGGGCGCCTTGCCGTTCATCACGCCGTTCCCGTCGACGTCGGTCTGGTTCTGCAGGCCCAGGGTGGCCGAGATGCCCTTGCCGGTCAGGTCCTCGCCGGCGTCGACGTAGACGTTCTCCGACGCCCCGGCGGGGTTGCCGACGTACCCGGACCTGACGGTGAAGCCGCCCGACTGTGCCTCGATCTGCCCGTTCTCGTCGATCAGCACCCACCGGGTGCGGTTCCCGGCCAGCGCGGCGTCGACGGCGGCCTCGACCCTGTCGTCGATCTTCGCCTCCAGCGCCGAGAGCAGGCCGTCCAGGTCGGCGGCGCCGGCCGCAACGCGGTCGACGGCAGCCCTGACGATGCCCTCCGCGTCGAGCCCGTCGACCCGGTCGGCGTTCAGGCCGGTGGCGACTCCGGTGGCGTTGGTGGTGAAGGGCCGCTTGGCGTCGCCGCCGCTTCCCGCGGTGATCCGTCCCACGACGTCGCCGCTGGTGGCATGCAGCTCGAACGCCAGGCCGTCGGCCAGGTTGTTCGCGCGGACGCACGGGTTCCTCTCGTCGTCGGCGGTCGTGCGCGCCCCCGACCGGCAGCCGTAGATCGCGCCACCTCCGGTGGTGGAGCGGTTGGACTGCCGGGTCGCGTAGCCGCCGGTGCGGCCGGGTCCCGCGTCGGCGTCGGCGATGATCGACGTCTCGCCGGCGACGGTCCCGTTGCGTACGCCCTGGCGGACGTCGTCGCCGGTGGCGGCCACGGCGAACGGCGACACGCCGATCGCCAGGACGCCGGCGGCCAGCACCACCGATCGCGTCCGCGGTGCCCGCCGTCGGTCCCGCACCGTGTCGCCCCGTCCCCCGGTCGTCTGCTCCTCGTAGCCCATGGCCATCGTCCCCGTCTGCGTTGTCGTCGCGGGTGACCCGCGACCGGTCGTGCGCCGTGCCTCCCGGCCGGTCGCGACGAACGCCGTCGGAAGGGGGTCTGCACCGAGGAGAACGCGCGGGAATCGCGGGTGGATGCACGCCAATCGGGTGGCAACCCGCACAGGGAGGTCGCGCGCCGATCGCGCAGGGTCGCGGTCCCGTCGTTCTCGGGGGGCCATCGAGGTCGTAGGGTGGGCGGCGACCGGTCACGGTCCGGGGGGACGGCCGCCCGGTCGGCCGGTGGAGCACCATCCATGCGACGGATCCTGCGCGACCAGTGGAGTTGGCGGGGCGGGCTCACCCTCGACGAGCTGCGCTACCGGCCCGGGCTCGCCGACGCCACGAGCGGTCCGATCGGTGAGTCGCCGGCCCGGCACTGGCCGCTCCTCGTCTCGGCGACCGATGTCGTGGCGCTGGTGACCGCCACCGGGGCCGATGTCGAGCAGGCCTTCAAGGCCGGGGCGCTGTGGGTGGTGCTGCACGAGCGGACCGGCAGCTACCACGCGTTCCTGCCCCGGGAGGACCACGCCGTGGCCCGCGAGATGGGACGCCTGCTGGTCGGGGACGACGGACGGCCCGCCCAGGCCGCCGTCGCCGCGGTCCAGGCGACGCTCGAGGCGGCCGGGCTCCTCGACGTGACCGCCACCCGGATCGGGCTGCTGCGCCCGCGCGATCCGACCGCCGACGAGCTGCGGTCCGCGTCGGCCGTGCTCGACGCCGCCGAGCAGGATCCCGCGCTGGAGGAGATCGAGGCGCGGACCGGCCAGCTGTCGCGCCGGCTGATCGCCGACGGTCCCGGTGCCCGGCGGTTTCGGCAGTTGGCCGCGCACGGCCGGACGCAGGTACGGATCCTGGCCCCCGATCCCGGCTCCAGCGACCCGGACCGGCTGTTCGCCTGCGGCCTGGCGGCGCTGCCGCCCATCCATCTGTCGTTGGGCTACACCGACGACGAGATCCACGGGGTCCGCGGGGGCCTCGGCCTGCGGGGGGCGATCCACGAGCGCCCCGACCTTCCGCCCGGCCCGGACGCGCCCGGCGGGCCGGTGCTCGCCGCCGCCTACGAGGTGGCGGCACGGCTGCTGGGCAGGGCCGAGGGCCGCAACGCGGTGCGCCGCGCCGCCCGCGGCACGGTCGTCTGGCTCGCGGCACTCGAGGAGACCGGCGGACGACTGGGCGGGTTCGAGACGACGACGGCCGAGCTGTCGGCGACGTTCGCCCGCGTCATCGGGCTGGACGCGACGGCCGACCACCGCTCGACGGTGCGTCAGCTGCTCGGCGACCTGGAGCGGGTGGGGGCCCTGGAGACCGGTCGGGGTCCTCGCTCGCTCACCGTGGACGTGCTGCCGATGGAGGCACCGGAGGACGACGACGTCCGCCACTTCGTGCGGCAGTGGACGCTCTGGCGCGCCGGCGGCGGGTTCGAGGGCGCGGGTGACGTCGGGGCCGGACTGGATCTGGCGCGCCGCCACCTGCAGCGGGTCCGCGACGGATGGGTGGGGCTCCTGGAGCACCGCCGTATCCGCGTCGACGTGCTGCCGGGCCGCTGACCCTCGGGTCCGGTCGTCGTCGATCCCTGTGGGGTGATTGACGGCGGATCACCCCGCACCGCCGCTGTTAGCGTCAGGGTCGTCGATGCGCTGCCCCCCGTCCCGGAACACGGGTGGCATGTCGGCTCGTCCCGTCCCGTGTGCCCGTTGGGCACCGGTTCGCGTTGCGTCAGGCGCGATCCCCCGATCACCACGTGCTGGCCGCAGCGACTCTGCCACCGCCGGCCGCCCTCCACAGGGCGGTCGGCGGAGTGCGTTCGGGGACCGTCGTAGGACCCCGACCCGGTCCGGATCAGATCTCGGCTGCGGCGTTCGGGTCGATCGCCCCGGCGGCGATCAGCACGAGTAGCACGACGCCCAGGACGACGCGGTAGATCACGAACGGGGCGAAGCTCCGGGTGCTGATCCACCGCATGAGCCACGCGATCACCGCGTAGCCGACGAAGAACGAGATGACGGTCGCCAGGATCGTCGGGCCCCAGTCGGGGGTGTTCGCGCCGCCGATGTCCTTGAGCTCGTACAGCCCGGACGCGAGCACGGCCGGGACGGCGAGCAGGAACGCATAGCGGGCGGCCGCCTCGCGCCGGTAGCCCAGCAGCAGGCCCGCGGTGATCGTGCCGCCCGAGCGCGACACGCCCGGGATCAGCGCCAGCGACTGGGCCAGGCCGTAGAGGAGCCCGTGGCGGGCCGTCAGCCGCTCGAGCGTGCGCTCGTTGCGGGCGACCCGGTCGGCGAGCCCCAGCAGCAGACCGAAGACGATGAGCGTCGCCGCGATCAGGTGCATGTCGCGGAACGCGGTCTTGATCGTGTCCTGCAACAGGATGCCCAGCACCCCGATCGGGATCGTGCCGATGATGATGAGCCAGCCCATCCGGGCGTCGGTGTCGAGCGCGGCGAACCGGGCGGCGATCGTGGGGCGCGCGCCGCCGGCGACCGGGGGCACGACCGCGACGGGTGGGGCCGCGGTGCCCTCTCCCGCTGCGGACCGGTCGGGGTCGCGGGCCGTCGTCGGCGGCACCGGGGGCGCCGCCGGGGGGGCACCGGGGCGGAGCGACCCGAACCACGCTCGCAGGATCCGTGCGATGTCGTGGCGGAAGTACAGGAGGACCGCCAGCTCGGTGCCGATCTGGATGACGGCGGTGAACGCGGCCCCGGGGTCGTCCCAGCCGGCGCCCGCCGCGGTGATCCGCAGGTGGGCGCTGGAGGAGATCGGCAGGAACTCCGTCAGCCCCTGCACGACGCCGAGGACCATCGCGTGGAAGGCATCCATCAGCGGGCAAGGGTAGAGCGGACCGCGGCGTGGCGGGACGTGGCGGATCGGCGGTGGTGGGCGACGACGACCTCATCCGCCGGGCGGGGACCCCGGTGGCCGGGGCCGATGGTCTGGTCACCGACCCGGCCGGACCGGGCCACTCAGGGCCCGGTCCAAGGGGCGATGCGTCAGACCCGGTCGGGCCGGACGACGTTGTAGAGCAGCGCCCCGATCGGGCCGCCGATGATCGGCGCGACGAGGAAGATCCAGATGTCGTCCCACTTCCAGGCGACGAGGTCCGGGCCGAACGTGCGGGCCGGGTTGACCGACGTGCCGGTCAGCGGGATCGCGACCAGGTGGATCGCGGCCAGCGCGAAGCCGATCGCCAGGCCGGCGAAGCCGGGCGTGACGCGGCGGTCGGTCGCCACGGCGACGATGACGAAGAGGAACACTGCGGTCAGCACCATCTCGGCGACGAAGCCCGAGCCCCAGCCGACGTCGTCGCCCAGCGCGTTGTTGCCCAGGCCGCCGGCGTCACGGGCGTCGGGGAAGATCGCCCACAGGACGAGCGCGGCGAGCGTCGCGCCGACGACCTGCGCGGCGACGTACGGCGCGACGTCCTGGGACTTGTGGCGGCCGATGACGGTCAGCGCGATCGTGACCGCCGGGTTCAGGTGGCCACCCGAGATGTGGCCGACGGCGTAGATCGCGGCGGTGATCCCCAGGCCGAAGCCCAGGGCGATGCCGGTGAACTGCAGCGCGGCGACCTCGGTGGGGATGGCGGTCGTCAGCGCGACGGCGCTGCCGCAGCCGAAGAGGACGAGGATGAAGGTACCGACGGCCTCGGCGATCGCGCGCTTGGCGATCGGCGGGTCGACTGGCTCGATGGGTTCGACGGTGCTCATGGGACCTCGCGTCGTTTGTGGGGACGTCGGCGGTCTACCACCCGGGCGCGCCGATGCCTGGGTGGCGCCTGCCGTGCAAGCGATCCTGCAGGGCCGGATCGCGGGCGTTGTTACCCGCCGGTGGCCCGCGGCGGACCGGCGGGCCACGAGGGGCGGTCAGCGGCCGTGAGCCTGCCGGTCGATCCCGTTGAGCGCGTCGACGACCCCGAAGACGTCGCCCTGGCGGTAGAAGTTGACCGCCACGAGGTTGGGGATCCGATCGCGGATCCGGGCGCACTCTCGGGCGCGACCGAGGAGCGGATCGCGCGCGTTGACCTTGCGGGCGTCGACGGGGCGCGGCAGTGGATCGGTCGACACCCAGTGGTTGAGCAGGAACAGCGGCGCGTCGTCCGGCCCGCGGTTGGGCGCGCAGGTCGCCGCGCGCCGCGACGCGGTCATCAGGTCGGCGCGCTTGAACGTGTAGGGCGTCTCCTGGGTGATCGAGTCGTACACCGGGCGATACCAGGGCGCGGCGCCCGCGTGCTCCTCGGCCATGATCACGAGCCGCCGGCCGCTGTCGATCATCTCGCGCAACGTCGGCCATGGCGCGGTCGTCGGGCCGTCGTACGCCATCCGGTCGAGGCCGGCGTCGCGGACGGCCGCGACGAAGTCCCGCGGCGTGACGGCGTCCTGGTTGACGATGACGACGACCTCGTCGGGATGGGTGACGAGGAAGTCGTGGACGGCGTCGAGCGCCTCGGCGACCGGCGTGGCGCCGAGCTCGCAGAACGAGTGGCAGAGGAACATCCCGCGCTTGCCCTGGCCCGCGAAGCCGATCCGGTCGCGGATCCGCAGGGCGGCGGCGACCGCGGTCTCGCTCACCCCGTCGGGCAGCGGCCCACGGCCGGCGGCGGCATCGTCGTCGAGCACCGTTCGGACCCGCCCGTCGGGCAGCCGGTCGCCGTAGTGGGTGTCGATCAGCAGGCCGCGAACGCCATCCCGCAGCTGGCCGGCGATCGGTCGCTCCTGCTCGGCCGAGAACCAGTCCGGCGCGGCGATCGACATCGCGTTGTGGGTGGCGGGCAGCGCGACCTCGTCGAACGGGCGGTCGCACAGCTCGGCGTGCCCGTTGCACCCACCGGTGCGCTCCACGACGGGCGCATCGGCGCCG
>JBFWKS010000205.1:0-8000 GCA_050252545.1 Solirubrobacteraceae bacterium
GCAGCTCGGCGGCGACGTCATCGGCCTCGATCCGCAGCGCCCGCACGCGCTCCGCGGTCGCGTCGAGCCCGGCGTCGATGCCCGCCACGCCGTCGAGCGCGCCTTCGGCGGCCGCGATCGCCGACCCGGCCGATCCGTCGTCACCTCCGAGCGCGGTGGATGCGGTCCAGGTGGCGGTCCGCAGCGCCTCGACGTGCCGCAGACGCTCCCGCGTCGCCCGCAGCTCCGTCTGCTCGTCCTCGCGCGGGTCGACGTCGTCGATCTCGCCCAGCTCGTACCGCAGCAGGTCGAGTTCGCGCTCGCGGGCGCCCGCGTCGGTCCGCAGCTGCTCCAAGCGGGAGCGCGCGTCCCGTTCGGTGGCGTGGGCGGCCGCGTGCTCGGTGCGGCGGGCCCCGTGGCCGGGATCGCGGTGCTCGGCGAAGCCGTCCAGGAGCGACAGCTGCGCGGCGGGCGACAGCAGCCGGCGCGACGCGTGCTGCCCGTGGAAGGCGAGCAGGCGCGGACCGAGCTCCTGCAGGTCGGCGGCGGTGGCGGATCGTCCGCCGATGAACGCCCGTGAGCGGCCCTCGGCGCTCACGCGGCGGGCCAGGACCAGCTCGTCCTCATCGGCGGGCAGTCGGTCGGCGAGCTCGGGCGGGATCTGGGCGCGGTCGCCGTCCCACCGGAAGACCGCCTCGACCCAGGCCTCCTTGGCGCCGGGGCGCACGATGCCGGAGCGGGGCTTGGCGCCCAGCAGCAGATCGAGTGCGTGGGCGAGCACGGACTTGCCCGCGCCGGTCTCGCCGGTGACGACGTTGAGACCCGGGCCGAGCTCGAGCTCGGCCCGCTCGATCAGCAGCAGGTTCTCGACGCGAAGCTCCAGGAGCACACACGGAGGGTGCCAGCGCAGCAGGACGGATGAGTGAACGGCACCGGATCGGCACGATCGTGCGACGGTCCCGCCGCAGACGCCACGGAGTGCGTGCGGTCGGCGCGCACCGTGCTCCGCGAGGCGCTGACCGTCCGATCCGCTCCGCCAGACGGTCACCCAGCGACCACATCCCGGAACACGGTCCCCGCCCACCGGCCGGCCGCGCGATCCGCTTCGCCAGACGGTCACCCGACAACCACATCCCGGAACGGATCCCCCGGCCGCACGACCGGTCCTACTCCGCCAGGCGACCGAACTTCTCGCGCAGACGGCGGTAGAAGCTCGAGCCCGGCGTCTGGGCCAGCAGCGCGGCCTCGCGACGGAACGCGACGGTGATCGCCTCGTCCGGTTGCAGCAGGCCCTGTGGGCGGCCGTCGACACCGAGCTCCACCGCCGACGGCGACGCGTTGTGCAGGCGCAGCGTGCCCTCCGGTGCGACGACCAGCGACCGGGCCGACAGGGTGTGCGGGGCGATGAACGACACCGCGTAGCCCTCCACGCCCCAGGCCAGGACGGGGCCGCCGTTGGCGAGGTTGTAGCCGGTGCTGCCGGCCGGGGTCGCGACGACGAGCCCGTCGCAGCGGACGAACCCGACCTCCTCGTCGTCGACGCTGTAGCGCAGCGCCGCGACCCGTTCGCCGGACCGCCGGTGGACGCTCAGGTCGTTGATCCCGTCGTGGATCGTCCCGTCGGGCAGGCACAGCTGCAACGAGGGCAGCGGCAGGACCTCGAACCGTCCCGCGAGCGCGTCGCGCAGGCCGGCGTCGGCGTCGGCGGGCTCGACGGTGGCGAGGAACCCGATCTCGCCGAGGTTGACGGCGAACACCGGCACGCCGGTCCCGACGTGGCGGCGCAGGCCGCGCAGGATCGTGCCGTCGCCGCCGAGGACGACGCACAGGTCGGCGTCGGCCCGCCACGGCTGGTCGACGACGATCCCGGGTGCGGGCCGTAGATCGTGCTTGGCCGTCTCGTCGGGATCGAACCACAGCTCGACTCCCGCATCCGCCGCCTCCCGGACGAGCGATCGCAGCGCTTCGGCGGCGTGGGTGGGACGACCGTGCGTCAGGACGGAGACGGTGCGGGCCGCGGTGCGGCCCGCGTCCCCGTGCCCCGCATCGCGGTCACCGGTGGGATCGGGACGAACGTCGGGGTTGCTCATGCGACCGGCTCCGCCGTGCGAGGAGGACGGCCGTGGCCCGGGCGGCGGTGGCCCGTCATGCCGACGGCTCCGGTTCGGCGCGCAGGGCGATCTCGTCGACCTCGCCGGCCCCGTCACGACCGGCCTCGGCGAGCCACAGGAAGGTCTCGCGGTTGCCCTTGGGTCCCGGCAGGCCCGAGCTGACGGCGTCGAGGACCGTCCAGCCGCCGTCGCGTGCGAACCCCGCGACCGAGCGGATCGCCTCGCGGCGCAGGGCGGGCTCGCGGACGACGCCACCGCGGCCGACGCGGCCACGGCCGACCTCGAACTGTGGCTTGACCATGAGCAGCGCGTCGAAGCGGTCGGCCACCACCGATCGCAGCGCCGGCAGGAGCTTGGTCAGCGAGATGAACGACACGTCGGCGACCACCAGGTCGGGAGCGTACGGCAGATGCTCGGGGGCGAGCGCCCGCGCGTTCCGGCGCTCCAGCACCGTCACCCGCGGATCCTCACGCAGGCTCCACGCCAGCTCGCCGTAGGCGACGTCGACGCAGGTCGCCTCGACCGCACCGCGCTGCAGCAGGCAGTCGGTGAACCCACCCGTGGACGCGCCGACGTCGAGCACCCGGCGACCGGCCACGTCGAGGCCGAGCGCGTCGAGCGCGTTGGCGATCTTGGTGCCCCCGCGCGAGACGTAGCGGCGCGGCGTGGCCGTCTCGACGCCGACATCGTCGGCGACCATCGTCCCGGGCTTGACCGCCGCGCCGTGGCGCCCGTCGAGGCGGACGTCACCGGCCAGCACCGCGGCGGATGCGGCGGAACGCGACGGATAGAGCCCGCGCCGGTGCAGCAGGGTGTCGAGCCGGACCTTGCCCATCGGCGCGCACACCGTACCGCGAACGTCCGCGGCGGCTCGTGCGGGCGTCGCCGCGGGCCCCGGACGGCGGTGACCGCGGGCCGGGTGCGGATGCATGGACCGGTCCGCTGCGGCCACCTCCACGCCTCCGATGCGGGCGTCGTTCACCACTTGTTCACGGTGCTGTGACCGACCCCACACCGGGCCGACGGGACGCGAGAGACACTGTGTTCAAGCAGACGGCGAGAGCGCACCAACCGCCCGCCGGACGCACCCCCTTCACACAGAGCACGACACAAACATATTGCTGGACCCACAGCACTCACCTCCCGAACCGGCCCGCTCCTCGAGCGGGCCGTTTCATCTTGGTGGCGGGCACGATTCTGATGGCGGGCACGATTCGATGACCGCGCCCCCGAAGTCGCGGTTCGTCATCGCCCGGCGATGACGAACCGCAATTCCGCCGCTCCTGGCCGACCGCCCGCCCGCCGACCGCCGACCGCCGGCAGCCCGACCGCCCGACCGCCGGCAGCCCGCCGACTGGTTCAGCTCTGCGGCGAGGAGTCGACCTGGGCGTTGACCTTGCCCTGGTCGTCGACGGTGACCGACACGCCGTAGCGCGTGTCGTCCTGGGCCGTCAGGGTGCAGCGCGCCGGCTCCTTCGTCGGGATGTCGATGGTCTCGGGGCAGGTCAGGTCCTTGGCGGTCTGTCCGGCCTGCTTCTCGAGCAGCTGCTTGACCTGCGTGGCCATCGTGGCGCCGTTGGCGATGCCGCCCACGGCCTTGGCCTCGAACCGGGCCTTGTCGCCGTTGCGCTCGCTGACCTTGCCCTCGATGCGCAGGACGGTGCCCGCCGGGTTCTTGCCGGTGCACGACAGCGGCTCGCCGACCTCGGCCTTCACGTCGTCCTTGCAGGACACCTCGGTCAGTGGCACGCCCTGCTGCTTGAACTGGGCGGTGATCGTGCTCTCCACCTCGTCCTGGTTCAAGGTCTCCGTGCCGCACGCGGCCAGGAGGAGGGTGGCGGCGACCGCCCCGATGACCGGGACGACGCGGGATCGGGTGGCGCGGGATCGCATACTCCGCAGGCTACGGGTCTCCGCGGCGCCGGTCGTGACCCGCCCGGGGGGACGTATCCCCCTCCCGTCCCGTCACCACGCCGGCCCACGACGGTGCCCCGTCGACGCCCGCCACCGTCACCGTGGGCTGGATCGTGCGCGCCAGGGCAAGTCAAATCCGGCCCACGACCGCACGGGCGCACCGCCACGGTCGGCCGGCCCGCCACCGTCACCGTGGGCTGGATCGTGCGCGCCAGGGCAAGTCAAATCCGGCCCACGACCGCACGGGCGCACCGCCACGGCTGGCCGGCCTCACCGTGGGCCGGATCGTGCGCGCCAGAACAAGCCACATCCGGCCCACGAGCCCACCGAGGCCCGACAAGCACCCCGGCGACCGGCCCGACAACCGCCCGGGGCGGCCCGGGCTCAGCTGCCCTGCTCGGCCGGCACCGCGCCGGCGGCGCCCAGCGCCGTGGCGACGCGGACGGCCACCGCATGACCGGTGTAGCCCACCTCGGCGTGCAGCAGCGCCGGGGTGCCGTGCGTGACGTAGCGGTCGGGCATGCCGATCCGCAGCAGCTGGGTGGCGCCGCGGACACCGGCGGCCGTGGTGAGCGGGATGCCGGCCGTCTCGGCCGCCTCCCACACCGCCGAGCCGAACCCGCCGGGGAGCACGCCCTCCTCGATCGTCACGAGCAGCTCGTGCTCCCGCGCCAGCGACGCGACGAGGTCCGCGTCGACCGGCTTGGCGAACCGGCCATCGGCGACGGTGGCCTCGATCCCGGCGGCGCTCAGGCGCGCCGCGGCCTGCAGGCCGACCGACACCCCGCTGCCGTAGCCGAGGATCGCGACCCGGTCGCCCTGGCGCAGGACCTCGCCCCGCCCGATCTCGACCGGCACGGCGGTGCGGGGCAGCGGCACGCCCTCGGCCTCGCCGCGCGGATAGCGCAACCCGAAGGTGCCGGGGTGCTCGATGCCGGTGTGCAGCAGGTGCACGAGCTGGGCCTCGTCACGGGGGGCGGCCAGCACGATGTTGGGGATCGACCGCAGGTAGGCGATGTCGAACACGCCGTGGTGGGTCGGACCGTCGTCGCCGACGAGCCCGGCGCGGTCCATGGCCAGCACGACGTCGAGCTCCTGCAGGCAGACGTCGTGGACGATCTGGTCGTAGGCGCGCTGGAGGAACGTCGAGTAGATCGCGGCGACCGGCTTGAGGCCCTCCAGGGCCAGGCCCGACGCGAAGAGCAGCGCCTGCTGCTCGGCGATCCCGACGTCGAAGTAGTGCTCGGGCTCCGCGTTCTGCAGCAGGTTGAGGCCGGTGCCGGAGTTCATCGCCGCGGTGATCCCGACGACGCGGCGGTCGCGGCGGACCTCGGCGATCATCCGCTCCCCGAACACCTGGGTGTAGGCGGGCGGCTTGGGCGCGGCGTCCGGGTCGACCGGCTTGGACGGTGCCGGAGCCCCGTCGACGATGCTGCCGGGCTTGGCGGCGTGCCACTTCTCCATGCCGGCCAGGCCGCCGTCCTCGGCCGGGGAGAACCCCTTGCCCTTGACGGTCTTGACGTGGACGACGACCGGGCGGTCGGCGTCGAACGCCTGACGCAGCGCCTGGCGCAGGTCGTGGACGTCGTGACCGTCGACGACGCCGACGTAGGCCCAGTCCAGCGACTCCCACAGCTCGCCCTGGGCGTTGAGGAGCTTCATCGAGCCCTTGATCGGCGGGCCGACGCGCTCGACGAGGTCGCCGATACCGGCGGGCAGGTCGGTGAGGGCCTCCTCGACCTTCTCGCGGCCGTGCCACAGGCGCCGCTTGAGCCGCAGGCCCTGGAAGTACCGCGACAGCGATCCGACGTTGGGACTGATCGACATCCCGTTGTCGTTGAGGATCACGACGAGCGGGGTGCCGAGCCCACCGGCCTGGTGGACGGCCTCGAAGGCCACGCCCCCGGTCATGCCGCCGTCGCCGATGACCGCGACCACGCGGCCCGGCGCCTGGCCGCCCTGCGGGGCCGGGAGCCGCTGGCGCAGGCCCATCCCCTCGCGCAGGCCGACGCCATAGCCGATCGACGTCGACGCGTGGCCGGCGCCCATGATGTCGTGCTCGGACTCGTGGATCGCGCAGAACGGGGCCAGCCCCTCGTACTTGCGGATCGTGCCGAGCTCGTCGCGACGGCCCGTGAGGACCTTGTGCGGGTAGGCCTGGTGACCGACGTCCCACAGGATCTTGTCGCGCGGGCTGTCGAGCAGCGAGTGGAGCGCCACCGCGATCTCGCAGGTGCCGAGATTGGCGCCGAAGTGGCCGCCGATCTCGCCGACGGTGTCGATGATGTGCGCCCGCACCTCCTGCGCCACCCGCTGCAACTCGTCCTCGGAGAGGCCGTGCAGATCCTGCGGTCGGTCGATGCGGTCCAGCAGCCGGGTCATCGAGTCAGTTCGTCCTCGTGTGGATGAAGTCGGTGAGGGTCAGCAACGCGTCGGCGCCGGAGGGAGCGGCGTCCGCCAGGGCCAGCGTCGCCGCCCGGTGGTGCTGCGCGGCCATGTCGCGCGCACCTTCCAAACCGTACTCGGTCACGTAGGTTCGCTTACCGTGACGTTCGTCGCTCCCGTGCCGCTTGCCCAGATCCTGGTCGGTCCCGGTGACGTCGAGGATGTCGTCGACGATCTGGAACAGCACGCCCAGATCCGCCGCGAACCGCCGGAACGGGTCCGATCGTCGCTCGTCCAGCCCCGCCAAACGCAGGACGCCACCGACCGACGCCCCGATCAGGCGACCGGTCTTCAGCTCGTGGACCGTGCGCAGCGCGGCGCGGGCGTCGTGGGTGGTGGTCTCGTCGGCCTTCTCGCCCTGCACGTCGAGGTACTGTCCACCGACCATGCCGTCGACGCCCGACGCGGCGGCCAGCTCTGCGGCGGCCGCCAGCGTTCGATCGGCCGGGACCCGGTCGGCGATCGAGCCGGCCTCCAGCAGCAGGCGGAACGCCTCGGCGTACAGCGCGTCGCCGGCGAGGATCGCGACGTCCTCGCCGTAGACGACGTGGCAGGTCGGACGGCCGCGGCGCAGGTCGTCGTCGTCCATCGCCGGCAGGTCGTCGTGGATCAGCGAGTAGGTGTGGATCAGCTCCAATGCGATCGCGTACGGCATCACCATCGTCTCGTCCAGATCCAGTGCCTGGGCGGTGGCGAGCGCCAGGACCGGACGGATCCGCTTGCCGCCGGCCAGCAGCGAGTAGCGCATCGCGTCCTCGAGGCCGCCGGTGCCCGTGGTGCGGGAGGGGAAGCGGAGCGTCTCGAGCCGGGCGTCGACCCGGGCGCGTAGGTCGTCGGGGTAGCCGGCGCTCACGAGGACGTCCCACCGCTCTCGCGCGCGACCCGGTCGAACGCCGATCCGAGGTCGGCCGCGCCCTCCGCCGCCTGCTCGGCCGCGGTCGCCTGGGCGTCCGGCTCGAGGTCGTCGTCGGCGACCCGCCCGAGCGCATGCTCCAGGCGGGCGATCTGGATCCGGAGCTCCCGGTCGGCGTCGTCGGCCACGGTGTCAGTGTGACGGTCGGGACGAGAATCCGCGGGACCGGGTGGCGCCGCGCGATCCGCCGTCCGGGCCGAGCCCGTTCAGCTCTCGGTCGGGGCCGTCCGGGCACGCAGGACGGCGGCGAGGATCCCGTTGACGAACCCGGGGGCGTCGGCGCCGCAGAACTTCTTGGCGGTGTCGACCGCCTCGTTGATCGCGCCCTCGGCGGGGATCGGCGAGTCGCCCGGCACGAGCTCGGGGTGCACCATCTCCAGCAACGCCACGCGCATGATCGCCCGCTCCAACGGGGCGATCCGGCTGACGGTCCACCCCTTGGCGTGGGTGCCGATCAGCTCGTCGAGCTCGTCCTGCACGTCGGTCGTGGCGTGCGCCAGCGACCGCGTGAACAGCGACGTCTGGCGCTCGAACAGGTCGTGGAGCGGCCGGCCGGTGACATCGTGCTGGTAGACCGCGAAGACCGCCTCGCGACGCTGGTCGCTCCGACGCGACATGGTGATCAGGCGCGCGACATG
>JBFWKS010000206.1:0-7972 GCA_050252545.1 Solirubrobacteraceae bacterium
GGTGGCTGGAGGGCCCGGACCACATCGTGACCTGGGCGATCGGTCACCTCGTCCAGCTCGCCGAGCCCGACGCCTACGACAAGAAGTTCAAGCGCTGGAAGATGGACGACCTGCCGATCGTCCCGCAGGAGTTCCAGCTCGTCGACCGCGACGACGGGTCGAAGAAGCAGATGACGGTCATCCGCAACCTGGTCGGGCGGGCCGACGTCGATCAGGTCATCAACGCCTGCGACGCCGGTCGCGAGGGCGAGCTCATCTTCCGCTGGGTGTTCAAGAAGGCCGGCGGCACCCAGCCCGTCCGACGCCTGTGGCTCTCGTCGATGACAGCCGACGCGATGCGCCGGGCGCTCGCCGAGCTCCGCTCGCCGGACGAGGTCGATCTGCTGGCCCAGGCCGCCCAGTCGCGGTCCGAGGCGGACTGGCTCGTCGGGATGAACGCGACCCGCGCCGCCACGATCCGGCTGCGCACGAGCTTCGACGGTGCCGTCTCGCTCGGCCGCGTCCAGACCCCGACGCTGGCGATCCTCGCCCGGCGCGAGGAGGAGATCCGCGCGTTCGTCCCCGAGCCGTACTGGCTCGTCGATGCGCGCTTCGTCGTCGATCCCGAGGGCGCCGATGCGGCCGGGGCGGACCCGAAGGCGACCCGCGCGTACTGGGGGCGCCTGCACCGTGGGAGCGCACCGCGCCTGCCCACCGCGGCCGAGGCCGAGGCGGTCGCCCGGGCGATCGACGGGCGCCCCGGACGGATCACCAAGCTCGAGAAGAGCCGGCGCAAGGAGAAGGCGCCGCTCCTGTACGACCTGACGTCGCTGCAGCGCGAGGCCGGCAGCCGGTTCGGGTTCACCGCCCGACGGACGCTCGCCGCCGCCCAGCGGTGCTACGAGGAGCACAAGGCGCTCACGTACCCGCGTACGAGCTCGCGCTATCTGACGGCGGACATGATCCCCGAGATCAAGCCGACCGCCGCACTCGTCGGCGGGCAGGCCGAGTACCGCGCCGCCGCCGACTACGTGCAGGGGCTCGACAAGCTGCCGCTGGGCCGCGTCGTCAACGACGAGAAGGTCGCCGACCACCACGCGATCATCCCGACCAACGCGTCGCATCCGGTCGACAAGATGGGCTCCGACGACCGCCGCATCTACGACCTGGTCGTCCGCCGGTTCCTCGCGGTGTTCCACCCCGAGGCCGAGTTCGAGAACACCCGGATCGAGACGACCGTCGACGTGTCGGTACCGGTGACGGTCACCGCCGACGACGGGACCGAGACGACCGAGGAGGTCGGGCCGCAGATCTTCCGCACCCGCGGTCGGGTGCTGCTGGTGCCGGGCTGGCGTGGCGTGTACGGCGAGGCGGTCGAGCCGACCACCGGATCCGGGCAGGACGACGACGAGGGCCGCCAGCAGACGCTGCCGCGGGTCGCCCAGGACGAGGGCGTGACGACGGTCGAGGTCGACGACCAGGAGAAGGTCACCAAGCCGCCCCGGCGGTTCAGCGACGCCTCGCTGCTGGGCGCGATGGAGACCGCCGGGCAGTCGGTCGAGGACGACGACGCGCGCGAGGCCATGAAGGAGTCCGGAATCGGAACGCCGGCGACCCGCGCGTCGATCATCGAACGGCTCATCGACGTCGGCTACGTCGAACGCGACGGCCGGGCGCTGCTCGTGACCGAGAAGGGCATCAACGTCATCCGGCTGCTCGACGGGCACCCACTGACGTCGCCCTCGCTCACCGGCGACTGGGAGCACCGCCTGGCCCGGATCGAATCCGGTGCCGAGACGCGCAAGGCGTTCATGGACGGCATCGCCGGCTTCGCCGAGCAGACCGTCAAGGAGCTCGACGCCAAGCTCAAGGACGTGCGGATCCCGCGCGCCAACCTCGGTCCCTGCCCGGTCTGTGGCCGCGACATCACCGAGAACCGCAAGGGGTTCTCCTGCTGGGCCAAGGACGACCCCGGCTGCGGGTTCGTGATCTGGAAGCAGAAGGCCGGCAAGACGCTTGCGCCCGCGGTCGCCAAGGAGCTGATCAAGACCGGGCGGACCGCCAAGCAGATCACCGGGTTCAAGAGCCGCGCGGGACGGAACTTCCGGGCACGGCTGGCGCTGTTCCAGAACGAGGAGGGCCGCTGGCGCGTCGAGTTCGACGAGCCGTGGGCCAAGGAGGGCGCTGCCGCACCGAAGGGCGAGGGCGACGGGATCGCCATCGTCGACGGCGACGCGGCCGCCCCCGCCGGGGACGCGGCCGCCGCGTAGCCCCGGCCGGCCGCGGACGCGTCGCGGAGAGCGGCGCGTCGCGACCGGGTCGCAAGCGCCCGTGCGCTCCGTCCGCCGTTCCTGAGACCGTCGCCCCGTGGCCCTGCAGCTCGTCACCGGACCGGTCAACGCCAGCAAGGCCGGCATCGTCCTGGGCCTCGTGCGGGCTTGGGCGGCCGCGGGACGGTCGCCGGTCCTCATCGTGCCGACCGGGCCGGACGCCGACCGGTACCGCCGCGAGCTCCTCGCCGGGGGCCGCGCGGTCGTGGGCGTGACGGTCGGCCCGTTCTCGGCCCTGGAGGACCTGGCGCTGCGGGCCGCGCGGGTCGCAGCGCCCGACTCCGGCGCCGTCGCCCGCGACCGCGCGATGGCCGCCGCGCTGCGCGCCGTCAGGCCACCGCGGCCGCTGGCGGGCCTCGATCGCAGCCCAGGCGCACGCCGCCGGTTGCTGGCCCTGCTGGACGACCTCGGCGACCGCCGCGTCGGCATCGGCGATCTCGCCGAGGGGCTCGATGCGATGGAGGGCTGGGAGCACGGCGTCGACCCGAGGTTGTCGGCCGATCTGCGCGAGGTGCTGGAGCGGTTCTCGGGCGGCGACGAGCCCGCCGACCCGGGCGGCGCCGAGCCGCGTCTGATCCGCGCCGGACGCCGGGCCGCGGTCACCGCGGCCCGTGACGCCCTGGGCCACGATCCGCGGATCTGGAACGGCCGCCCGGTCGCGCTCTACGGGTTCGACGATCTGACCGACGGGCAGCTCGGGCTCGTCGCGACGCTCGCCGACGGAGCGGACGTGGTGGTGTCGCTGCCGTTCGAGGACGGTCGGCCGGGTACGGCCGCGCGCCGCGAGCTCGTCGACGAGCTGCGCCTGCGCGCCGCGGATCTGGCCCGTCGTGCGCGTGACGCCGGGTCGGCGACCGGCGATCGGCTGCCGCTCCGCGCCGACGATCCCTTGGTGCCCTCCGGCGCCGGTGTCCGGATCGAGGGCCCGGAGCTGCGTCTGCCTGCGCCCGCCCGCAGCGGGGGGCTCGGCCGGATCGAGCGGCGGCTGTTCGCCGCACCCGGAGCCGACGACGCACCGCCGCCCCCCGGCGTCGCCGACGACGCGGTGCTGATCACCGGCGGGGACGACCGGAGCGAGGCCGAGGCCCTCGCCGCCGCGCTGGCCGACGCGCGTACCACCACCGGGGCGGCATGGCACCAGATGGCCGTCGCCGTCCGCGACGCCGCCGGTGCTGCGGGTGCACGGATCGCGGCGGAGCTGGTGGCGCGGGGCGTGCCCGTGGCGCGGCCGCGCGAGGTGCCCCTTCGGGCGACGGTCGTCGGGACGGCGCTGCTCGCCGCGCTCGAGGTCGCCGCGGGCCGCGGCGACGCGGGTGATGTGGCCGCCGTCCTGCGCGTCGCCGCCGGCGACGATCCGGCCGCGCTCGACGCCCTGGACCGCTGGGCGATCGGGCTGCGCCGCGCCGGCGACGTCGACCCGGCTCGCTGGCGCGAGCAGGCCCGCGGACAGCGTGCGGCCGCGCCGGGCCTGGCGATCCTCGACGCCCTCGACGTCGCGCGGGACGCGGGGCCGATCGCGTTGCCGGCCGCGGTCGCCGACGCGGTCCGCAGCCTGGCCGGGGCGGCGGGGGCGGTCGACGGACAGCCGGGCGCGGTCGCCAGCGCCGACCGCGATCCCGAGCCGCGCGCCGCCGACGTCGCCGCGACCGTCGTCCGGTTGCTGCACGACCTGGAGCGCGTCGGTGAGCGAGACCCGGCGCTCCTGCCCGACGACGTCGAGCTGGCCGACACACTCGCCGAGCTCCCGATCCGTGGCGGGCACGCCCCCGGGCCGGGCCGTCTGGAGATCGCGGAACCGGGCGAGCTGCGCGGCCGTCAGCTGCGGGTGCTGGCGATCGCGAGCCTGACCCACGACGCGTTTCCGCAGCCGGAGCCGGTCGATCCGCTCGTCGACCGCACCGTCCGCGACGCGCTGCACGCCGCGGTCGGCCTGCCGGTCCGTCAACGCGGCGACCGCCTGTCGGCCGAGCGGCTCCTCTTCCTGCAGCTCGCGACCCGCCCGACGGGACGGCTGCTGCTCAGCCGGCCGACGCACGACCTCAAGGGCGCGGAGCGGCCCGCGTCACCGTTCCTGGCGGATCTGCTGACCGCGCTGTGGCCGCTGCAGGCGACGACGCCCGACCACCGTCCTGCCGACGTCGTGCGGCGGCCTCGCCGGCACGCGGTCGCGCGGCCCCTCCCGCTGGGGGCCGACCTGTCGGAGGAGGCGGTCGACGCGGTGCGCCGCGCGGTGTTCGAGCACCGGCGGCTGACCGTCAGCGACGTCGAGGCCCTCGTGCAGGATCCGATCGTCTGGCTCGTCGAGCGGTTCATCGGGGCCCGGGACGCCCAACCGCGACCGGTCGCGATGCGCGAGGGCAACGTCGCCCACGGGATCCTCGCGTCGGTCCTCGAGGTCGCCGCCGCCGACGGACGCCGCTACGGCGATCTGGACCCGGAGATGCTGGTGCTCGCCGCGCACCGCGAGGTCGAGGCCCGCACCCGCGAGCTCACCCGTGGGCTGGACCCCGTCCAGGCCGAGGTCAGCGTGCGTCGCGTCCGGCGCGGCGTCGTGGGGATCCTGCGGACCCTGCCCGATCGGTTCCCGGACTCGACCCTCGTCGCCGCCGAGTGCTCGCTCGGTGACGACGCCGACGGTCCCGCGCCGCTGCCACCGATCGTGCTGCCCGACGGGATCCGCCTGGTCGGCCGGATCGACCGGATCGACCGGATCGCCAATCCCGACGACGACCGCCGCGACGGGATCGGGGTCGTCGACTACAAGCGTGGATCCGGGTCGGTGGTCAACGCGAGCAAGTGGGTCCAGACCGGGACGGTGCAGACCGCGCTGTACCTGCACGCCGCCTCGGCCGCCGCCGACGAGCCCGCCACCTATGGCCTGTACCAGTCGGTGACCGATCCGCCGGTGCTTGGCGGGGCCGAGGTGCGGACCAGGAAGGTGGAGCCCGAGAAGCGGGCCGGGTCGGAGCCGAAGGCCCTGTACCAGTCGAAGTACCTGCCGCAGGACGTGGCCGACCGTGTCGAGGAGACCCTGGAGCGCGTCCGCGAGGACGTCGCCGCGCTACGCGCCGGGCAGATCGCCCCGCGACCCGGTCGCCATCCGGCGGTCGACGACCCGTCCAGGCGCCGGCACCACGCCGTCGCCCGGTGGCTGACGTGACCGTGCCGGCCCCGCGCCCGCCGGCGCCGGACGTCGCACCGCTGATCCCGGCGGACCGCCTGCGCGCCGCGGACGGTCGGCCGCTGCGGGCGCTGCCGTCGTCGGACGATCCGGTGCCGGCGTTCACCGATCGACAGGCCCGTGCGGTCGACGAGCGGCCGGACGCGGCGCTGCTGGTGTCCGCCGGTGCCGGCGCGGGCAAGACGAGCGTCCTGGTCGAGCGGTTCCTGCGCCTGCTGTTGGAGGACGACGGCGTCGCCACCCGCGACATCCTGGCGATCACGTTCACCGAGCGGGCGGCCACGCAGATGCGCGACCGGGTCGACCGGCGCCTGCGCGAGCTCGTCGGTGGCGGCCCGGGACAGGCGATCGAGCTGCCCGAGCGGCTGCGCAGCGACGACGCCTGGATCGGCACGTTCCACGGGGTCGCCCAGCGGCTGCTGCGCCGGTTCGCGTTCGACGCCGGCCTGGACCCGGACTTCGCCGTCGCGTCGCCCGACGAGTCCGCACGGCTGCGCCGCGCCGCGTTCGCCGACGCGGTCGCCGGCTGGCTGCGTGACCTGGACGGCGATGACGGGGGTCGCCGCCTCCTCGACCTGGGCATCGCCGGCCTGCGAGAGCAGACCCTCGGCCTGCTCGACCTGCGCCGCAGCCAGGGCATCGACCCGTCCGATCCCGCCAACCCCGGGATCCCACCCGCACCCGAGGACCAGGACGCGCTGGAGGCCGACGCCCGCGCCGCCGTCGACGCGCTGAAGGCCGCGGCGGCCGCCGCCGTCGCCGAGCTCGGGGCCCCCGACGCCTCGACGCCCAAGACCGTCCGGCAGGTCCTCGAGACCTGCACCGCGATCGCCGAGCACGACGGCGACCCGTCGGATGCGCTCCGCTTCCGGGAGCTGGCCAGGGGCGTTCGCCCCAACGGCGCCAAGGCGCTGAAGGGGCCGGCGTGCGCCGAGCTGCGGGCCGTCGCCGAGCGTGCGGGCGCGGCGGCCGCGCGGGTCGCCGCCGCGCCCGCCGCACGGCTCGAGATCGCCGCCCGCGGCGACCTGCTGCGGCGCACGGCCCGCCGCTACGGCGACCTCAAGCGGATGTCGCGGCTGCTGGACTTCGACGATCTGCTGCTGCGCCTGGACCACCTGCTGCACACCCGGCCGGTCGTCGCCGAGCACCTGCGCCGCCGGTTCCGGCACATCCTCGTCGACGAGTACCAGGACACCAATCCGCTGCAGACCCGGATCGTGCGTGCCCTCACCGGGGACCGCGGCGAGGACCTGTTCCTCGTCGGCGACCGGCTGCAGGCCATCTACGGGTTCCGGAACGCGTCGACCGCCGGGTTCGACGCGGCCGCCCGCCAGGCCCGCGGCGCCGGGAGCCTGCTACCGCTCGACGAGACGTTCCGCTGCCCGCGACCGGTGCTCGCGCTGACCAACCACGTCGGTCGGGTCGCGCACGAGGAGTACCAGCCGCTCGTCGGCGGACACGACCGCGACCCGGCCGCCGGGGACGATCCGGTGCGGGTGGCGGTGCACGTCATCGGCACCGGACGCGACGTCGAGCCCGAGCGGCCCGATCCCGACGCGGACGACGTGACCGAGACCGACGGGCTGCCGTTCGACCCGGACGCCACGCCGATGGCGCCCGAGGAGGCCCGCCACGTCGTCGCTCTCGTCCAGTCGCTGCTGGCCCCCGATGCCGCCGGACGCGCCTATCGACCGTCGGACGTGGCGATCATCTGTCGCGCCAAGACGCGGTTCACCGTGCTGGAGCGCGCGTTGCTCGAAGCGGGCGTCGACGCGATCCCCGCCGCCGGTGCACCACTGCTGGGCACGCTCGAGGTGCGCGAGCTCGAGGCGTGGCTGCGGGCTGTCGGCAACCCGTACGACGACGTGGCGCTGCTCGGGGCGCTCCGGCTGCCGACCGGCGGGGTCGACGCCGACGCGCTCTACGCCCTCGGCGCCTACCACCGGACCCACCGCACCGTCCCCGAGGGCTCGCCGACCACGGTGAGCCTGTGGGACACGCTCGACCAACTCGACGTCGAGGATCTCCTCGCCCCGCCGCGGGCACGCGACGCGCTCGAGGCGCAGACGACCCTGCTGGTGCAGCACCGGGCGCTCGCGTTGCGGCTGGGTCCGGCCGAGCTCGTCGGCCGGATCGTGGCCGACGACGGCTATCGCGCCGCGATCCTCGCCCGCCCGGGCGGACCCCGACGATGGGCGGCGGTGCAGGCGTTCCTCGACTGGGTCCGCGAGCGTCAGGTGGCCGGCGACACCGTCGAGCGGCTCGTGGACCGGATCGACGACGGCCGCGACGACGGCCCCACCGTGCCGGTCCTCGCGGGCGGTGACGCGGTGACGATCACGACGATCCACCGGGCCAAGGGCCTGGAGTGGCCGGTGGTGATCGTCGCCGACACCGGGCACGGGGGCCGGACCGACCGTCCGCCGGTGCTTCTCGATCCGGACCCGTTCGGTGACCGGATCGGCATCGCGCCGAAGCTCGC
>JBFWKS010000207.1:0-7969 GCA_050252545.1 Solirubrobacteraceae bacterium
ACCCGGTCACGAGCCTGCTCCAGGCGCTCCCGCGACCGGCCGAGACGCCCGCCACCGCGGGGGCCCGCGACCCGCTGCAGGCACTCGTCCCCCAGCTCTTCCCGCCCGGCAGCCCGAGCCTCTACCAGGACTGGACCGCGCTCCTGCCACCGGTCCCGATCCCCTACCGCCCCTCGACCGAGCCGGACTGCCCCGACGGCGACCCGGCCTGCATCGACCGGACCATCGACGAGATGCGGCACCGCCTCGACGGCCTCGCCGCCCGCTGCGACCACGACGCCGTCTTCGGCCTGGCCTACCTGCGGGTGACCGAGGACATCCGCGACGCGATCGGCCAGGGCGTGTTCCGGGATCCCGCCTGGCTCGGCCACGAGGACGCCGTCTTCGCCCGCCTGTACTTCGACGCCTACGACGACTGGCACGCCGGACGTCGAGACCGGGTCCCGAAGGCCTGGCGGATCGCCTTCGCCGCCGCCGACGACCGTGCCGTCACCGGGCTGGGGAACTTCCTGCTGTCGATGAACGCCCACATCAACCGCGACATGCCGTACCTGCTCGCCGGCGTCGGCATCACCGAGTCCTCCGGACGGTCGCGCAAGCCCGATCACGACGTCTACAACCGCCGCCTGGCCGCGCTCTACCTCCCGGTCCTGCGCGAGGTCGCCGCGCGCTTCGATCCCCGCGCCGACGACCTCGACGTCGGACCGGTGGACGACGTCGCCGCCTACCAGCTGCTCGCCGGCTGGCGCGAGGTCGTGTGGCGCAACGCCGAGCGGCTGACCCTCGCCCGGACCCCCGCGGCGCGGGCGCGGGTGGCCCGGAGCATCGAGGCGTATGCCGCGGCCCAGGCGGCGCTCATCCGCACGGTGCTGGCCGACCCCGACCCGGCCATCCGCGACGCCCACTGCGCCGCGCCCGGCGCCTGACGAGCCCCCACCGCCCCACGCACGGACGGCGCCCGACCCGGGGCCGGCGGGCCGCCGGCGGTGGAGGGCAGCGGGCCGCCGGCGGTGGCGCGCAGCGGGCAGCCGGGGCAGAACCCAGACGCCGGGCGGCCGTTGGGGATCGTTCGCACGATGCGAACGATCCCCAGCGGCCACCCGGACACGGGTGGGGGGCTCCGCGCTCGAGGACCACGCCAGGGAACCCGCTAGACTCGAATCCGGATTCAACTTCGAGTTCGTCGACCCGACGGTCGACGCGAGGGAGCAGCGGATGAACATCGAGCCGACCGAGCGTGCGCGAGACCTGCAGGAGCGCCTGCTGGCGTTCATGGACGAGCACGTCTACCCCGCCGAGGCGACCCACGCCGAGCAGATGCGCGCCGCGGGCGACCCGCACCACCACGCCCCGGTGGTGGAGGAGCTCAAGGCCGAGGCGCGCCGCCGCGGCCTGTGGAACCTCTTCCACCCGCACGCCGACATCCACCCGTCGGTCCCCGGCCTGAGCAACGTCGAGTACGCGCCGCTGGCCGAGATCATGGGCCGCAGCCCGCTCGCATCCGAGGCGACGAACTGCGCCGCGCCGGACACCGGCAACATGGAGGTACTGACGCTCTTCGGCACGCCCGAGCAGAACGAGCGCTGGCTCAGCCCGCTGCTGGAGGGTGAGATCCGCTCTGCGTTCGCGATGACCGAGCCCGACGTCGCGAGCTCCGATGCGACCAACATCTCGACCCGGATCGAGCGCGACGGCGACGAGTACGTCATCAACGGGCGCAAGTGGTGGACGACCAACGCCCTGCACCCCAACCTGCGGTTCTTCATCCTCATGGGGAAGACCGACCCGACCGCCGATCGTCACCGGCAGCAGAGCATGATCCTCGTGCCGCTCGACACGCCCGGGGTGACGGTGCTGCGCAACCTCCCGGTATTCGGCTTCTCGCACACCGAGGGCCACGGCGAGGTGCTCTTCGAGGACGTCCGCGTGCCGGCGTCCTCCATGATCGCCGACGAGGGCGACGGGTTCGCGATCGCCCAGGCGCGGCTCGGCCCGGGCCGCATCCACCACGCGATGCGCACGATCGGCCTGGCCGAGCGCGCGCTCGAGCTGCTCTGCGTGCGGGCCCAGCAGCGCGCGCCGTTCGGCAAGCCGATCGCCGCCCGCGCCAACGTGCAGGACTGGATCGCCGACGCCCGGATCGACATCGAGATGATCCGGCTCCTGACGATGAAGGCCGCCTGGCTCATGGACACCGTCGGGAACAAGAAGGCCCGAACCGAGATCGCTGCGATCAAGGTCGCCGCGCCGAAGGTCGCCCAGGAGATCGTCGACCGGGCGATGCAGGTCCACGGCGCCGGCGGGTTCACCGACGACTTCCCGCTCGCCGAGATGTACGCCCACGCCCGCACGATGCGGATGGTCGACGGTCCCGACGAGGTCCACCGCATGCAGATCGCCCGCGACGAGCTGCGCCGCCACCCCGTCCCCGATGTGGCCTGACGGCGACGGCCCCGCGATGACCGCCCGATCGGAGACGATGCACCGATGACCACGTCCGATCCCACCGCGACGTCGGACACCACGCCCGGCATCGAGCACGGCGCCGTCGTCGCATGGCTGCGCGACACGGTTCCCGGGCTCCGGGAGCCGGTGTCGTTCACCCGCGTCGGCGATGGCCGCTCCAACCTCACGTACGTCGTCGACGACGCCGCCGGCGGCCGCTGGATCCTGCGTCGCCCGCCGCTCGGCCCGCGGCTGCCCTCGGCCCACGACATGGTCCGCGAGCACCGGCTGATCGCCGCGCTGCACCCGGTGGGGATCCCGGTCCCCGAGCCGCTCGGCCTGTGCGAGGACGAGGCGGTGACCGGCGCGCCGTTCTACCTCATGGAGCACGCCGACGGCCATGTCCTGGCATCGCGCGAGGCGGCCGGTCCGCTCACCCCGGCCGCCCGGCGTGGCGCCGGGTTCGACCTGGTCGACACGCTCGCGCGCCTGCACGCGGTCGACGTCGAGGCGGTCGGCCTGGCGGATCTCGGCCGCCACGACGGGTACGGCGAACGGCAGCTGCGTCGCTGGACCCGGCAGTGGGAGGCATCGAAGACCCGCGAGATCCCCGCGATCGAGCGCACCCACGCCCGCCTCGTCGCCGGCATCCCGAAGCAGCAGCGGGTCTCGATCGTCCACGGCGACTACAAGCTCGAGAACGTCATCGTCGACGACGACGGCACCGTGCAGGCGATCCTCGACTGGGAGCTGTGCACGCTGGGCGACCCGCTCGCCGACCTGGGCCTGCTGCTCGTCTACTGGACCGAGCACGACGATCCGGAGCCACGGATCTCGACGGCACCGCTGGCGGAGGGCTTCCCGTCCCGGGCCGAGGTCGTCGAGCGCTACGCCGAGGCGTCGGGCCTGGACCTCTCGGGCCTGCCGTTCTACCGGGCGCTCGGGGCGTGGAAGCTCGCGATCATCCTGCAGGGCGTCGTCCGGCGGTTCCGCGACACGCCGGGCAACGCCAACCACGATCCGGAGAGCTTCGAGCCGATCATCGACGGGCTCGCCACGCAGGCGGAGCGGGTGGCCGAGGACGTGGCCCCCACCGCCGGATGAGCGGCGACGGCACGGCGGCCGACCGGAGCGTCATGCCCGACCGGCCATCGCCCCGCCCCAGGACGATGGCCGGCGCCCGCGCCGTGGCGAACGACGGAGGCACCGCAGGTGACCGGCCGGGCTCCGATGCGGGGCCCGGCGCCGGCCTCCCGACCACGGCGCGTGGCCGGGCGACGCGGCAGGCGATCGTCGCCGGTGCGCGTGCGGTGTTCGAGCGGGACGGGTTCCTCGACGCGCGGATCACCGACATCGCCGCCGAGGCGGGCGTGGCGACCGGGTCGTTCTACACGTACTTCGTCGACAAGCCCGCGGTGCTCGCCGCGGTGCTCGGCGAGGTGCAGGAGGAGCTGCTGCACCCACGGTTGTCACAGGACGGCCGGCACGAGCGGTTCGTCGACCTGCTCTCGGCGAGCCACCGGGCCTACCTGGCGGTCTACCGCGACAACGCGCGCCTGATGGCGCTGCGCGAGCAGGTCGCCACCATCGACCCGGCGTTCCGGGATCTGCGACGACGCCGGGGCGGGCCGTTCATCGAGCGCAACGCGCGGACGATCGAGCGCCTGCAGGCGGCGGGGTTCGCGGACGCGTCGCTGGACCCCGACCTCGCATCTCGCACGATCTCCGGCATGGTGTCGCGGGCGGCCTACAGTGCCTTCGTGCTCGGTGACGAGGTCGGGTTCGACGCGTTGGTGGATACGGTGACCCGCCTGTGGATGGGGGCGCTGGGGATCCCCGAGGACGCCCCCGCCTCGGCCGCGGTCGAGTGAGGACACGCCGGAGGAGGCCGCGGGGTCGGGCTTCCGGTGGGGGCCTGGCCGTCGGTGGGACGTGTGCGCCTCGTTCCGGCCTCCGGTCGGGGGTGGAGGTCTGGCCGCTGGTGGGACGCGTTCGTCCCGTGTCCCCGGGCCTCCGAGGTCCCGACCCACGCCGGTGGCCCGACGAAGGGGCCGGGGCCCGTCAGCCCCGCACCACGCCGGCGTCGGCCAGCGTCCGCCAGCGCCAGAGCAGGACCCGGCGGCGCTTCTGTCGCTGGGCGTCGTCGGCCGGGTCGACGAGGCCCTCCGCGACGTCGACGTACCGCGGTCCGGTGACGGCGAGGAGGGCGTCGTCGAGGCTGCGGACCTGGTTGCGCTCCCACGTGACGCCTTCGCGGAAGGTGCGCTCGATCCCGGCGATGTCGACCCCGCGGACCGCGTCGCGCAGTGCCTCGACCGTGTCCAGCCCGACGGCGAGCGCGTGGCGGTGGATCCACTCCTCGCTCCCGGTGCCGCGGCTCGGCGGGGCGTCGGGGAAGAGCTCGGCCAGCAGGGCCCGCAGCGCACGTGCCGTCAGGCGGCTGCCGGGCCGCTCCTCGGTCTCGCCGGCGGCCGGTGCGAGGCGTCCGCCGGCGTCATCGCGGGCGTGACGGGCGACCGGATCGTCGGCGTCCGCGCGGCCGAACGCGACCGCCGAGGATCCGGGCCCGCGATCGGCGCCCCGCGAGGCGTCGTCGATCTCCTGCAGCAGCTCGTCGACCATCTCGATCAGCGCGGCCGCACGGTCGAACTTGCGCGACACCCGCGAGCCCGCGGCCCCCTTGTAGCGCTGGGCGTGCTCCAGCTCGGCCCACACGTGCTGCAGCTGGGTGCGCAACTGGATCTCGACCCGCGGCACGACGTAGTCCTGCGGCGGGCGCGGCACCGACAGCGGCCTGCCGGGATCGACGAGGACATGGGTGCTCTGGTAGCCGAACTGCCGGTCGTGGGCGCCGTCGGATCCCATCCGCACGACCGAGCGGACCGTCAGCGCGTCGTCGTCGGCGAGCGCCTCGGCGACCTCCTCGACCTGGGCCGGCAGGAACGTGACGACGCGGAGGCCGAGCTGGTCGGCCAGCTCGTCGCACGGCAGGCGGTACTTGGGACGATCCGGCTCGTCGGGGTCCGGTCGTGCGGCCTTGGCCTCGAACGACGCGGGCCCCTTGATCCGCCACGTCACCTCGAACTGGGTGTCGGGGATGCCGGTCCCGGCGATCAGCCGCTCCAGGTGCGGGGCGAGCGTCTCGCCCAGGCGCCGGAGGAACGCCTGATAGCTCGAGCGCTCGTACCGCTCCCGCGCGCGCCGGGCGTGCTCGGCGTGGATCGCGCGCCGGTCGCCGGCCGGCCGGCGGGTCGCGGCGGTGATCTCAGGATGCTCCATCGGGCACGGCAGAGCGTCCCACGCCGGGCGGTCGGCACGCGAGGGGCACCCGTGCCACCCCGTCGTGGGGTGGAAGGGCGCCCGACCAGCCAGCACACTGAGCGGCATGAGCACGACCTCAGCCGTTCCCACCGGTCCCGCGACGCCCTCGACCGACGCCCGCCGCCGCACCCTCGCCCGCGCCGGCGCCGCGTCGGGCGCGCTGATGATCATCGGCGGCGCCGGCCCGTGGGTCAACACGAACGTCGAGACGATCTACGGCTACGACCGGGACGGCGCGATCTACATCGGGATGGGCGTCCTCGTGATCCTGTTCATGCTGTGGCGGGGCGCGCGCAGCCGCTGGCCGTCGATCGTGACCCTGATCTTCGGCGTGGTCGGCATCGTCGCCGGCGCGATCGACCTGGAGAGCGTCACCGACCCCGAGGGCTTCGTCCGGCTCGTCGACCCGTCCGCCGGATGGGCCCTGTACCTCGCGATCGTCGCGAGCGTGATCGCCGTGGGCGTGGCGATCGCACTGATCGTCAGGCCCCGCAACCGCGGCTGAGACGCCCGTACGTCACGATCCGTCGGGATGTCGCCCGAGCGTCCCTACCGCGGTCCCGCACCGTCCGCCGGTCGTCCGCATCCCCCGGACCGGCCGGCCGGGGTTCGCCTGCCGCCACAGCCACTCCCGCTCGTCCACGCACGACGACTCCGCAAGCGCTGGCGATACGTGGGCGTGTACGGGCCGGAGCTGTCGCTGTGCGTCGGCGTGGTGCGCATCGGCGTGGCCCATCAGGCGTTCTGGGCGGTGTGGGACCGCACCGCCGGTGACCTGCACGAGCGCACCACCCTCCTCGGCGGTGGGGTCTCGCTACCGCCCGGCGGCGTCCTCGTCCGCCGGTCGGACGTCGACATCGACCTGGCCTTCGACGAGGATCCATCGGGCGTCGACGGGGTCGAGACCGTCACGCCGTACGGCGCCGGGTACGCGTGGACGGTCAAGCGCGCCGCAGTCCCGATCACCGGCCGGGTGCGGGTCGGCGGGCTCGAGCACCGGATCGACGCGCTGGCGGTCGTCGACGACTCCGCCGGGTTCCCGCCCCGCCACACCGAGTGGCGCTGGTCGGCGGGTGTCGGCCGCGACGATGCGGGCCGGACGATCGGCTGGAACCTCGTGGCCGGCGTGCACGACGACCCCGCCGCCAGCGAGCGCAGCGTCTGGATCGACGGCACCGCGACGCAGGTCCGGCCGGTGCGGTTCGCCGACGACCTCTCGAGCGTCGCCGGCGACGACATCGACCTGCGGTTCGCGGCCGAGGCGACCCGCCGGCGTGATGAGAACCTCGTCGTGCTGCGTAGCCGCTACGTGCAGCCGTTCGGGACCTTCACCGGCACCCTGCCGGGCGGTGCCCGCCTCGTCGAGGGGCACGGCGTGATGGAGCACCACGACGCCCACTGGTAGGAGGGGGCCGAAGGCGGGAGCAGCGCCGAGGATCCCCCTCATCGACGACGAGGCCGGCGGGCCGTCCCGCCCACCGACGGAGCCCTAACCACGACGGGTCTCGCGGTCGGCCTCGGCCTCCATCTGGTCGATCGAGCGCACGAGGCTGTCGGCCATCTTGCGGCGCATCACCGATGTGAATCCCAGGGCCACGCCGAGTCCGGCGCCGAGCAGCGGCTTGCCGATGATCACCCCGACGGTGACCCCGACCAGCACGCCGGTGAGGAACGCCAGGACGAGCGCACGGCGCGGATCGGATGCGCGCTGCGGGGTCGTGTCGGGTCCGGAGGCCATCCCGCCACGGTAGCGCCGATCCGCCGCGGGACCGTCGCTCCCGCGAGCGACATCGGCGCCGGTCGATGCCCGAGCGGGCCGTCCACCGCGCCGCCGTGCCTGGACGGACGTCCGAAACGGCGTACGCCAAGACGCGGCTGCGGGCCCGGTGGCCCGGACATCCGTCGAGAACGCGCCGGGCATCCCGTCCCCGGGCCCGACCCTGGACCCATGCAGCGTCACCCGACCGTCCCGTCCGTGCGTCCGTCGGCCCCGGCCACCCCGCCTCCACGTGCCCGGCGGGTCGGCGGCGCCGCCGACCGTGCGCCGGGGGCGTCCGGGCACCGGCGGGCGCGACGCGCGGGCGGGGCGATCGTGGCGGCCGCGGCAGCCGTCCTGCTCGCGGCGCCGTCGGCCCAGGCCGCCGGTCCGTGCGTTGACGCCGACATGCCACCCGCCCAGCTGGGGACCGCCCAGATCGGAAGA
>JBFWKS010000208.1:0-7960 GCA_050252545.1 Solirubrobacteraceae bacterium
TGCGCACGTCATCGATCTGCTCGAGCACCTCATCGGGCGTGCCCCAGAACATCTGGCTCGCGAACTCCTGGATGTACGTCTCGGGGTCGTTCATGACTCGGTCGTTCATCGTCTTGTAGTGGTCGTAACCCGAGACCTTGCTGAGCTTGTCCGCCGTGAACTCGTAGTGCTGGAAGGTCGCGCGAAAGTAGTCGGAGATGTGCTTGAGGGCCATCTCCTTCGCACGCTCGCTGTCCCGGTCGACGAAGATGTAGCCCACCATCGCCGGCCGCGGCCGGGCGACGCCGGGCATCTCCGCGTCCCACAACTCCTCGTACCGGCGCACCTTGTCGGCCATCGCGTTCCAGCTCGACGTCGGCAGCAGCATCAGACCGGCGCCGTGTCGCACCGCCAGGGGCATCGTCTGCGGCGACTCCCCGGCGACGTAGGTCCGGCCCCGGAAGCTCGCGACGGGGCGGGGGCGCAGGGGCGACGAGACCTGCTTCACGAACGAACCGTCGAGCTCGAAGACGCCCGACTCGAGGCTCTCGAGGATCGCCGTTGTGTGCTCGTCGAACCGCTGGCGCGACTCCTCCATCGGGACCCGGAACCGCTCGAACTCCTGCCGCCCGAGACCGCGGCCGAGGCCGAGGACGAACCGCCCACCGGACATGTTGTCCAGCATCGACGCCTCGACCGCGATGCGGTAGGGGTCGTGCCATGGAACCACCGTGACCATCGTCCCGAGCTTGACGCGCTTCGTCGCTCCCGCCACGTAGGCCAGGAACTGCATCGGCGATGGCGTCATCTGGTAGCCGGTGAAGTGGTGCTCGGTAGCCCACACCGAATCGAAGCCGAGCGTCTCTGCCCGCACCGCGAGAGCGCACTCGTATCGGTAGATGTCGAAGTCTGTCAGGTCCCGATCCCAGTTCTGGAATGTGAAGGTGATGCCGACGTCCATGGTTCTCCTTGTGCTTGCTGCTGGTCGTGGTGGTCAGAAGGCGGCGCGCAGTAGACGCTCGACGTCCGCAACGGAGGCCGCCCTGGGGTTGAGCGCGGTCATGGGGTCCGCGTGAATGCGGTGCGCGAGACCCGGCACGTCCTCGCGGGCGATCCCGACGGCACTCAGGCGGTCCGGCAGGCCGAGGGCAGCGACGAACCCCCGGACGCGCTCTCCGACCTCCTCGGGCGTGACGGTACGCCCGCCGTCTCCCAGCCCGAAGGTCGACGTGATCGCGTCGCGCTCGTCGCCGAGGACGGGCCAGTTGAAGGCCAGGATGCGCGGCAGCATGATGCAGGTGGCGTCGCCGTGCCCCACCCCCATTGGACCGAGCTGGTGACGCACACTCGTGCCCAGACCCAGCCGGCTCGTCGTGTTCGCGAGGCTCGTTGCGGACATCCAGGTCGCCCGCAGGCACGCGAGCCTCGCCTGCTCGCGGCGGGCGGGATCCTCGCTGGACGAGTCCGACAGCCCCGCGAAGAAGGCGCCGACCGCCGCGCCGGCCAGGACGCGGACGAACGGGTGGGCCCCTGGTGCGCTGAGCATCTCGATCGCGTCGCTCATGCTCTTGACGCCCGTCGAGCACCAGAGGGGCGCGGGCGTGGCGACCGTCATCGCCGGATCGAGGATGACCTCGACGGGGGCTAGCCCCGGCTGGTGGAACACCCGCTTGGTCTTCGTCGTGAGATCGGTGATCCCCGCGGCGGCGCTGTACTCGGCGCCCGAGAGCGTCGTCGGGATCGCCACCTGCGGCGTCAGCGCCGCGCGGACCTCCGAATCTCCATCGGGGTCGACGCCATCGAGGTCTCCCGGCTCCCGCAACCCGTGAGCCATCACCAGCGACACTGCTTTGCCCGCGTCCGTGACGGTGCTCCCTCCGAAGGACACGAGCAGGTCTGGCGACTGTTCCCGTACGCGCGCCGCAGCATCCAGCACCGCCGGCCGAGGGTTGTGGGGCCGACACTCGTCGAACTCGCCGACGAGCCGCCCCCCGATGGTCTCGCGCACGCGAGCGATCAGCGCCCCCTCGCGCGTCAGGCTCGGGGTGGTCAGTAGGAGCACCCGCTCGGCCCCGGCCCGGTCGATCGCGTCGGCCAGACCCGCAAGCGCGCCCGGACCGGCGGTCACGACCTGCTGCTGCGGCCACGTGCCGTACGTCCTGACGACCGCGCCGGCGTGGGACTGGTCGATCGCGGTCATGCGACCGGCGGTTCCTCGAAAGCCCGGCGAACGAGCGCCAGCCCCTCGTGGACGACGGGCAGCCCGACGTAGAACGTCAGTTGCACCACGACCTCCGCCAGCTCATCCCGGGTGACCCCGAGGCGCCGAGCACCCTGCATGTGCGCGAGAGCGTGCTCGGCACGACCGACGGAGAGCAGACAGGCGACCACGCACAGACTGCGGGTACGGAGATCCAGGCCCTCACGAGCCCAGATCCGCCCCCAGTTGGCCTCGTCCGAGAGCGGGCCGAGCTCCGGCACGACCTCGTCCGACCCATGGCGCACCGCGCCGATGGCAGCGCGGTCTCCGGCCACCCGCGCCTGCACGGCGCGGCCGCGTGCGAGATCCGCCTCACGAGCGCCGAGCTGCCGAGCCTTTTCCATGTCACCCTCTCGCCTCGAGCATCTTCCGTATCCTATCGTATACTAAACCCATGCCAACCGTGCTTCTGCCAAGCCTCGCCGAAGGAATGAAGGAGGGAACGATCCTCGAATGGCTGGTGGAGTCGGGGACCGAGGTCAGTCCGGGCGAGGACCTCGTCGAGATCGAGACCGACAAGGCATCCGTGGTCTATGCAGCGGAGGCCGCGGGGTCCTTCACCGTCATCGCCGCGGCGGGATCGACGGTCTCGGTTGGTGCACCGATCGCGGTCATCGGCGAGCCCGATGCCTCCCATGCGGTCGTGCCGCCGACCCTGCCTGCGGCGGCGTCCGAAGCTTCCTCCGACGCCCGTCGTCCAGCGGAACGGGCGGTCAGGCAGCGGCGGGATCCCCCGCGGCGCGGCGGCGCCTCGCCGGTCGCGCGGCGGCTCGCACAGGAACAAGGCGTCGATCTCACCCGGATCGCGGGAACCGGACCGCGGGGGCGGGTGGTGAAGAGCGACGTCCTCGCGGCCATGGACGCCTCGCCCGGCGATGCCGCGGCAGGCCCGGCCGACCGACCCTCGAGGGGCGAGGTGACCGTCGAGCAGGCCTCGAGGATGCAGGAGCTTGTCGCCCAGCGAATGACGGAGTCCCGCGCGTCGGTGCCGGACTTCGCGCTCACCGTGGAGATCGACATGTCCGACGCCGTCGAGCTTCGGGAGAGCTTGAAGGCCGCTGATGCGCCGAGCATCGTCCCGTCGCTCAACGACCTGGTGGTCAAGGCCTGCGCCGTGGCGCTGCGCGAGCATCCCAGGGTCAACGGTGAGTACGCGGACGGCACGTTCCGGCTGCACGAGCGGGTGAACGTCGGCGTCGCCGTGGCCGCACCCGACGGTCTCGTCGTGCCCACCGTCGACGATGCCGACGCGCTCACTCTGGGGGCCATCGCACGGACCACGCGGCGACTCATCGATCGCGTCCGGACCGGAGCCATCACGCCGGTCGAGCTCACGGGGGCGACGTTCACGGTGTCGAATCTGGGCATGTTCGCGATCGACCAGTTCGACGCCATCATCAACGCCCCGCAGGCCGCAATCCTGGCGGTCGGCAGCCTCGCCCCACGAGCGGTAGTCCGTAGCGGGTCGGTCGTCGCGCGACCCACGGTGCGCGTGACGCTCTGCTCCGACCACCGCATCGTCAACGGCGCCGATGGCGCGGCATTCCTCTCCCGCGTGCAGGAGCTGCTCGAGTCCCCGATCCGACTCCTTGTCGGATGATCGGCAAGCGGCTGAAAAGGGATCCCAAAGATCTCAAGGAGGGCGATCTCGTCGAAATCGCGTCCCGGCAGTACCGCGTCTGTGGAGAGCCGTTCCTCGGATGCACCGGCGCGAGTGTGTTCGACCGCTACCACCTCTTCTGGCGCACCTCCGTCACGCCGCTCGACGGCTCGACACACCTGCGCTTCGCGACCTGGGTGGCCGGAGAGTCAGCGCTCGTCATTGATGCCGGGGATGACGCATGACCGTCACGCCGGAACGCGAGAAGCGCGTGGTCGATGCCGTGCCGACCGGGTTGTTCATCGGAGGGGAGTGGGTCGACGGAAGCGGGACGTTCGAGGTCGAGGACCCTTCGACCGGCGAGATATTGACCGCGGTCGCAGATGCGTCGACGTCACACGCGGTGGCCGCGATGGACGCGGCGGCCGGAATGCGCGAGGAGTGGGCCGACTGGGCACCTCGCCGCCGGGGAGACGTCCTACGCAGGGCAGGCGATCTGATCCATGAGCGCGCGGAGGACCTCGCGGTCCTGATGACGCTCGAGATGGGCAAGACCGTCGCTGAGTCTCGAGCCGAGCTCTCCTACGCCGCCGAGTACTTCCGCTGGTTTTCCGCGGAGGCGGTCCGCGTCGACGGGCGCTACGCAGTCGCGGCCGACGGCACCGGTCGCGTCCTGGTGATGCAGCAGGCGATCGGGCCGTGCTACTTCATCACGCCCTGGAACTTCCCGATGGCGATGGGCGCGCGAAAGATCGGCCCGGCGGTCGCGGCCGGCTGCACGATGGTCGTCAAGCCCGCCCAGCAGACACCACTCTCGATGCTCGCGCTCGCCGACATTCTGGCGGAGGCGGGGTTGCCGCCCGGGGTGCTGAACGTCGTCACCGCACAGTCGCCGCGCGACGTGTCCGAGTCGATGATCGCTGACTCTCGCCTGCGCAAACTGTCGTTCACCGGGTCCACGGAGGTCGGGCGCCACCTGATCTCGCAGTCCGCGGACAACGTCCTGCGGCTGTCGATGGAACTCGGAGGCAACGCACCGTTCCTCGTGTTCGACGATGCGGATCTCGACGCGGCAGTGGACGGCGCGATGCTCGCGAAGATGCGCAACATCGGCGAGGCGTGCACGGCGGCGAACCGCTTCCACGTTCACGAATCCGTCGCGGACGAGTTCGTCGCGAGATTCGCCGAGAGGATGGCGGCGTTGAACGTCGGCCGCGGCCTCGACGTCGGGATCGACGTCGGTCCATTGGTTGACTCCGCCCAGCGCGACAGGGTCGCCGAACTGGTCGACGATGCGGTCGACCGCGGGGCAAGGGTGGTGACAGGTGGTGGCTCGATCGCCGGTGCGGGCTATTTCTTCTCGCCAACCGTCCTGGCCGGAGTGACCTCCGACGCGAGGATCCTGTCCGAGGAAGTCTTCGGACCGGTCGCGCCGATCACAACGTTCGCCTCCGACGACGAGGCGATCGAGCTCGCCAACTGCACGGAGTACGGGCTCGCGTCCTACGTATTCGTGAACGACCTGAAGCGCTCGCTGCGCATCTGCGAGCGCCTCGAGACCGGCATGATCGGCCTCAATCGGGGCGCCGTCGCAAGCGCGCAAGCCCCGTTTGGAGGCGTGAAGCAGTCCGGCTTCGGGCGCGAGGGCGGCACGGAGGGCATCCACGAGTACCTCGACACGAAGTACATCGCAATCGACCTAGAGGCGCATCGCTGACGCGCACCCGTTTCCGAGGAACCGTCATGTACAGCGGCGAACGTGCGAGTCGGCGTGACCGCCAGCCACCACGTTGACGTAGATTCGACCCGTCGCGCGCAACGCTGGCCCGTCGTCGACGAACGTGCAGGACCGGGCAAGACGAGCGGAGGCTCGAGAGACACCGACGACGCCACGAGTTCGCGGCCACGCCGAGCGGCCCGTTGGGCGTCTACACCGTGATGACGCTGACGCCGATCGGGAGTACGTCGCGCTACCGCTCCGCGTCGATGGGTTGGCCACCGCTCATGACAGGGACGCCGCTTCGCCGATCACCCGAGCGACCTCGGTGTGGTCCGCGGTCGGCGCGAGCCGTTCGAGCGCCGCCGCCCACGTTCGCTCACACGCCTCGCCGACTGATGCGGACACGCCGAGTTGATCACTGAGTTCGAGCGCCACGCCTATGTCCTTGGCCATCAGCGCCGCCGAGAAGCCCGAGTCGTACGTCCCGCTGAGGATGAACCGTGGGAACTTCGCCTCCGATGAGCCGCTGCGCCCGCTGGAGGCGTTGATCGCATCGATGAGCGTCACGGGGTCGACATCGAAGGCCCGGGCCACCGCTACGGCTTGACTCGTCGCGACCAGTGATGTCGCCGACAGCAGGTTGTTGAGCGCCTTGACCGCATGACCGGCGCCCACGGGCCCGACGCGGGTGATGCTCGTGCCGAGGATCCCAAACAGTCCTTCGCACGCCTCCGACGCTGCCGGGCAGCCGCCGACCATGATCGTCAGCGTCCCGGCGACCGCACCGGAGACGCCACCAGAGACGGGGGCGTCGACCAGCTGGATGCCCCGGCGCGTCGCCTCCACAGCGAGTTGCCGCGTCGCCATCGGCCTCGACGAGCTCATGTCGATGACGATCGAGCCCGAGGCCATCGCATCGAGCAGCCCTTCTCCCAGCAGGACCTGCCCCACGACCGCCGAGCTCGGGAGCATCAGGACGACGGCGCGAGCGCCGTCGGCGACGGCTGCCGATGTCGGGACGACACGAGCGTCGGTCGCGGCTACTAGCGCTTTCGCGGGGCCCTTGTGCACGTCGAACGCGCGGAGCGAGAATCCACCGTCGGAGAGCCGGCGGGCCATCGGCAGGCCCATGTTGCCAAGGCCGACGAAGCCGATTGTGTCCCCCGGTTTGATCATGCAGCGTCAAGCTCGTCGAACACCCGCTGGGCAACCCGGAACGACTCGAGGGCCGCAGGGACCCCGACGTAGATCGCTGTCTGCAGCAGTACCTCCTTGATTTCGTCCCGGCTAACGCCGTTGTTGAGGGCGCCGCGGACGTGCACCCCTAGCTCGTGCGACCGGTTGAGTGCCGTCAGCATGCCCAAGTTGAGGATGCTCCGCGACCTTCGGTCGAGCCCGGGTCGCGTCCACACAGCGCCCCAGCAGTACTCGGTGACGAGAGTCTGGATCGCTTCGCCGAAGTCGGTCGCCTGTACGAGCGCGGCGTCTACGTACTTCGCCCCGACCACCTCGCGTCGGACTGCGAGGCCCGCTTCGTACAACGTCCTATTGGTAGAAGGCATGTCCGCATTCTATCGCATCCTTCCGTATACCGATAACGCGAGCGGGCGCCATCGCCTGCGGCATCCGACGCTTCCGCCGACACCAATCCAAACGCACTCCGCCGCCCAGACGCTGTCTCGCACTGCTGATCTGGGGGCCTTGGCCGGAACACGCTGGAAGCGCAGCGGAGACGACCACTCATGCGGCAACGGCCCGCCGAGGCCCGGTCCGAGCGGAGAGGCCGAGCGGCCCCGCAGGGGTAGGCCAAGAGCGGCCGGCCAGATACCCGGTCGAGCCAAAGGCGCAGCCGCTCCCAGCACCTCCGGGCGGCGTCCCCGCGGGCTCAGCCGGGCGTGGCGACGACGGCCGGGCGGCCGTGGCGACGACAACGCTTCCATCCCGCACTCTTGCCCGGCGGCGGAAAGACCCTCGTCGAGGCCCGGGCCTGCGCCAGGGCGCCCCCGGCTGATGGAGCCTGGGGGGATCGAACCCCCGACCTCCTGCTTGCAAAGCAGGCGCTCTCCCAGCTGAGCTAAGGCCCCGTCCGCCTGCAGGGTACCGGCCCCGCGGGTTCCGCGGTCGCCGGAGGTCGGGCGGGGCAACCGGGGCGGGGCGGCCCGTTCCGGTCTCGCGTCGTATAGCGCCCCCGTCCCGGAACATGCCCCGCCGGACCGCTACCACAGGCCACCCGTTCCGGTCTCGCGTCGTATAGCGCCCCCATCCCGGAGCACGTCCCAGCCCGGCTGCCACCGAGAGGCCAGCGACCCCCACCGCCACGCCTCCCCGTTCGTCACCCGCCCCCGGCCCCACCCCGGCCCCGCCCACCGCCACCCGACCCCTTGGTTCCTACGGGTCCGTA
>JBFWKS010000209.1:0-7861 GCA_050252545.1 Solirubrobacteraceae bacterium
GGGGGGGGGGGGGGGGGCAGGGTGATGCCCTGCCCGCAGGCTCGGATCCGTCGGGCGTCGACCCGCCGTGACCGCCATGGGCTCCGGGCGATAGGGTCCGGGGCCCGTGCGCTTCTCCACCGTCGATGCCGTTCACGAGACCCTCGGGCGCCTGTTCCAGGACCTGAGCGTCGACCCCGAGTTCGGGCCGCGGATCGCGACGCTCGAGACCGTGGTCCAGCTGCGGCTACGGCAGCCCGACACGGTCATCTCGGTGATCGCCGGGCCGACCGACGGCCCCGCGGTGTCCTTCGGGGAGTCGCCGACCGACGGCCCCGCGCCCGGCATCGTCCTGACCCTGGACGCCGACGTCGCCCACGACCTGTGGCTCGGTCGTCAGAACGTCACGATCGCCATCGCGCGGGGCACGATCCAGGCCCGCGGAGACGTGACCCGCTTGCGTGACCTGTTCGGGTTCACGTCCGACATCGCTCCCCGCTACGAGCAGCTGCTGCGCGCCCACGGTCGCGAGGACCTGCTGGCCGAGACGGCGGAGCCCGGCCCGGCCGATGCCGATGCCCCGGCCGCGGACGCCGAGGACACGGCCGGCGACGCCACCTCGGCCGACGCCGAGACGCCGGCCGACGGTGCGGCGGCCACCGAGACCGACGGACCGGCCGGCGAAGCGACGGGTGCCGACGCCGAGACGCCCGCCGATGCCACGCCCGGCGACGCAGCCACCTCCGGCGACGACGCCACGCCCGCCGACGCCACGCCCGGCGGCGCGGCCGCGCCCGACGCGGGCTGAGCGCCGGGGCCGCTCCGGCCGTCGGCGAGACGACCGCCGACGGTGGTCCTCAGCCCCGCGCCCGGTTGCCGAGCGACACCGCTTCGTTGCGCATCCCGGGGTCGTCGCGGTACTCGCGTGGCGAGCCGTCCGGAGCGGTGATCCGCAGCACCGGATCGCCGTCGTTGGGGTCGATCTCGGGCGTGATCGGCACGACCGGCCGGGCGGCACAGGCGGCGGTCGCCTCGGCCACCGACCGCCATCCGCTGAGCTCCTCGAGCTGGCGCAGGGTGGGGAACGCCACGACCGCCCGACCCTCGACCGCATCGGCGAACAGCGTCGCCGGCGACGCCCAGCGGCTGGCCACGATCTCCTGACCGTCGATCGTGGCCGTGTGGTCGCCGACGATCGCGGCGACGAAGAAGTACGTGTCGAACCGGATCGGGATGACCTTGGGGGTGATCCATCGGTCGAGCGCCACCAGCGTGTCCGGCTCGACGTGCAGGCCGGCCTCCTCGTGGAGCTCGCGGGCGGCCGCGCGGCGACGCCCCGCGTCACCCGGCCCGTCGGACTCCTCGACGCGGCCCCCCGGGAAGACCCAGAAGCTCGCCATGAATCGCGCGGTCGGCGTCCGCTGCCCGACGAGCACCTCCAGCCCGTCGTCACCGTCGCGCAGCGGCACCACCGCCGCCGCCGGCCGCGGCACGACCGGCTCGGGAACGACGGCGGGCGGATCGACGGAACTGGCCACGTGGCCAGCCTAGCCCGACGCGGGGTCGGGCGGGGTGGAGCACCACGGCCGCCTCGGTGGCGAAGCTCACGAGCTGCTGCCACTGAAGCGCGTGTGGTTCGTCGATCCAGCCGCTGACTGACGGACCTTTGCTGCGCGGGGCTCGGCGGCCGCGCGGCCGCCGAGCGGTCAGCGGGGCGGCGAGTTCCCGGCCACCCCAACGTTGTGCGCCGTGCGCCGGAGACGGTCGTCGTAGGCGAGGAGCGTCGCTCCCTGGCGACGTGCCGTCGCGAGCACGAGCGCGTCGGGTAGCCGCAGGGCGGAGTACGTCGCCCGAAGCGTCGCGGCGTCCTCGGCTTCGGCGTCGCCGAGCGGGACGACGGCGATGCCCATGGACCGCAACGCCGATCGGGCGTCGGGGATCCGGTCGACGCGCGCGAACGCCACCAGCGTCTCGCTGTAGGCGGAGGCTGCGGTGAGCAGCCGCCGCCCGTCGCGGTCGAGACGCTCGACGTCCGTGATTGCGCGTTCGTGGTGGGCGTCGGCGGTGTCGAGCAGCCCGATGAGGACGCTCGCGTCGAGGACTACCGGTCCCATTCGTCACGCAGCCGGTCGAGCTCGCCCGGAGCGTAGATGCCGGACGCGACTCCGGCGTGGCGTCGAATGCGCGAGCCACGCGCCGCGATGAGGATCGCCCCGTCGCCGACGGTGCGGACGTCGAGCTCGTCACCGGGGTGCAAGCCTGCGGTGCGCAACTCCGCGACCGGGATCGTCACCTGGTTCTTCGTGCTGAGTCGCGGCATGCCTTTACTATACGAGCGTTTCAAGTAAAGGTCCAGGTCACCCGGTCGCCGGATCGCCACGTCGCGTCGTCCGAGATCGGGTACGGCCGCGCTCGGACTTCGGGACTGGGTCGACGGAGCGCGGCGACGCACGTCAATCGCCCACCACGTCGTCGGCGAGCGTCTTGCGGAGCGCACCGGTAGCGCGAACGTCATCGGTGGTGCCGATGGCGAAGAACAGGTCGACCGGTGCTTCACATGGCGGCCGTCGCGGCGACGTGGGTGGCGGGAGGGGCGGGGACGACGGGGCCTGGTCGTGGCGGCGCGTGGGCATGCTCGAACGGTCGCCTGGATGGTCGTGCCGGAACCAGTGACCGTTCGTGCCGATCCTGCGGTGGATCCGTCGGTGGTCGAGGACGACGCCGGGCCGGGACGCCAGGCCCACCGTTCCCGCGCGGTCAGCCGAGGCCGCCCACCAGCAGGTCCCCGACGACGGCGGCCGCCGCCATCGATCCCGCGGAGATCGCGCTGGCGATCTGGGGCATGGCACTGCCGAGGTCTCCCGCGGCGAAGACGCCCGGGACGTTCGTGCGGTGCATGCCGTCGACGGCCACCCCGTCGGCGACGACCGGGCTCGGGGGCGCGGTGGTCACGCCGAGCGTGGACGCCAGCGGCGAGCGCTGGTGCAGCGTCGCCGCCACGAGGAGACCCTCCCGTGCCGCCGGTGGGCCCTCGGCGAACTCGATCGCGCTGAGCGCGCCGTCGTTGGAGACTAGGCCCGTCACGGGCCGCTCGTCGATCGTCACCCCCGCCGTGCGCAGCCGCGCCCGGTCGGCGTCCTCGAGGGTCGCCGGGCCGTCGGTCAACAGCACGACGTCGTCGCTCCAGCCGCGCAGCAGCTGCGCGCGGTGGACCCCGGTGGGACCCGGATCGAGTACGGCGAGCGGCCGGTCCCGCACCTCCCAGCCGTGGCAGAACGGGCAGTGGAAGACGGTCGTGCCCCACAGCTCCGCCAGGCCGGGAAGGTCCGGGCGGCGGTAGTCCATGCCGGTGGCCAGCAGCACGCGCCGGGTCGCCAGATGCCCACCGTCGGCCAGGCGCAACGTGAACCCGTCGTCGGTCGCCTCGCCGGCGACGACCTCGCCCTGGCGGACCTCCACCGTCGGGTAGGCGGCCAGCTCGTCCCGTCCACGGGCGTAGAGGTCGGCCGGCGGACGGCCGTCGTGGCCGAGGAGCCCGCCGATGCCGTGCGCGGGCAGGTTGCTCGGGCTTCCGGCGTCGACGATCAGCGCCCGTCGGCGGGCCCGGCCGAGCACGAGCCCCGCGCTGAGCCCCGCGGCTCCGCCTCCGACGACGACGCACTCCCACGTGGAATCCATGGCCTCACGGTGCAGCACGCGCGGGCAATGTGTCAATCAGAATTGCCGAACCGGCAAACGACGCCGGCGTGATCGACGGGATGCGGCCGTCCGGTGCGTCAGGGCGTCGGTGGACGCGGTCGGACGGTCGGCGCGATGCGCCCCGGCGAAGCCGTCAGCCGACGTCGCCGGGGCGCATCGCGGCGAAGTCGACCTTCCATCCGCTGCCGACGTGCCGCAACGGCAGGTCGGTGCCGACGAGGGCGATCCGGGCCCGCCCGCCCGGCGAGACGGTGATCCGCGCGTCGCGCAGACGGTGCAGGTCGCGGTCGGTCGGACGGACCGAGCCGTTGGCGCCGTTGGCGAGCACGTCGGCGCACGGCGCGGACTCGGCCCCGGCGGCGCGCACCGGGCGATCCAATCCGACGACGAGGCCGCAGGCCCGGTCCAGGTCGACGTCGATCATCGCCCGGGCGTAGGCGATCGCCGCGGCACGGATCGCCTCGATGTCGTCCGGGTCGCCGGACGATCCGCCGCCGCAGCCGGCCAGGCCGACGGCGAGCACGAGCGCGACGGCGGGCGCGGAGCGGGGACGAGCGGACACGCGAGAGAGGGTAGCCGCGCGCCCCGCCGTCCGACCGTCAGCGATCCTTCAGCGTCGTGGCATCCACCGCCCCACGCCCCGGCGACGGCACGCCGTCCGGCTTCCGCACGTCGCCGGGCGACGCCGAGCCGCCCGGCGTCGGCGCTCCGCGCGGGGGGAGCGTGGGGACCTCGGCGCTGCGGGAGGCGACCCGGGCGTACGTGCTGTCGCGGATCGTCGTCTGGGGCGCCGGGCTGCTGGCGCTGCTGATCTTCGGCTGGGTGGCGTCGAAGGGGCAGCGGCTCGATCCGCTGGCGCTCTGCCGGCCCGGTGGTGGCGCGTTCGACGTGCTCGTCTCGCCCGGGTGCCGCTACGACGCCACCTGGTACCTGCTGATCGCCCGTGACGGGTACGACGCCGCCGACCCGTCACGGTCGGCGTTCTTCCCGCTCTACCCGTACCTCATGGCCGCGATCGCGAGCCCGTTCGGATCCGGTGGAGCGGCCACCGTGGTCGCGGGCCTGGTCCTGTCGGCGGCGGCCGCGATCGGGTTCCTGACGCTGCTGCACCGGGCGGTCTCCGGGTTCCGCGACCCCGCGGCCGCGACGACGGTCGTGCGGATCGCCGCGTACCTGCCCCCGGCGGTGGTGTTGTCGGCGCTCTACACGGAGGGCCTGTTCCTCCTGCTGTCGCTGGGGGCGCTGGTCGCGGCGCGCCGCGACCGCTGGGCGTTGGCCGGACTGCTGGGCGCGGCGGCCGCCGCGTGCCGGAGCGTCGGCGTGCTGCTCGTCGTGCCGCTGCTCGTCGAGTACCTCTGGGGGCGGCGGCCCGGCGCCGGCGCGCGGTCGGGACGGTGGGGTGGCGCTCATCGGCGGGCGGGACGACGGCCCGAGGTCGCCCCCCGGGCGGAACGACGCCCCGGCGCCGGCCCGCGGTTGGAACGGTGGCGCCCGCGACGGCGTCTGGGCTCGGACGCCCTGGGCATCGCGCTCGTCCTGCTCGGGATCGTCGCCGTCGCGGGGCTGCTCGCCGCGACGACCGACGACGCGTTGGGGTTCGTCCACGCCCAGGACGGGTGGGAGCGGCGGTTCCTCACCCCGGTCGGTGGGGTGGCGCTCGGGGCGTGGGCCGTGGTCGGACGGGCCCTCGAGCTCGTCGGGATCGGGCACGCCGCCGAGCTCGCCGACGGACAGTCTCCCGCCCTGGTGCTCGTGCGCGACCTGCTGCTGCTCACCCTTGTCGCGACGGCGATCGCCGCGCTCTGGTGGGCCCGCCGGCGGATGCCGGTGAGCTGGCTCGCCTGGGGCGCCGTGGCGCTCGCCTACCCGCTGTCGGTCCCCGCGGTGCAGCAGCCGCTGATGTCACTGCCGCGGTTCGCCTACGCGGCGTTCCCGGTGATCGTGGCGATCGGGCTGTGGGTGCACGACACCGGCCGCACGCGACGGCTGGTCCCGGTGCTGCTCGTGCTCCAGGGCCTGTTCGCGATGCTGTTCGTCGCCTGGGGGCAGTCGCCGTAGCGGTCAGCCGTCCAGGTCCACGACCAGCGGAGCGTGGTCGGAGGGCTTGTGGCCCTTGCGGTAGTCGCGGGCGACCCAGACCGACGAGACGCGCGACGCCGTGGCGCGGTCGACGAGGGCATGATCGATCCGGAGGCCGAAACCGCGGTGGAAGCTGCCGCCCCGGTAGTCCCACCAGGTGAACGCGTTCTTGCCGTCGACACCGTCGGCGCGGGCGCTGCCGTGGTGGACGTGCGCGTCGACGAGGTCCGCGGCTTCGAGGATCCCGCGCCACGACGCGCGCTCCGGCTCCGACGTGTGGGTCGATCCGACGAACCGCGCCGGGTCCCAGCAGTCCTCGTCGGTCGGGCAGACGTTCATGTCGCCCAGCACCATCACGGGACCGGTCGCCGCGAGCTCGCGCACGCGCTCGCCCATCGCCCGCAGGAACGAGAGCTTCGCCTCGTAGTCGGGATGGTCCAGCGCCTTGCCGTTGACGACGTAGACGCTCGCCACCCGGATCCCGCCGACCGTCGCCTCGACCCAGCGGGCCTGGGCCGGGTCCACCTCGCCGGGCAGACCGGCCCGTGGGCCGCCCCACGGATCGGGTTCGCCCGATGCCCGGCCGCCGGGGTCCGTGATCGCCGTCGTCCCGGTGGCGGCGTCGACCGATGCGGCCGCTCCGCCGGTCCCTTCGGGGAGCGGCGTCGCGCCCGCCGCCGGGGTCCCGGCGACGGTCCCCACCGGCGCCAGGATCGCCACCCCGTTCCACGGCCCGCCGGAGTGGTCGACCACGGCGTAACCCGCCTCCGCCAAGGCCTCGCGCGGGATCTGGGCAGGGGCGCACTTCGTCTCCTGCAGGGCGAGTGCGTCGGGCCGCAGGTCCTCCAGCAGCTCCAGCACCCGCGGCAGGCGGGCCCGGACCGACGCGACGTTCCACGAGATCAGGCGCACCCGACCCATCCTGCCGGACCGGTCGGCGGTCCCGGGCCACGCGCCGGCTGGCGAACGGCCGCTACCGGTCACCGCCGGGTCAACGACCCCGCCACACCGGGTCGCGGCGCTCGGCGAAGGCGCGCAGGCCCTCGACCAGGTCGTCGCTCTCGAACGATGCGCGCCGCAGCGCCAGCAGGGTCTCCTCGTCCTCGCGGCGCAGCTCGCCGGCGGCGTCGAGCAGGATCCGCAGCGATCGCTTGTTGCCACGAACCGACAGCGGCGCTCCGGCGGCCAGCCCGATGGCGATGTCCAGGCCGGCCGTCCCGATCTCCTCGGCGGGGACGACCCGGTTGAGCAGGCCCCACTGGTGGGCGGTGGCGGCGTCGATCGGTCGACCGAGGAGGAACAGCTCACGGGTGCGCGGTGCGCCGATCACGTCGACGAACCGGCGCAGGCCGGTGTGGGCGTAGACGAGTCCGAGCCGCGCGGGCGGCATCGCCATCCGCACGTCGTCCGCCGCCACCCGCAGGTCGCAGACGATCGCGAGCTCCAGCCCGCCACCCATCGTCGGTCCGGGCAGGGCGGCGACGGTCGGTAGGTCGGTCGATTCGAGCGCGTCGATCGCGGCGGTGAACGGGTGGGCGACGAGGCCCTCGGCGCGCTCGGCCAGCTGGGTGTCGGACACGTCGGCCGCGTCGGCGTCGCTGAGGTCGTACCCGGACGAGAACTGGCGGTCGACGCCGGTCAGGAGGATCGCCCGTACACCGCTGTCGGCGGATGACGCGGCCGTGACGGCATCGGCGAGCGCGTCGAGGATCCCGTGGTCGAGGGCGCCGCGCTTGTCGGGGTTGCTGATGCGCAGGCGCAGCACCCCGTCGGCGGGACGATCGGACAGCAGCTCGGCGGCCATGGGCGCCCGACCATAGGGCGAACGCTCGGCGCGCGGCCCCGTGCCTGCCGTCGGCCGCCCGCCGACGTCGGCGTCCAGCGCTCCCCGCCTCCGGCCGTAGGCCGTCCAACGTCCGACTGCCGCCCGGCGCGCGTCACCCCACGCCGGGCGGGCGCGGCCGTGGCTCGTACCGACCCCGGTGCCCTGGACCACCGTCAGGCCGGGTTCCTGGGGGTTCCACCTGCGTGTCGACGCTCTCGGGGTTCCGCCCACGACCCGGGGTAGGCTCCGGTCCATGGCCTCTGCGACTCCGGTCACGGC
>JBFWKS010000210.1:0-7777 GCA_050252545.1 Solirubrobacteraceae bacterium
GGCCCCGGCGCCCGCGCGGCCCGAGGGCAACGACGACGCCACGCCGGCGCCGACGATCACCGGCTGAGCAGCGTCCGTCGGGGCCCGGCACCGCGGGCCCCGACGGACGACGCGGCGGGCCGGCACCCGCTCGATCAGCGACAGGCGCGGTAGCGCTTGGTGGCCTTGAACGACTTGCCGCTGGTCGTCTTCACCCGGACCACCAGGCGCGCGCCCTTGCGCGGCAGCTTCAGCCGGACCGTCCGCCGCACCTTGCCGGGGTAGGCGTAGCGGTAGATCGTCTTCCCCCGCAGCGTCACCCGGACCGAGAGGATCGGCTCGTTCTTCACGTTGCGCACGCGCAGGCGGGCGGTGCGTCCGCGAGCGCGGGCCCGACGGGTGCAGCGGGGCGTGGCCGGCGGCTTGGCGTAGGACCGGCCGGTGACCGGCGTGCGAGGAGCCCGGATCCTGACCGCGAACCGGCAGTTGGTGTTCGCCGAGGTCGGCCGGTAGGCGGCGTCGAACTGCGGCGGTCCGGTGCCGGGGCGGGCCGAGCACGCGACGTGCCGGTAGCGATCGGGCCCGGCCTCGAGCACCCGCATGATGCCCTGGCCGCGGCCGTCCAGGGCGCAGGTGCTGGTGAACCGGAACACGCTGGTCCAGGTGTAGTCGAGGCCCGTACCCCGGATCGAGACGCGCTCGCCGACCCTCGTACGGAAGCCGCTCTCGTCCGGCCGGCAGTGGTCGTTGCCGTGGATGGTGACCATGCGCAGCGCCCCGGGCTTCTCCGCCTGGATCAGGTACTCGCCCTGGGTCGACGTCTCGATGCGCCACACCCCCTCGAGCGGCTCGAACGCCTGGGCGGCGGACGGACCGACGAGCGCCAGCAGCATGGCGGCGAGGATCGCGGTGAACGGGCGGGACGGTGGACGGCGCATCAGACGACTCCGGGACGGACGACGGGTGAGGCGATGATCGCGACCGGCACGACCGGTTCGCATCGGGGACGGACCCTGAACTCTCGGGAGCCGGGGGTCCGCGATGTCCGCCGGTGGGCGGACGGGTATCCGTGGCGTGCCGGCGGGACCGGGCGGCGGGACGCCTCAGTTCCCGTCGGGGATGGCGTGGCGCAGGTCGCGTCGCGACCCGATCCCGAGCTTGCGGTACGTGCTGGACAGGTGCGTCTCGACCGTCTTGGTGGTGACGAAGAGCGCCTGGGCGATCTCGCGGTTCTGCATCCCGTCACGGGCCATCCGGGCGACGCGCCGCTCGCTGGCCGTCAGTGCGCCGACGCCGTCCGGGGAGATCGCGCGGCGCGGCCGGGCGCCGAGGGTCTGCAGCTCGGTCGTGGCGGTCTCGACCATGGCGCCGGCCCAGAGCTCGACGGCGATCGTCAGGCCCGCCTCCAACCGGTCACGCGCGTCGCGGCGCCGCTTGCGCCGCCGCAACGCCGCTCCGAGGTCGACCAGCGCGCCGGCGTGCTCCAGCCGCGCCTCGGCGCTCTCGAGCACCGCCGCGCTCTCCTCGAGCATCGCGAGGCCCGCGTCGCCACCCTCGGCCAGGCCGCGAGCACGCAGCGCCATGCCCAGGAGCCGCGGCGCGCCGCTTCGACGGGCGCTGCGCAGCTCCGACGAAGCGATCTCGGTCGCGCGCTCGCGCCGGCCGCTGCGCACGAGCGCACGCACCCCGTCCGCGTCGAACGGGGTGTGGCGGATGCCCTGGGTTTGCTGGGCACGGAAGGTCGCCTCCAGGTCGTCGGCCGCTCCGGCCGCGTCGCCCTCGGCGAGGCGCAGTCGCCCCAGCGCGACGCGGCGGACGTCGTCCCATCCGTCGGTTCCGGACGCATCCGGCCGGCTCGCGTCGAACAGCGCCCGGGCGTCGGCGACCTCGCCTCGCGCGATCAACGTCTCGACGAGGAACCCCGCGAAGAGCGGCGCGGCGGCCGGTCGGTGCTCTCGCGTGAGGACCAGGCCCTCGCGCAGGTCCTCCTCGGCGGCGGTCAGCTGCCCGGCGCGCAGGCGGTCGACGCCGCGCAGCGCGATCCCGGTCGCGTAGGCGGTGACCGATCCGCGGGCGCGAGCGTCGGCGATCGCCGCGTGGCGGTGCACGATCGCGGTGCCGTGGTCCCCGATCTGCGTCAACGCGTTGCCGACCTGGTGGACGATGTGCGAGTCGGACGTCTCCTGCGCCAGGAGGCGCCCGCCGTCGAGCGCTGCGTGCAACGACGCCCGCACGGCCGTCAGCGGGTCGCCGACGAGCGAGCGCTCGACGCCCTGCAGCGCGAGCAGGAGTCGTCCGGTGGCGGTCTCGGCCGAGAACGTCGCCTCGCGCAGGGCCGTGACGTGTGGCCGCAGCCGCGCGCGCAGCCGCGGGTACATCTGGGCGACGACGAGCAGGTCGATGCGCAAGGCCTCCTCGTGCGCGGCCGGTATCGCCGACAGGAGCGACGGCTCCAACAGGTCGATCGCCTCGTCGGGGCGGCCCTCCACCGTCAGGATGCGGGCCAATCCCGCGACCGCCCGCGCCCGTTCGGAGGCCGGCGGCTCGGCGCGGAGCACGGCCTGGTAGCGGCTGATCGCGCCGGACCGGTGGGCCATCGCCTCGGCGTCGGCGAGCGCGAGCATCACAGCGGCCCGGCCGTCGGGCGGTGGCGGCTCCCGCAGCGCACGCTCCAGGTGATCCGCGGCGACCGCCGGGTCGCCCAGCCCCAGGGCGTCGTCGGCTGCGCGGCGCAGCCGGTCCACCACCCACGGATCGCCGGCCGGTGGAGCCTTGCGCAGGTGCGCGGCGACGTCGCTGATCGGCAGTCCGGCGGCGTCGGCCAGGCGCGCCGCGGCCCCATGCGCCGTGGCCCGGGCGAACGCCGCTCGGTCGCGGTACACCGCGTGTCGGATCAGGGGGTGGGCGAAGGTGATCGACGGTGCCGGATCTCGTGCGTCGGTCGGACCGGCGGTCAGGGTGAGGACGTCGACCGCGACCAGGTCGTCGGCCGCCCGGACCGCGCGGGGGAGGGGCAGTCCGGCGAGCCGCGCCGCAAGGAACAGCGGCGCGCCGTCACCGAGCACCGCCGCGGCCCGGGCGAGCACGGTCGCGTCCTCCCCGGCCGACTCCAGCCGCGCGGCCACCGCGCGGGTGACGCCATCCGGTGCGAGCCGGTGGACCTGCTCGACGGTCACCCCGTCCGGGTCGCGACGCAGCTCCGTCGCCAGCTGGGTCAGGAGGAACGGGTTGCCGCCGGTCACGTCCCCGCACGCGGTGACCAGCGCGCGTGGACGGGGCCCGAGCGTCGCGGTGATCAGGGTGTCGACGGCCGCCCGAGAGAGCGGGGCGAGAACCATCGGGTGGGCCCCAAGCCGATCGGTGAGCACGTCACGGGCGGACCGCGGCGCACCGTCGTGCGTCGGGCGTGCCGCGGCGAGCAGCGCCACCGGCAGGTCGTCCAGGCGGTCTCGCAGGAAGGTGAGGAACGCCGCCGATCGGTCGTCGAGCCACTGCACGTCGTCGACGACGAGCGCGAGCGGCTGGTCGTCGACGAGGTGGGCGACGAGCCAGTACAGGCCGTTGAGCGCCGCGTAGCCGTCGGGACCGGGCGCGCCGTCGTCGACTCCGGCGAGCACCGTGCGGGCCACCGCGGCGGCTCCGGTGAACGGGTCGCCCGCGTGCGGCGAGCGGCGCAGGACCGGAGCGAACAGGCGCTGGACCGCGCCGAACGGATGCTCGGTCTCGTGCTCCAGGCCTCGGGTGCGCAGGACGTACAGCCCGCGGTCCTCGGCGATCGATGATGCCTCCCGCAGGAGCGATGTCTTGCCGAGCCCGGCGGCGGCGCGGACGAGGACCGCAGCACCCCGGCCGTCGATGGCCCGGTCGACGATGGCCGCCAGCGCGGCGAGTGACGCCTCGCGCTCCAGCAGTCCGTTGGTGACCGTCGACGCCACGGGAAGACCCTAGTGCGCGCCCGTCGTGCGGACGCCGGTTCCCGACCGACGGTCGAGTCGTGCCGATCGACGCGGGCCGGTCGCGATCCGCGGGCCGGCCCACCCGATGAGCGGCGGTCCCGTCCGACGGTGCCGACGGACGGGACCGGCGCGCGGCCGCTCTACCGCCGCCCGGGCGCCGCGCGGAGCATCTCGGCGACGAGGAACGCCAGCTCCAGCGACTGCTGGGTGTTCAGGCGCGGGTCGCAGGCGGTCTCGTACCGCGACCCGAGCTGCTCGTGGGAGATCTCCTGCGCGCCGCCGAGGCACTCGGTGACGTCCTCGCCGGTGTTCTCGACGTGGATGCCGCCGGGGTGCGTCCCCAGCGCGTGGTGGACCTCGAAGAACCCCTTGACCTCGTCGACGACCCGGTCGAAGTGACGGGTCTTGTGACCCGACGGCGACTCCTCGGTGTTGCCGTGCATCGGGTCGCACTGCCACACGACGAGGTGCCCGCTGTCGCGCACGGCCTCGACGATCCCCGGCAGCACGTCGCGGACCTTGTCGTTGCCCATCCGCGACACGAGCGTCACGCGCCCGTCGACCCGGTCGGGGTCGAGCCGCCCGACGAGCTCCACCGCCGTCTCGGGGGTGGTCTTGGGGCCGATCTTCACGCCGACGGGGTTGGCGATCAGGGCCGCGAGCGCGACGTGGGCGCCGTCGAGCTGGCGGGTCCGCTCGCCGATCCACAGCTGGTGGGCCGACAGGTCGTACAGGCGATCGTCGTGCAGGCGCAGCAGCGCACGCTCGTAATCGATGACGAGCATCTCGTGGCTGGCGAACAGCTCGACGGTGCGCAGCGACGAGTCGTCCACGCCACAGGCGGACATGAACCGCAGCGCCCGATCGATCTCCCCGGCCACCTGCTCGTACCGCTCGCCGGCCCGCGACTGCTGCACGAAGTCCATGTTCCACTCGTGGACGTGGTGCAGATCCGCGAACCCGCTGCCGGTGATCGCCCTCGACAGGTTGAGCGCGGCCGCGGCGTTGGCGTACGCGCGGATCAGGCGGCCGGGGTCGGGACGGCGCAGGTCGGCGTCGGCCTCGATGCCGTTGACCATGTCGCCACGGTAGGACGGCAGACCGAGGGCATCGACGTCGGAGCTGCGCGGCTTGGCGTACTGGCCCGCCAGGCGGCCGACCTTGACCACCGGCAGCGACGCGCCGTAGGTCAGCACGACCGCCATCTGCAGCAGCGTGCGGATGGTCCCGCGGAGGTGCTCCTCGGTGTTGTCGACGAAGGTCTCGGCGCAGTCGCCGCCCTGGAGCAGGAACGCGTCGCCGCGCGCGACGGCTGCCAGCTGCGTCTGCAGGCGGTCGACCTCGGGCGGCATCGTGATCGGCGGGACGGCCTCGAGCAGCGCCCGCGCCTTGGCCGCATAGGCCTGGTCGGGCCACGAGGGCTGCTGCAGCGCGGGTCGCGCCAGAGCGTCGTCGAGCGCTTCGCGGAGCGCGGAGGGAAGTGGTGGCAGCTCCGGGAGCGTGTCCACCGGGACGTCGACGGTCCAGTTCACGCGCTACAGGCTATGCGGTTGCGTCGCGGGGGCGTCGCCGCCTCGGTTCTCCGGCCCGGCGGCGTCGGGCGCGGCGCATCCGACGAGCGATCCGCACCCGGTCGAGCCCCTGGGGGGAGCCCGGGTCGGTGCGCCACGGTGCCCCGCGCCGGCGAGGCCCCCGCTGAAGCGGGATCGTCCGCCATCGAGGCCCCGAAACGACGAGGACCCCGCTTGTGGCGGGGTCCTCATCAGGCGGAGCGTGGGGGATTCGAACCCCCGAGGGAGCTTCAAACCCCCAACTCGCTTAGCAGGCGAGCGCCTTAAGCCACTCGGCCAACGCTCCAGCGCGCCGAGTGTACCGAGCAGCGCCCGGGCGGGGGTGCCCCTGCCATGTCGTGTTGCGACGGGTGTGCGGTCGATCCCGGCACCGCGTCGCACCGGCCGGCGCCGGGCGTCGCGGCGAGCGTCATGGCCTCGTGCCGAGCCGCGTCGCTCCCGCCGGTGATCAGCCGTTGTGCGGGACGACCGCGAGGGCCATGACGAGGAAGTGCGCGAGCGCGGCGACGATCACGAGCGCGTGGAAGATCTCGTGGTACCCGAACACCCGGGGAAAGGGGTTGGGACGCTTGCTCGCGTAGATCACGGCGCCGGCGGTGTAGAACGCGCCGCCGCCGAGCATGCCGACCGCGGGCCACACGCCCAGGTCGCCGACCAGGCGCGGCAGGATCGCCAGGCCCGCCCAGCCCATCGCCAGGTACATCGCGGCGCTCACCCACTTCGGCGCGCCGATCCACAGGAGCTTGATGGTGATGCCCAGCGCGGCCATGCCCCACGCGACGCTCAGGACGGTCGTGCGCATCCCACCGTCGAGCACGATCGCGGCGACCGGCGTCACCGATCCGGCGACCATCACGAAGATCATCGCGTGGTCCAGTCGGCGCATCCACTGGCGGGCGGACGGGCGCGTCCAGTTGACCCGGTGATAGACGGCGCTGACGGTGAACAGCCCGACCATCGACAGCGCGTAGATGCCGGACACCCAGCGCGCCTCGGCGTTCGGGGCGCTGAGCACGAGGCCGGCGCCGGCGAGCGCGGCGACGATCGCCGCCCACTGATGGAGCACGCCCCGCATCCGGGGCTTGAGCGCGGGCATCGGAGACGGAAGCGTCGGTCCTGCCCCCGGGGTCCCCAGCGTGTTGCTCACAGGGCGATTCTACGCGGTGCAGGGGATTCCGGGGGACGGTCCCGTGAACGGCGGGTGATCCCGCCGGGGCCGTCGTGCGGGGTTCGCGTAGCCCGGTGGCGCGGAGGACCGCCTTGCCGGCGCCACGGGGCCGCGCGCCGCGGTCCGGATCCACGGAGACCACGCCGGCGCACGGGACCGCGGATCGTCGGGGGCGCGGAGCGATGTTCTACGCTCGAGGGACCGCGACTCCCGGAGGCATCGCCATGTTCCGCAGCAAGCCCGCATCGCTCATCGCGCCCGAGGACACCCTGCCGGGTCGCGCCGAGACGATGCCGATCGAGGGGGTCCATCCGGTCCTCGCACGGCCGATCGTGCCGCCGTTCCCCGCCGGGGCCGAGCACGCGTTCTTCGGCATGGGCTGCTTCTGGGGCGCCGAGCGCGGGTTCTGGCAGACGCCTGGGGTGCTCGTCACCGCCGTCGGCTACCAGGGCGGCCAGACCCCCAACCCGACCTACGCCGAGGTCTGCGCCGGCCGCACCAACCACACCGAGGCCGTGCTCGTCGTGTGGGATCCGCGCGAGGTGTCGTTCGAGACGCTGCTGCGGATCTTCTGGGAGGGCCACGACCCGACGCAGGGCATGCGCCAGGGCAACGACGTCGGCACCCAGTACCGCTCGGCGATCTACACGACCACCGACGACCAGCTGCGCCAGGCCGAGACGTCGCGCGACAACTTCCAGCGCGCGTTGACCGCGGCCGGCCACGGCACGATCACGACCGAGATCCGCGGCGGCGCGGGTGGAGAGGCCGCGGTCGGTGCAGCGGGGCCGGCCGGTGACGGTGCGAACGCGGTGGGTGCAGCGGCGAGCGACTCGGCCGGCCGGGCCCTCCTCGGCGGCGCGATCCCCTTCTACTACGCGGAGCCCGACCACCAGCAGTACCTCCACAAGGTCCCCAACGGCTACTGCGGCCACGGCGAGACCGGCGTCAGCTGCCCGGTCGGGCTCGTGACGGCGGGGTAGGCGGTCGAAGACCCGAGGGTCCCGGCCCACGCGCTCCTGCCGGCGCGGACCTGCCGGGGCGGACCTGCGGGCGCGGACCTGCCGGGGCGGACCTGCCGGGGCGGAATCGCGGATTGTAAA
>JBFWKS010000211.1:0-7672 GCA_050252545.1 Solirubrobacteraceae bacterium
CTGATCTCCGGGCTGCGGTCGTGGTTCGCCCGCCCCGACGGCGACGCGCCCGGCTGGTACCGGGCGCTCGGCGACCCGGTCGTCGGAGCGGCGATCCGCCTGATGCAGCACAACCCGGCGCATCCGTGGACGGTGGCGGCGTTGGCGGACGAGGTCGGCGTGTCGCGAGCGGCGCTCGCCCGCCGGTTCAACGCGCTCGTCGGCGAGCCGCCGATGGCGTTCCTCACCGAATGGCGGCTGGCGCTCGCCGCCGACCTGCTGCTCGAGCCGGGCGCCACGCTCGGCTCGGTCGCGATCCGCGTCGGCTACAGCACGCCGTTCGCACTCTCGAACGCGTTCAAGCGGGTCCGGGGCGTCAGCCCCCGGGCCCACCGCGATGCCACTCCGGCGAGCGTCGTGGTGGGCTGAGCCGCGGCCCGCGATATCACCCCGACACCGTCGGACCGTCCGCCCGCGAGCCACACCGCCGCGGTGCTCGGTCAGAGATCCAGGTGGAGTCGCAGCGCAGCGTCGACGTCCGCCATCAGCGACGACGGCAGGCGGGCGAACGCCGCGCCGAGCCGATCGACGGCGATCGAGCGGACCTGCTCGGCCTGGGCCTTCGCGTCCGCCCGCAATCCCGTGGCGACCTGCGGCAGCAGCACCTGGAACGGGAACACCCGCTCGACGTTGCTCGTCACGGGAACGACCGTCACCACGCCGCGCCCCAGCCGCGCCGCCGTCGTGTTGGCCCGGTCGTTGCTCACGAGAATCACCGGGCGGCACTTGTCCGCCTCCCCTCCTCTCGCCGGATCGAGGTCGGCGAGCCTGATCTCACCGCGCAGCATCGACGACCCCGTCGCCGGCGGTCCCGTCCCAGAGCGCGCCGTCGCCCGACACGTCCCACTCCTCCCAGGCGTGGGCGTAATCCTCCTCGAGCCCCGCGGTCCGGAGCAACCGGATCGCATGGTGCACGGCGGCCGATCGCGACGGCAGGCCGGTTTCCCGCGCGAAGCCGTCGAGGACCGCGACGTCCTCCTCCGACAGACTGACACTCACCTTCATACCGGCGATGCTACTCGGTTTCCTACCGATGAACTACCCGTTTACCACCCGGCGGATCCGGCGGCCTCCTGCCGCCGGCTCGAGGTCTGGCCCGGCACCGCCGTGGCGGGAGGCCTCACGCCTCCGGGTCGAGGTCGAACGCGATCCCGGCGATCTCGACGTCGTCGCCCGCCTCGAAGCCCTGCTCCTGCAGGGCCTCGATCACGCCCATCTTGCGCAGGCGCGACTCCAGGTACTCCAGCGCCTCGTCGTTGTCGATGTCGTGGCGGCCGAGGAGCCGGTCGATGCCGGGCCCGACCACCGCGAAGCCGTCGGGCCCGCGGGACTCCACCTTCCAGTCCCGGCGGGCGGTCGGACGGTACGTGCGGTGCTCGACCAGCGTCTCGGCGGCGGGACCGGGGGCGCGGACCGGGGCGTCCTGCAGCGGCACCGTCCGCAGCAGCACGCGGCGCAGCTCGTCGACCCCCGCCCGGGTCGCGCTGGAGATCACGACGATCGGCACGGGCGCCGGCACGTCCTCCCACGCCTCGCGCGGGGCACCGTGGTCGGGGTCGAGTCGCTTGCGCCAGGCGGCCACCGCCGCATCGGCGTCGTCCGGCGACACCAGGTCGCTCTTGCTCAGGACGAGGATCCGGGGCAGTGCGGCCAGGCGCGCGTCGTAGGCGGCGATCTCGGCCTCGATCGTCGCGTGGTTGTCCACGGGGTCGCTGCCGTCGAGCGGCAGCAGGTCCAGCACGTGGACGAGAAGCCGGCAGCGTTCGACGTGCGCCAGGAACTCGTGGCCCAGGCCCTTGCCGTCGCTTGCGCCCTCGATCAGGCCGGGGATGTCGGCGATGATCAGCTGCCGGTCCTCACCGTCGATGGTGCCGAGCACCGGCTCCAACGTGGTGAAGGGGTAGTCGGCGACCTTCGGGCGGGCGCTCGTGATCACCGACAGGAGCGACGACTTGCCGGCGTTGGGCAGCCCGATCAGGCCGACGTCCGCCAGCAGCTTGAGCTTGAGGTCGATCCAGCCCTCGTCACCCGGCAGGCCCTTCTCGGCGAACCGCGGGGCCTGACGGGTCGGCGTGGCGAACCGTGCGTTGCCGCGTCCACCGGATCCGGCGCGGGTCACCCGCACCCGCTGCCCCGGGAGCACGAGGTCGTGCACGGTGCCGTCGAGCGTGCTGACCTGCGTACCGGGGGGCACGGACACGATCAGGTCGTCGCCGTCGGCCCCCTTCTTGAGGGCTCCCTCGCCGTGACGGCCGCGCGGCGCCTTGAAGTGCACCCGCCTGCTGAACGACTGCAGATCGCGCAGCGCGTCGTCGCAGACGAGCTCGACGACACCACCGCGACCCCCGTCGCCGCCGTCCGGTCCGCCCTTCGGCACGTGGGCCTCGCGCCGGAACGACATGCACCCGTCGCCACCATGGCCGCCCTGGACGAAGATGCGGGCACTGTCGGAGAGCACGTGGTGATGGTGGCAGGCCGGCGGTGCGGGCGACATGCACCCCGCGCCCCGCCCCGCAGGGGCGGCGTCCACCGCACCCGGCGGATCGGCGGCCGCGCCGCAGCCCCCGAGAGCCTGCCCTCTGGCGCTCAGGCCGCGACCGGGTGCTCCGCGGCCCACTCGACGATCGCCGCGGCACCGTCGACGACGGTGCCGTCGTCCAGGACCAGGGCGGGAACCCACGCATTGCCGGTCAGCCGCTTGACCTCGCGACGGTGCTTGCCGTTGACCGCGTCGGGAAGCGCACCGAAGCCGCGAGCACGGATCACCTCCGGGTCGTGGCCGGCGTCGCGCAGCGCGTGGTACGCCCGCCCGCACGGGTGCCCGCCCTTCCGCGGCCCCCACTTGAACGTGCCGTAGCAGACGTAGAGCCTCATGACGGGACCCTAACCGGCCGGTGACCGTCAGTCGACGAGCCCCTCGGCCTCGAGCCAGTCCTCCGCGACCTTGTCGGGCAGCTGGCCGTCGATGTCGACCTTGGCGTTGAGGACCTGCATCTGCTCGGTCGTCAGCCGCTCGGCGATCGGGGCCATGACCTCCTCGATCTGCGGGTGCTCGCGCAACAGCTCCTCGCGGATCGAGATCGCGCCGCTGTAGGGCGGGAAGAACCGGTCGGGGTCGTCGAGCACGCGGAGGCCCAGCCCCTTGATCCGTCCGTCGGTCTCGAACACCTCGCCGAAGGTGCAGGTGCCGTTGCCGATCTGCGAGTAGATCAGGCCCAGATCGAGGCGCTTCGTGCGATCCGACGGGGCCTTGAACCCGTAGGCGCGCTGCACGCCGGGGAAGCCGTCCTCGCGGTTGGCGAACTCCGAGTCGACGCAGAAGGTCAGATCGCTCCCGCGATCGGACGCCAGGACGTCCTCGATCTCGGCGAGCGACGTGATCCCCAGCTCCTCGGCCTTCTCCTCCTTGACGGCGAGCGCGTAGGTGTTGTTGAGCGGCGCCCGGTTGATCCAGCGGATGCCGTGCTTCTCGCGGTCCTCCCTCGCCACGGCGGCGAACTGCTCGTCGGGGTCGGCGATCGGCCGCTCGTGGCCCAGGTAGGTGATCCACGCCGTGCCGGTGTACTCCCAGTACGCGTCGATGTCGCCGCGGGTCAGCGACCCGCGAACCGCCTCCGAGCTCACCAGGCCGGTCTGGTCCCACACGGCCGCGCCCTGCGAGCGCAGGTACTGGACGGCGATCTGCCCGAGGACCTTCTGCTCGGTGAAGTCCTTGGAGCCGAACGCGATCTTCGCGCCCTTCAGCGGCCCGTCGCCCCCGCCGCTGTACTGGGCCGCACACCCGGTCAGGACCGGCATCGCCAGCACCGCCAACAGGAGCGCCACCCTCCGTGCGATCCCGCCGCTCACGCCCCGGCCTCCTGCCGCAGCCCGCGCGGCGCCAGGTAGCGCTCGGCGATCCCGGCGATCCAGTCGATCGTCACCGCGAGCGTGGCGGCCAACACCGCCCCGTCGATCATCACGGGGATCCGTTGGTTCTTGATGCCGTCGTTGATGATGTCCCCCAGGCCGCCGCCGTCGACGAAGGTCGCGAGCGTGGCGGTGCCCACGAGCAGGATCAGCGCGGTCCGCACGCCGGCGAGGATGACCGGCACCGCCAGGGGCAGCTCGACCCGCCGCAGCACCTGCAGTCGCGAGAAGCCCTGGCCCCGCGCCGCATCGATCAGCGCCGGGTCGACGGCACGCATCCCCTCCACCGTGTTGCGCATCACCGGCAGCACCGAGTACAGGACGAGCGCGAAGTACGGCACCCAGCTCTTCAGCCCGAACACGGCGACCGCGAGGACGAGGATGCCGATGACCGGCGCGGCCTGACCGGCGTTGGCGATCGCGCTGACGACGGGGGCCAGCCCCCGGGCCCCGGGGCGCGTCACGAGGATCCCGATCGGGATGCCGATCAGCAGCACGATCACGGCCGAGATCCCGACGAGCTGCAGGTGCTCCCCGATCGCGACCACCACGTTGTGGCTGTAGGCGTGGGCGCTCTCGGCATCCTCGCCGGCGAGCGAGTTGACCGCGATCCGGTCGAGCTCCTGCCCGTCCACCCACACGTACAGCGCCACGAGGACCAGGACGATCCCCAGCGGCGGGAGCACCAGCTGTCGAAGGCCCCGACTCACGCGGTCGCGTCCCCCTCCTCGGCGTCCCGCCGGGCCTGCTCGGCCTCGATGTCGCGACGGTCGATCTCGCCGGTGATCTCGGCCACGGTCCGCACGGGCGCGGCGTCGGCCTGCTCGGCGACCGGGGTGACGTGGGTGTCCTCCAACGCCGCGGTGACCTGGTCGAGACGGACGGCTCCGGCGAACGCGCCGCTGTCGTCGACGGCCGGTACCACGCCGGTCCCCGAGCTGAGCATCTCGTCGATCGCGTCGTGGAGCGTCGTGGTCGCGGTGACCACGCCGGTGACCTCCTGCCCCTCGCGCTCCGGGTGCTCCGGCCGGTCCCCGACCTCGTCGCGGTGCAGCCACCGCAGCGGACGGCGCCGCTCGTCGAGCAACAGCGCGTAGCTCAGCTGCCCCTCATCGAGCTCGCGGATGATCGCGTCGTACCCGCCGGTCGCGCTGAAGGTGGGATAGGGCCGCAGCTCCAGGTCCTCCACGCGGACGAGGTGCAGCCGCTTGACCGCCGCCCCGCCCCCGATGAACGCCCGGACGTAGCGGTCGGCCGGCTCGGCGAGGATCTCGTCCGGTGCGCCCTGCTGCGCGATCCGCGACCGCTCCCTCAGGACGACGACCCGGTCACCGAGCTTGATCGCCTCGTCGATGTCGTGCGTGACGAACACGATCGTCTTACGCACCCGGCGCTGGATCTTCAGCAGCTCGCTCTGCAGCCGGTCGCGGGTGATCGGGTCGAGCGCGCCGAACGGCTCGTCCATCAGCAGGATCGGCGGATCGGCCGCGAGCGCGCGGGCGACGCCGACGCGCTGCTGCTGTCCGCCGGAGAGCTCTCGCGGGTAGCGACCGGCGAACTCGCCCTCCTCCATCCCGACGAGGTCGAACAGCTCGCTCGTGCGCTCCGTGATCCGCGAGCGGTCCCACTTCAACAGCCGCGGGACGGTCTCGATGTTCTGCCGAACGGTCAGATGCGGCAGCAGGCCGGCCTGCTGGACGACGTAGCCGATGTGCCGACGGAGGATGTCGGTCTTCATCTCGGCGGCGTCCTGCCCGCCGATCATGATCCGGCCGGACGTCGGCGTGACGAGCCGGTTGATCATCCGCATCGTCGTCGTCTTGCCGCAGCCGGACGGGCCGACGAAGACGACGATCTCGCCCGCCGGGATCGTCAGCGAGAACTCCTCGACGGCGGGCGGCGCGTCGGCGGAGTAGCGCTTGGTGACCTGCTGCAGGTCGATCTCGACCGCGCCGCCGGACGCGATCGCCTCCCGCAGCGTCGGCGGTCGTTCCGGTCCGGCGGTCGGTGCGGCGGCGGAGTCAGGCACGGATCCCCTTCGAGATGGTGGCGCGGCCCAGCAGGGCGAGGATGGCGTCGAACGCGAGGGCGATGATGATCACGCCGAGCGTGCCGACGACGATCGAGTTGGTGGCGTTGGCGCCGCCGAGCTGCGACAGCCCGGCGAAGATGAACTTGCCCAGTCCCGGCCCGTTGACGTACGCGGCGATCGCGGCGATCCCGACGACGAGTTGGGTGGCGTTGCGCAGCCCGGCGAGGATCAGCGGCCAGGCGACCGGCAGCTCGACCCGGACCAGCCGCTGGAACGTGCTCATCCCGATCCCACGGGCGCTGTCGAGGACGACGGCGTCGACCTCGCGGAGCCCGGTGACGGTGTTGCGCACGATCGGCAGCAGCGCGTACAGGACGAGCGCGATCACCACCGGCGCGACCCCGAGCCCCATGATCGCCAGCAGCACGCCGAGGAGCGCGAACGACGGGAAGGTGAGGAACAGCCCCGCGACGGTCAGGACGAGGGCGGACGCGGTGGGCGACCGGTAGGTCAGCACCCCGAGCAGGATCCCGACGACGGTCGCGATCGCCATCGAGAGCACGACGACCCACACGTGCCCCCAGGCGAGCCCGAGGATCGAGTCGGCGTTCTCGTCGACGTACGTGAAGAAGCTGGATGCCAGGGTCGGCGACACGCTGAACCCACGCTAACCGATGCAGGGGGCGCACCGGGAGTTGTCACCCGCGCAACCGAGGGCGCACTTCGATACCCGGTCCCCGCGACGAGGCCCCGCGCGCCAGAATGCGCGTGTGACGAACGATCCCGCCGATCCCGGGGCCACGGCCCCGGACGCCGACCCGCAGCCTGACGACGCGGTCCCGACGGTCGACGAGACGGTCGGGTCGACGCGACCGGCGGCCGGTGAGCGCAACCCCCGCGGCGTGCGTCTGACCCGGGATCTGGACCTGTTGCGCGGGCTCGCCGCCGACGTGTCGGACGAGGGCGTCGGTGTCGTGCGTCTGGCGACGCTCATCGGGCGCGAGAAGAGCCAGGTCTCGCGGAGCCTGCGGGCGTTGGTCGAGACCGGGCTCGTCGAGCGAGACCCGACCACCGGCCGTTACCGGCTCGGACTCGAGCTGTACGCGCTGGCGGCGGCGACCGCCCACCGGCGGCTGCTGACCGTCGCGCCCGAGGTCCTTCGCGGTCTGGCGGCCGAGCTCGACGAGACGGTTCACCTGTGCACGCTGCACGGCACGGACGTGCTGACGTTGCGGTCGGAGTCGCCGCCGGCCCGCGCGACCGCCTGGGGCGCCTGGGAGGGGGAGACCGCCCCCGCCCACGCGACGAGCGCCGGTCGGGCGCTGTTGGCGACCCTGACCCCCACCGGCCTGCGCGACCGCTACCGCCACCTGGACCTGGCGGGCGTCGCGCCGCACAGCCGGGTCCAGTCGCTCGACGACCTGGACGGGGTCCTGACCGAGGTGCGCGTGACCGGCAGCGCGACGGTTCGCGAGGAGCACGAGCGCGGCGCGATCGGCATCTCGTGCGCGGTCCACGACTTCCGTGGCGACGCGGTCGCGGCGGTCAACGTCAGCGGTGACCTGGCGACGCTCGACGCCCGCGTCGACGAGGTCACGGCCCGGGTCAGCGACGCGGCCGCACGGATCTCGCGTCTGCTCGGGGCCCGCACGACCGCCGACGGCGGCGTGCCGCGTCGACCGACCTGATCGA